>DASYNT010000113.1:0-33246 GCA_036008405.1 Xanthobacteraceae bacterium
GATGATGGCGGCGAAACGGGTGACGTCGTCCTGGGTATAGACGGTGCGCACGCCCAGCGTATGCAGTTCCAGAATCTCGCGGGCGAGGTTTTCGTTGAGCCCCTTGCCGCGATTGCGGCCGGCGATCGAGCCGGGACCGAATGAGCGCGCATTGTCGAGATAGATGAGCATCCCCGGATGGCTTTCCACCGCCAGCAGCATGTCGGCGAAGCGGCCTGCCACATGCGGCCGGATCGCTTCGCGGTCATAGGCGCCGACGATGGCGCGCAGCGGGCCCTTGTCCGCAGAGATGCAGAAGTGGTTGGACCAGAACCACGCCAGCCGTTCGGCAAAGCCGATCTCGGTGGTGAGCGCGGCGTCGAGCCGGGCCTCGGCTTCCTGGAGAAAGATCCGCTGGGGCGCGGGGCGGCCGGCATCGGGGTTGGCGGCAAGAGCGCTCCGCCTGCGCTCCATCGCAGCGGGCTCGTTCGCCATCGTGTCGGCGGCGGCCGGATCGGGCACAGCGCGGGAACTGGCGCCCGGGGCCGCGGCCGGATCGGCCGCCGGTCTGCCGGCATCCTGCCCGGCGCGGCTTGCGAGGCGCTCCGCCTTGCGCTGCTGGCGAAAATCGAACGCCGCGCGGGCGGCTTCGGCGCTGCCGAGAAGACCGGGACGGTTCAGCCGCGCGGCGCCGGGCCTGGCGAGATCGGCGATGAGCGCGCCGCGAGGATCGGAAGCGATCGCGGCCTGCGATCCCGCGCGTGGACCGAGACCGAAACGATGCAGAGCGAAAACGGCGTTCGTGTTTGCGTCCGAACCGGTGCTTGCCGTCATGGGGTTACCTCCGATGCGACTGTCCGACGTCGACGACGATCGGAAACACCGGTGTCCGGAGTGCGGCGAAACGCTTTAGAAACGTTCATCTTGGCATGAAATATTCGTAATGATTGCACCGCGATGAAACACGGAGGCCGACGATGCGATGCGGATTGAATCGATTGCACGCTCAGTCGAAGGCGATGCTGGCGGCGATGCTGTCTGCGTTCGGCCTCGTGGCGAGCGCCGGTGCCCAGGGATTGCAGGACGATGCGGCTCTCGTGGCGCGCGGCGCGTATCTCGCTCGTGCCGCCGACTGCGCGCCCTGCCACACCGGCAACGCCTCGCAACCCTTCGCCGGCGGGCTCGGGCTGAAGACACCGTTCGGGACGCTGTTTTCGGTCAACATCACGTCCGACCCCGAAACCGGCATCGGCAAGTGGACCTTCGATCAGTTCAAGAACGCGCTCCATCGGGGCATTCGCGCCGACGGCGCCTACCTCTATCCGGGCATGCCGTTCGATGCTTTCACCAAGATCGAGGAAGATGATCTCGAGGCGCTGTGGGCCTATGTGCGCGGCATCCCTCCGGTGAAGGCGCCGAACCCGCAGAACCAGCTTTCGTTTCCTTTCGATGTGCGGCTGGGGATGCTGGCGTGGCGCGAGCTGTTCTTTTCGCCCGGCTATTTCAAGCCGGCCGCCGGCAAGAGTGCCGAATGGAATCGCGGCGCCTATCTGGTCGAGGCGCTCGCCCATTGCTCGGATTGCCACAGCCCGCGCAACATCATGGGAGCCATCAAGGGCAAGGCTTTGTTCACCGGAACCGAGGTCGACGGCTTCTATGCGCCCGACATCGCGTCCGGCGCGCTGGCGAAGACTTGGACCAGGGACAACCTGATGCAGTTCCTGAAGACCGGGGCCTCGCCGCAACGGGGCAGCGTGTTCGGTCCGATGGCGGATGTCGTGCACGACAGCCTGTCCTATCTGACCGATCCCGATATTGCGGCGATCGTCACCTATCTGTTCGACAGCCCGCCCCCGCCCGACCTGCCGGCGCCGCAGACGCTCTCTCCGCTGGCCCCCGACGTGTACCGGCAATCGGCGCGGCTCTACATCGACAATTGCGCAACCTGCCACCAGCCGCACGGCACCGGAACCGCGGGCGCAGTGCCGCCGCTGCGCGGCAATCCCGCCGTGACGGCGCTCGATCCTTACAATGTCATCACCGTCGTGCTGGAAGGACTGCCCAAGGGCGGGCAATATGGCGTGATGCCGTCCTTTGCCGGGCGCCTGTCCGATGCGCAGATCGCCGACCTCGCGAACTACGTGCGTACGAGCTGGGGAAACCAGGCGGCTGCGAACGCCAGCACCGCAATGGTCGCGGCCTGGCGGGCCACCGTCGAGGTGCCCGATTTCGGCACGCAGGCGGCCTCAGCTTTCGACTGCCCCCAGGTGGGCGGCGCACCCGGAGCGGCCGGCCCGCGGCCGGCCGGGGTGGCGACGCTGACGACAATGCTACAGGGTGGCAATCGAAACCTGCCCGAGCTTATCGCGGCCTATCAAAGGATGGCTCCCGGCGCCGGTCCGGCCGCAACGGTAAACGCAATGGTCTCCGCCTATTGCCCGGTCGTCGCCGCGAGTCGGGCAACGACTTACCGGAAATATGCCGAGCTGCGCCGCTTCTCCCTGGAGGCGGCGGCAGCGGTGTCACCGCAGGCCGCGGCGGTGCCGTTTCCGCCGGCCGACGTAATCTGGGCAACGCCGGCTGGCCGCTCGTTCGTCACACGCCTGCCCGGTCCGTTCGCGGGAAAGATCACGTGCCCTGCGAGTGACGGAACATTGGTGCCGAGCGACCTCGTCGCCAAAGCCGCAGCCGTGCTCGACAAGCCGAAGCTGCCGGTCGGTGGCGTCGCAACGGTCACGCTCGCCACCCGGCTCGCGACGCAAAATCCCAAGGCCGCCCCGGTGGACCTGGCCAACGCGCTGATCGCCGCCTATTGCCCGGATGTCGCAGCCGATGCGTCAGTCGATCCGGCCGAGCGGTTCTCATGGTTGGAGGGGTTCGGCGAACAGGTCATCCAGACGCTCCAGCTACGAACCATGGCCGCCACCGTCGAGCCAACCACGCCGACAGCGGCTGGGCCGCGGAGCGACGCGGATAAACCCGTTGCCGCGGAGCGGACGCGCCATCGCGGGCACCGCACATCCCGGACCGAACAACATGGTCGACATACGCGCGCGTCGCAGGATCGCACGGCCCCCGGCGCATCCCGGCGCTTTAGGATCGGGACGGCGGGCCTTCCCGCAGGACGCTGGGCCGCTGCCACCATCGGTGCGACCGATCAAGCCCGGCGATGTCGTGCAAGGTCGTGCCGAAACGACACGGCCGCTCAGCGCACGGCCGCACGGACCGAGGCTGCGGTCTGGCCGAACAGGATCGCGCGTTCCTCGGCGGTGCGAATGCCGCCCTGGCTCGGATTGACCTCCTTGACCAGGGCATAGGCGCGGGCCACCGCGGGCCGTGCGCGAATCGCCTCGAACCAGCGCTTGAGATTGGGAAAATCCTCGATCTTCTGGCCCTGGCGCTCATGGGGCACGATCCAGGGATAGCTCGCCATGTCGGCGATCCCGTATCCGCCGGCGAGATAAGGACGATCGGCCAGCCGGCGGTCCATTACGCCGTAGAGGCGGTTCACCTCGTTGCGGTAGCGGTCCATCGCATAGGGGATCTTGTCAATCGCATAGTGGCTGAAATGATTGTTCTGGCCGGACATCGGTCCGAGGCCGCCCATCTGCCAGAACAGCCACTGAATGGCGTCGGTGCGCGCCCGAACCTCGTGCGACAGGAACTTGCCGGTCTTGTCGGCGAGATAGAGCAGGATCGCGCCGGATTCGAACACCGCAATCGGCTCGCCGCCGGCGGCGGGATCGTGATCGACGATCGCGGGAATGCGGTTGTTCGGCGATATTTCCAGGAACTCGCGTTCGAATTGTTCCCCTTTTCCAATGTTGACGGGAATGATCTTGTACTTCAGCCCGGTCTCTTCGAGAAAGATCGTAACCTTGTGACCGTTGGGGGTGGTCCAGTAATAAACGTCGATCATTGCAGAAACTCCTTTGCGCCGGACGGGTTCAAACGGCGCGACCCGGGCTGGCGCGATCCGACCTCGCCCGACCCGGCTCACGCGCGGCCATGGTCAGGGCACTCATCCGTCGGCACGGGTGATATCGGATGAATCGATCGGGCTTTCAACCCGATCGTTGAAACCGTCTGCGTCCGCGCTCCAGCGCTTCCGCCGCTGTTCGGTACCGATGATGCAAGTGAAGCGGCGCCGCGCAGTCAACCGCGCCGCCGCAGCGCGCGGCGGTCGATCTTCAGCAAGGTCGTGCGCGGGAGTTCGTCGATGAAGAGCGTAACGCGCCGGCATCTTGCAGCCGCCCAACGCGCGCACTGCGGCGCAGTGTTCCGCGATCAGCGCGTCGCCTAAGCCAGCTCTGCTACTGGCCTTGCCCGCCATCCCGGCGGGCAAGTTCACCGCAGCCCACACTCGCCCAGGAATGCCAGCGTCTGCCGCGCGCACTCCTCGGGCTTTTCGATCTGCAGCATGTGGCCGGTCCCGGGGACGAAGCTGTAGTCGTAGCCGTTCTCGGTGCCGAGCGCCTGGTTGGCGCGGCCGGTCGGCGGGCCACCCTGGAGATCGGGGTCGGCGCCGATCAGCTTGACCGGCCCGCGAAACGCGGTCGCCCTGGGCCACAGATTCATGGCCATCGCCTCTGCGTAGATGCCGGCCTCGTTCACGGGATCGCACACCAGCACGAAGCCGGGGCCTTGCGAATTCTCGCGCAGCACCGCGCGCGCCATCAGGTCGTGGACGCCGGGCGCCCAGGCCTGGCCGACCCGTGACTTGGCGAACTCGACCGCAAGCTCCTCGATGCCGGCGTAATGGGTGCGGCGATTGCCGGCAAAAGCGGTGAGCCGAGCCTCGAACGCTTCCATGGCGGCGTAGACGGAATGGCCGGGCGGGGGAACGTTGGGTGGATCGAACAGCACCAGCGCATCCAAGCGAAAGCCGATCTCGATGGCATGCTTCATCGCCGTGCGGCCGGACATGGAATGGAAGATGCCGGCTGACTTGCGGCCGCCGAGTCTCGCGCAGACCTCCTGGTAGACTCGCTCGAGATCGCGGGTGAGCTGCGCATAGGTGTGGTTGGCGGGCGCGACCGGAACGTTCTGGCCGTGGTTGCGGAAGTCGAAGACGATGACGTCGTAGCCGGCAAGGAAATGCTGCCAGAACGGCAGATAGCCGTCGATGGCGTAGCCGTTGCCGTGGCTGAGAAACAGGCGCACGCCGTCGGGCCGGCCGTGCCGCCGCACCCGGATCCGGGCTCCGTCTTCCAGCGCGACCTCGAAGGTCTCGCGCGGGGCCGGCACTTCCAAACGCATCGATGATCTCCGGTTGCCCTTGTTTCGTTGCGCGATGGGCACTTCTTTTCCCTCCCCGGCTTTCGGGGAGGGTCAGGGGGGTCAGGGTGGGGTCTTGCTGACTCGAGAGAAGGCCCCACCCCGGCCCTCCCCGAAGTCGGGGAGGAGAAGCGAGGCGCCTACCCGGCCTTCACCGGCAGCGGCTTCAATCCGAACTCGCCCCACCGCCGTGCCACCGCCGCGACATCCGCATCGGTGGGCCAGACCTTGGGCGGAAACCGGGCGCCGCCGAGATCGGGGTCGGGGTCGTAGTCGAGATTCATGGTGGCGTCGATCAGCACCCGGTTCCACTTGCCGGTGCCGAACAGCGCGGGGTTGCGGTCGCGCCGCCGCGTCGACGGGTCGAGGCCGGCGCCGAAGGTGGACGGCATGATGATGATATCGTCCTCGCCGGCGTTGACGCGATAGGCGATCGCCCAGTCGACCGCGGCGTAGTCGTGGATGTCGATGTCGTCGTCGACCACGGTGATGTGCTTGTAGCGGACGTGGGCCGCCGATGAGCCCCAGATCGCATTGGCCGCCTGCTTGGCCTGGCCGCGATAGCTCTGCTTCATCTGGATCAGCAGGTTGATGCCGGCATGCACCGGCGGGCACCACACGTCGGTGATCCCGGGCACCCCGGCGCGCTCCAGCACCGACCAT
Source organism: Xanthobacteraceae bacterium (assembly GCA_036008405.1). Taxonomy (GTDB): domain Bacteria; phylum Pseudomonadota; class Alphaproteobacteria; order Rhizobiales; family Xanthobacteraceae; genus JAJPKK01. Next base: position 5,920 of record DASYNT010000113.1, read on the forward strand.
GCGGTCGCCGCTCGCATGATCGACGAGCAGACCGCATTCTCCGAGAAGCTGCCGGGCAGCGAACCCTCGATCGAGCCGCGCAGGATGGGATCGTTGCGATGGGTGATGGCGGTGACGCGGATGGTCGGCTTGGGCGACTTGTCGCCGGCGAGGTAGCCCGTGAATTCGGCGAACGGACCCTCCATCGCGAACTTGGCGGGATCGAGCTGGACATAGCCCTCGATGACGATCTCCGCGGATGCGGGCACGTGGAGGTCGACGGTCTCGCACTTGACCAGATCGACCGGTGCGCCGCGGATCGCCCCCATCACGTCGTATTCGCACACGCCCCTGGCCACCGGTGCGCCGCCGGTGAATCCGAGCGACGGCTCCCAGCCGATCGCGACGGCGATCGGCATCTCGTTGTGCCCCGCGCGCTCCCAGGACGTGGCGTGCTGGCCGACATGCTGGGCCTTCCACATCAGGATCGGGATCTCGGTCTTGCTCGCCACCATGCCGCGGTAGATGCCGACATTCATCACGCCGGTGTCGTGGTCCTTGGTGACGCAGCCACCGTAGGTGAGGAGGTAGCGCCCGCCATCGAGCCGGTTCCACCACGGCGATGGAAAGTCGTAGAGGTCGATGTCGGCGCCGGTGACGATGTTCTCCTTCACTGGACCGGTGGCGACGATCTCGGGAGGAATGCCGCCGCTGAGCACGTTGCGGCCCATCTTCACGAGTTCGCGCGGATGGGTGTCGGGGGCGACGCCGAGCATCATGGCGACGCGCCGGTAGCTCGAAAGCCCGCAGCCGAACACCCGGCGGCACCGGGCGTTGGCGCCATAGTCCTTGATGTTGTTGAACAGCAACGCGGGGCCGTCGCCGGTGCCCTGGGCGAGCCGCATGACGGTGCCGATCTCGATATTCCAGTCGATCTCGGCATCGATCTCCTTGATCTCGCCGGCGGCGTGGAGCGCCTTGATCCAGCCGCGGAGATCGCCATAGGCGACCGGCTTGCGTTCGACGTTCATTGCCTGTTCCAGTTCGTGCAGCCCCAGTTGGGGCCGGAGTTATGCCCGGGCTTGGCCGCTACATCAACACGAGCGCCGTGCGCGCACCGCAAAGACAGGGAATGGCAGGCTTGCGCCGGGGATGCCTTTACTCGGGGGATGCCTGCGTTTAGCTAGAGCAGCTGCCGCTCAACCCGACGATGCACGGGCCGCCGCTGTTCCGGTGTGATCACGCGGGCAGAAAGTCTTTGACGGGGCATTGGTGTCTCAGCTCGGTTTGCCGCTGGTCCGCAAGGAAGATCCGGCCCTGTTGTCGGGGCGCGGCCGCTTTGGCGACGATCTGCCGGAGCCGCGCGGCACCCTGCATGCCCATGTGATCCGCTCGCCGCACGCCCACGCGAACATCCGGCGCATCGACGCCGCCGCCGCGCAGGCGCTGCCCGGGGTGGTCGCGGTGATCACCGGGGAGGACGTCCGCAAGCTCACCGATCCCTTCCTGATCGCCCTGAAGCAGCCGGTGCACCAGTGGTCGCTCGCGGTCGAATTGGTGCGCTATGTCGGCGAGGCGGTGGCGCTGGTGGTCGCCGCGGACCGCTACATCGCCGAAGACGCGGCCGAACTGGTGGTGGTGGATTACGAGCCGCTCGCCGCCGTGATCGATCCGATCGCCGCCTGCGACAGGTCGGCCCCGCTGCTGCACCCGGAGTGCGGGACCAACGAGATATCGGTCCGCCGGTTCAGCTACGGCGACACCGCCGCCGCATTCGCCGCGGCCGATGCCCGGGTCGCGCTCACGGTCGACTATCCGCGGCTCTCGTTCACGCCGATGGAATGCTACGTGGTGGTCGCCGAATATCGCCCGCACGACAAGAGCTATGACGTGATGGCGAACTTCCAGGGGCCGTTCAGCACCCATCCGGTGATGGCGAAAGCGTTGCGCGTCCCCGGCACCAGGATGCGCCTGCGCATCCCGCCCGACAGCGGCGGCAGCTTCGGCATCAAGCTCTCGGTGTTCCCCTATATCGTGCTCACCGCGATCGCCGCGAAGATCACCGGGCGGCCGGTGAAATGGGTCGAGGACCGGGTAGAGCACCTCGTCGCCGCAAGCTCGGGGCCCAACCGCATCACCGAGATCGAGGCCGCCGTGACGAAGGAGGGCCGCATCCTCGCGCTGCGGCTCGACCAGCGCGAGGACTACGGCGCCTTCCTGCGCGCGCCGATGCCGGGGCCGCTCTACCGCATGCACGGCGCCGTCACCGGCGCCTACGACATCGCCAATGTGGACGTGACCAACCGCATCGTGCTCACCAACAAGATGCCGGCGAGCCTGATCCGCGGCTTCGGCGGGCCGCAGCTCTATCTCGCGCTCGAGCGGCTGGTGCAGCGCATCGCCGTCGAGCTCGGGCTCGACCATCTCGACGTGATCCGGCGCAACCTCATTCCCGCGGCCAAGTTCCCCTACCGCACCGCGGCCGGCGCCCTCTACGATTCCGGCGACTACCCGCGCGCCGTGGCGACCGCGATCGGCGGCGGCCGGCTCGACGATCTCCGGCGCAGGCGCGATGCCGCCCGCGCCGCCGGCAGGCTCTACGGCATCGGCTTTGCCGCCGTGGTCGAGCCCGGCATGTCCAACATGGGCTATCTCTCGACGCTGCTCTCCGCCGATGCCCGCGAGCGCGCCGGGCCCAAGAACGGCGCGGTGTCCATGGCCACCGTCAATGTCGATCCCCTGGGCGCCGTCTCCATGACTGCCGACGTGACGGTGCAGGGCCAGGGCCACGAGACCGTGCTGTCCCAGATCGTCGCCGACCGGCTCGGGCTCGTCCCCGACGACATCGAGGTCTCGCTCGCGCTGGACACCGGCAAGGACCCCTGGTCGATCGCGGCCGGCACCTATTCGTGCCGGTTTTCGCCGGGCACCGCGGTCGCCGCCCATGTCGCCGCAACCCGGATGCGGGACAAGCTCGCCGGCATCGCCGCAAAGCAGCTCAACATCCTTCCCGCCGACATCGAATTCGCCGACGGCAAGATCCGCAGCCGCTCCAATCCCGACAACGCGCTGCCGTTCGGGCGCATTGCCGGCACCGCGCACTGGTCGCCGGTGATGCTGCCGGAAGGCATGGCGCCCGGCCTGTCGGAAACCGGCGTGTGGTCGCCGCCGGAGCTGGAGCCACCGACCCGCGACGACCGCATCAACACCTCGCTCACCTACGGCTTCGTGTTCGATATGTGCGGGGTCGAGGTCGACCCCGTCACCTTCCAGGTCCGCATCGACCGCTATGTCTCGATGCATGATGCGGGAACGCTGCTCAACCCGCTGATCGCCGACGGCCAGGTGCACGGCGCCTTCGCCCAGGGCGTGGCGGCGGCACTGTACGAGGAATTCGTCTATGACGCGGCCGGCAGCTTCCTGTCCGGCACCTTCGCGGATTATCTCGTGCCGACCGTCAGCGAGATTCCAAAGCTCGAAATCCTGCACCAGGAGACGCCGTCGCCGCTGACCCCGCTCGGCGCCAAGGGCCTCGCGGAAGGCAATTGCATGAGCACGCCGGCCTGCATCGCCAATGCGGTTGCCGATGCGCTCGGCGTCAAGGACATCGCGCTGCCGCTGACGCCGCGCCGCCTGCACGGGCTCATCGGCGGCGCCGAGCCGCCGCGGCCGGCGGGCGCCGGCATCGCCCGGATCGAGCTTCCGGCGGAGCCGTCGCGGGAGGGCCGCACGCTGCGCGGCAACGGCTCGTTCGAGGTGGCGGCGCCGCCCGCCGCGGTGTGGCGCGCCTTGCTCGATCCCGACAGCCTGAAGGCGGTCATTCCCGGCTGCCACGCCCTGCGCAAGACCGGAGAGAACGACTACGTGGCCGAGGTGTCGCTGGGGGTCGGTCCGGTGCGCGGGCGCTTCACTGCGACCGTCGGCCTGTCCGATCTGGTGACGGAGACCTCCGGCCGGATCGGCGGCGCGCTCGCGGGGCCGCTCGGCAGCGCGTCGGGTTCGGGCCTGCTGCGGCTGTCGCCGTCGCCGGCGGGAACGCGGATCGACTACGACTATGCCGTCGCCATCGGCGGCAAGGTGGCGGCGGTCGGCGGCCGCCTGCTCGACGGCGCGACCCAGGTGATCATCGCCCAGTTCTTCGAGCGGCTCGGACGTCGCCTCGCCACGCCGGCCGCAGGCCCCCTCCCCAAACCTCCCCCGCAAGCGGGGGAGGGAGAAGAGGGCCGCACCAAGCCCAGCCTATGGCGCCGCCTGTTCGGCGGATCGGAGGCGCGGTGAAGCCGCGCCGCTTCGACTATGCCCGCCCGGACAGCGTGGCGGAGGCGCTCGCGCTGCTCGCCGAGCATGGCGACGCGGCCAGGGTGCTGGCCGGCGGCCAGTCGCTGATGGCGATGCTCAATCTGCGCCTGCTAGAGCCCGCAATCCTCGTCGACATCGCGCGGCTCGAGGAACTCGGCACCATCAAGATCGCCAGCGACAAGGTCGAGGTCGGCGCCGCCGTGATCCAGAACCGGCTCAAGGACTGGCCGGAACTCGCCGCCAGGTTGCCGCTGCTCGCCAGGGCGCTGCCCTTCGTCGGCCATTTCCAGACCCGCAACCGGGGCACCGTGTGCGGCTCGGTCGCCCATGCCGATCCCAGTTCCGAGATACCGCTGGTACTGGCCACACTCGGCGGCGAGGTCGTGCTGCGGTCGCGCCGCGGCCTGCGCACCGTGGCAGCGGCGGACTTCCAGCGCGGCATGCTGACGACGGCGCGGGAGCCCGACGAGTTGATCACGGCGGTGCGGTTTCCCGTCCAGACGGGAAAGCGCGTGGCGTTCCGGGAGGTCGCGCGCCGCCACGGCGATTTCGCCCTCGTCGCCATCGCAGCGAGCGTCGAGAGCGCGGCCGCAACCGCCAGGGGCGCCGAAGTGGTGCGGGTCGGCATCGGCGGCGTCGCCGACCGACCGGCCGTGCGGCGCATCGTCGTCGACGGCGCCGGCGCGGCGAAATCGGCCTTCGAGGCGCTGGCCTGGGAGCTCCAAGGCTATGACGATATTCATGCCTCGGCCCGGCTGCGCCGCGATCTGCTGCGCCAGGTCGGGCCGGCCGTGGTGGAAGAGGCCCTGCAATGCGCCGCGTGAACAAGGACGAGCGGGCGCGCATCGCCTTCATTCTGAACGGCCGCGCCGTCGCGGGGGATGCCGAGTCGCGGATGCTGCTCACCGACTTCCTGCGCCATGTCATCGGCGCCGCCGGCACCCATGTCGGCTGCGAGCACGGCGTATGCGGGTGCTGCACGGTGCTGATCGACGGCGCCGCCGTGCGCGGCTGCCTCACCCTCGCCGTGCAGGCGGAGGGACGTAGCGTGACCACGGTGGAATCCCTCGCATCTGCCGACGGCACCCTCAATGCGCTGCAGAACGCGTTCCGGCAGCATCACGCGTTGCAATGCGGTTTCTGTACGCCCGGCATCCTGATGTCGTTTACGGATTACCTTGCGAGAAATCCCCATCCGACCGAGGATGAAATCCGCGAGGTCCTCAGCGGCCATCTGTGCCGGTGCACGGGTTATGCCGGCATCATCGCCGCCGTGCTCGCGGCATCGGGCGGAGCGCCAGACACCAGCCGAGCAAGCATCAACGAGGAGAGCCGGAGCCAGCCATGAAACCTCCCTATCGCGAATTGGTGACCATCAACGGCAAGAACGTCGTGCTCGCCCATAACGAGCCGCCGGTCGTCAATGCCGGCGTCCTGGAGAATGCGGACATCTTCCGCATGATCAACATCTTCGCCGACACGTTCTCGCCGTCCAATATCGACAAGGCGGACGGCACCCCGCTGCGGCTCTATACTTCGGACCGCGTCAAGATCGACGTCTCCAAGCGGCGCCAACACGACATGGGCTTCTGGCATCGCAACATCGACGCCCACGAGATCATCTTCTGCGTCAAGGGCGCGCTGAAATGGGAAACCGAGATGGGCGTCAAGATCATGCATCCCGGCGACATGCTGATCATCCCCAAGGGCATCGGCCACCGCTCCATGCTGTGCGAGGATTCGACCGACGAGAACGTCCTCATCGAGCTCAAGATCGCCGACGAGCTGACCTATGTCGGGGAGAATAAGTAACCTTCTCCCTCCCCGACTTCGGGGAGCGTCGGGGTGGGGCCTGTTCCAACGCACGTTGCTTGGTGAAGCAGACCCCACCCTGGCCCTCCCCGAAACCGGGGAGGGAAAGAAGAGTCCACGGAATCCAATGCTTCGCAGGAGCGCACGTGCAGTCCGTTGATCTCGTCATCGCGGACATCGGCTGGCTGATCACCATGGATGCCAGCCGCCGCGTCATCCGCGACGCCGCGATCGTCGTGGACGCGGGCAGGATCGTCGCGGTCGGCAAGTCGGCCGACATGGCGCAGCGCTACTCGGGCCGGCGCCGCGTCGACGGCCGCGCGACGGTGGCGACGCCCGGCTTCATCGACTGCCACCTGCATTCCTCGTTCCAGCTCTCGCGCGGGCTCGCCGACGAGAGCAATGCCCAATCGTTCCTGTTCGACCGCATGTACCCTTACGAGGCCGCGCTGGAGAGCGAGGACGTGCGGGTGTCGGCGACGCTCGCCGCCGCCGAGCTGCTGCGCCACGGCGTCACCTGCTTCATCGATCCCGGCAATTATCATCCCGAGGCTTGCGTCGAGGGCGTGATGGCGACGGGGATCCGCGCAATCGTGTCGCGCTCCTCGTTCGATCTCACCAAGTCGGTGCTCGGCATCCTGCCGGAACGCATGATCGAGTCGACCGACGTCGCCATGGAGCGCGCCGCGACGGTGCTGGCGCGGTATGCGAGGTCGGGGAACCCGAGACTCGGCGCCAGCGCCTCGTTCCGCGGCCTCAACAACGCCTCCGACGAGTTGATCACCGGCCTCAAGGGGCTCGCCGACACATTCGGCACGCTGCTGCAGACCCATGCCTGCTTCAGCTACTCCACCCATGATTCCAGCGTCGCCCGGACCGGGCTGGCCGAGATCGAGCGGCTGGAGTCGCTGGGCGTGATCGACGAGCGCATGCTGATCGTCCATTCCGGCTGGCTCGAGCCGCGGGAGGTCGCGATCCTCGCGCGCCGCAGGCCGTCGCTCGTCTGCGCGCCGAGTTCGAGCCTCCACAACGGCTACGGCAACTTCGTGCATGGCAAGCTGCCCGAATTGATGGCACTCGGCGTCAACGTCGCCGTCGGCTCCGACCATGCGAGTTCGGGCATCGTCGACATGGCCCAGGAGATCCGGCTGGCCTGCTGCTGCTACAAGGAGACCCGCATCAATCCGCGCGTCATGCCGCCGGAGACCGGGCTTGAAATGGCGACCGTCAACGGCGCCAGGGCCGCCCTGATGAGCGACCGCATCGGCAGCATCGAAATCGGCAAAGAGGCCGACATCGTGCTGTTCGATACCAACCGGCCGGAATGGCAGCCGCTGATCAATCCGGTATCGAACCTCGTCTACAGCGCCACCGGCGATTCCGTGCGCGACGTGTTCGTGATGGGAGAGCAGGTGGTGGCCGGCGGCCATCTCACCAAGGTCGACGAGCAAAGGCTGTTCGCCGAGGTGCCGGTGGCGGTCGGGCGGCTTCGCAAGCACCTCAAATTCGAAACCATGGTCCAGTTGAAATGGCCGGTGTCGTGACAAAGCGCACTCAACCCAGCCTCGTCATTTCGGGGCGCGCGTCTTCGCGCGAGCCCGGAATCCAGATAGCAGCGCGGGAGACGAAGCCGTCTGGATTCCGGGTTCGGCGCTTCGCACCGCCCCGGAATGACGAAATCTCCTCTGTCCCCTCCTCCGCTTGCGGGGGAGGGCTGGGGAGGGGGCGCTCCGAGGTCCCGATTGCCGCAGCCTTCATCGAAGCACTCCTGACTCGCTCCCACTTACCTGCAGAGGCCGGCGCAAGCGGCAGGCACCCCCTCCCCACCCCTCCGCCGCAAGCGGGAGAGGGAGCTGCCCTGTCGCGCGGCGAGGCTTCACACAACGGAGCCCGGCGATGAGCGTGTTCGGCGACCATCAACTCGGCATCCCCTATCGCCCCGTCGCAGAGCTGCTCGCGCACTACCGGGACCGCGATCCCGGCAAGACCGCAATCGTCGACCTGGAATCGGGCACCGCGATCGACTTCGGCACCCTCGACCAGGTCACCACCGACATCGCCGCCTTTCTGCGGAGCCGCGGCGTCGCGAAGGGCAGCCGCGTGCTGCTGCTGTCCGACGAGAACCTCGAGAAGCTGCTGCTGTGGCTCGGCATCTGGCGGATCGGCGCGGTGGTGTGCCCGCTCAACATCGAGATCAACCAGAAGGTGCTGGCAGACCTCGCTCCGGTGGTGAACCCGGCGTTGATCGTCCATCACAAGGACGTCGATTGCGACGCGCTGGTGGGGGAATGCAAGGCGCCGCGCGTCAGGTTCGGGGCGTGGTCGGCGCAGGGCATCGCCGATCCGGCGGACCAGTGCTTCGCGGCGATGTCGCAAGGCCGTCGCGCCGAGGAATTGCCGGAGCGCAACGCACCCGAGGACATCGCCTGCATCTTCTGCACCTCCGGCACCACCAGCCGGCCCAAGATCGTGGTCTACGACCACCGTGCCTACTGGCTCAACGGCCTCTCGACGCTGGAATTCCTCGGCCTCACCGCGGACGACCGCACGCTGGAATACCGCTCGTTCGGCTGGAACTCGGCCCAGGTGCTGAGCCTGATGCCGTTCCTGCAGAAGGGCCTCACCCTGCACATCGCCAGGCGCTTCTCCCACAGCCGTTTCTTCGAATGGATCCGCGACCGCGGCATCACGTTTTCCGCCGGCGTGCCGACCGTGCTCAACATGCTGCTCCACAAGCCGCTCGGCTACACCGCCAAGGACGTACCGACGCTGCGCCTGATGAGTTGCTCGACCGCGCCGCTCACCGCCCGGCAATGGTTGCAGTTCGAGGAGATGTACGGCGTCAAGCTGCTGCAGATGTATGGTATGTCGGAGGCCGGCTGGGTATGCGGCAACCGCACCTACAAGAACCGGATCGGCACCGTCGGCGTGCCGGCACTGCACCAGGAATTCGCCATCGTCGACGCCGATGGAAAGCCCTGCGCCGTCGGCGTCGAGGGCGAGGTGACCGCGGGCGGCCCGCACACCGCCATCGGCTATCTCCTCGACGACGGCACCATCGAACCGATCCGTCCAAATCGCATCAAGACCGGCGACCTCGCGGCCATGGATGCGGATGGCTTCGTGCGCGTCACCGGCCGCACCAAGGACCTGATCATCCGCGGCGGCATGAACATCGCGCCGGCCGAGATCGACGAGGTGCTGCTGCGGCATCCCGGCATCCTGGAAGCGGCCGCGGTCGGCGTGCCCGATGATATCTATGGCGAGGAGATCGTGTGCTATGTGGTCGCCAAGCCCGGCGGCGCGCTCACGGAAGCCGCCATGCGCAAGCATTGCGAAGCCTTCCTGCCGCCGCCCAAGTTGCCCAAGCAGGTGCTCTTCGTCTCCGATCTGCCGAAGAGCGATCGCGGCAAGGTGCTGCGGGAAAAGCTGCGGGAAGACTACGCACGCATGAAGGTTTCGGCATGACGAGGAAGCACATGAATACCCTCCCGCGCACGCGGCAGGGAGAAGTGCCTTCGCCTCGACTGCCGATGCCGAGACTCTGGCGGATACAAGACTTCCACGTATAAAGGTGTGAGTCTGATGAGGATTGCAGAATGGACGCGATGACCAAGCCGAAGCGCAAGCCGGCGGCAAAACCGGCAACGAAGCCGACCGCGGCGGCGCCGGCGCGCGGCTATCCGGACCTGCACGATCACCTTCGCGCGCTCGACAAGGCGGGCCTGCTGGTCACTGTCGACCGCCCCATCAACAAGGACACCGAGATGCACCCGCTGGTGCGCTGGCAGTTCCGCGGCGGCATCGAGGAGAAGGACCGCAAGGCGTTCCTGTTCACCAATGTGGTGGACAGCAAGAAGCGCAAATACGACATCCCGGTCGCCGTCGGCGTGCTCGCGGCGAACCGCGAGATCTATCGCATCGGCATCGGCTGCAAGCTCGACGAGATCGACGCCCGCTGGGTCAACGCGGCGCGCAACCCGATCCCGCCGCGCCTCGTCGAGAACGCGCCGTGCCACGAGATCGTGATCCAGGGCAAGGCGCTCGACAAGCCGGGCAACGGCCTCGACGGCATCCCGCTGCCGATCTCGACCCCGGGCTGGGACGTGGCGCCCTATGCGACGCTGTCGCAATACATCACCAAGGATCCCGACACCGGCATCCAGAACATGGGCAATTACCGCGGCCAGGTGAAGGCGCCCCGGCGGCTCGGCATGAACCCGTCGCTGGAGCTACGGCCCGGCATCTACAATCACTGGGAGAAATTGCGGGCGCGCGGGTTCAAGAAGCTGCCCTGCGCAGTGGTGCTCGGCGCGCCGCCCTGCATCACCTTCGCCTCGGTGCAGAAGCTGCCGGAGTCGGTCGACGAGCTCGACGTCGCGGGCGGGCTCGTCGGCGCGCCGATCAACGTCGTCAGGGCGAAGACGGTCGATCTCCTGGTGCCCGCAGAGGCCGAGATCGTGATCGAGGGCTTCATCGACACCGAATATCTCGAGCCCGAGGCGCCGTTCGGGGAGTCCCACGGCCACGTCAACCTGCAGGAGTTCAACGCCTTCATGGACGTGACCTGCATCACGCGCCGGCGCGATGCGATCCTCGCCTCCATCATCTCCCAGGTGACGCCGAGCGAATCGAGCCTGATCAAGCGCATCGGCATGGAGCCGCTGTTCCTCAATTTCCTGCGCGACACCCTCGGCATCAAGGGAATCAAGCGCGTCTCCATGCACGAGCCGTTGACCAACATCCGCAAGGTGATCGCGCTGGTGGTCGAGCGCGACATGCCGTCGACCGAGATCTGGCGCGCGCTGTACGGTGCCGCGGTGCTGCACCGCGCCGCCGGCAAGTACGTCATCGCGCTCAACGACGACATCGATCCCGAGAACGCCGACGCCATCCTGTGGGCGATGTCCTATCGCGCCAACGCCGCCATCGACATGCACATCCTGCCCCATCGCGACCAGGGCCACGGCCCGCGCAGCAAGCGCAACGGCGGCGAGGACGCCTCGGTGCTGATCGACGCCACGCTGAAGGAGAACTTCCCGCCGATCTCGCTGCCCAAGCGCGAATACATGGAGAATGCCCGCAGGATCTGGGAGGAACTCGGCCTGCCCAAGCTCAAGCCGGAGGCGCCGTGGTACGGCTATTCGCTCGGCGAATGGTCCGACGACCTCGATGCCGCGGCGCTCGCCGCCACCCGCGGCGACTACTTCGCCGCCGGCAAGCAACTGGTCAAGCGCCGCCGCAAGGACGTGCGCATGAACACGGAAGTGCGCAACGTCAAGGAGTGAGTTTGTGCCGCCGAGCTGGCGCCGCCCGCCGCACCGGCATTCGACACCGGATTGAGCAGCCTCTCGTTCATGCCGGCCGCATCGCGATGTCGTCCTCAGACTCGGTGATATCCGCGATACCAGTCGATGAACCGGGTAATGCCGTCCGCGACCGGCGTGTTCGGAGCAAATCCGACCGCCTTCTGCAATGCGTCGACGTCGGCGCAGGTCGCGCGCACGTCGCCCGGCTGCATTGGCAGCAGCTCCTTGAGTGCGGCTTTGCCGAGCGCCTGCTCGAGCAGGCGCACCACTTCCATCAGCCCGACCGGCGTGTGGTTGCCGATGTTGTAGATGCGCCACGGCGCCCGGCTGGCCGCCGGATCGGGATCGTCGCCCGACCAGGCGGCATCGCCCTGCGGCACATGCTCGATCAGCTTGACGATGGCGGTCGCGACATCGTCCACATAGGTGAAGTCCCGCTGCATGTCGCCGCCGTTGAACAGCTTGATCGGCCGGCCCGCCAGGATGGCGTCGGCGAACAGCCACATCGCCATGTCCGGCCGCCCCCAGGGGCCGTAGACGGTGAAGAAGCGCAGCCCCGTGGTCGGTAGCGCGAACAGATGGGCATAGGCGTGGGCCATCAGCTCGTTGGCCTTCTTGGAGGCGCCGTAGAGGCTCAGCGGATGGTCGACGTTCTGCGACACGCTGAAAGGCATCGCGGTATTGGCGCCATAGACCGAGGACGACGACGCATAGAGCAGATGACGGCTCCGCGCATGCCGGCAACCTTCCAGCACGTTGAGGAAGCCGGTGATGTTGGAGTCGACGTAGTCGTGCGGCGCGGTGAGGGAGTGGCGGACGCCGGCCTGAGCGGCGAGGTGGACGACGTGGCTGAACGGGCATTGCGCAAACAGCGCCGCCACGCCGTCCCGGTCCGCGAGGTCGAGCTTGCGGAAGCGGAACGCATCGAAGCGGGAGAGCTCGGCGAGCCGCGCCTGTTTGAGCGCGGGATCGTAATAGGCATTGAGATTGTCGATGCCGATCACGGCGCGCCCGCTCGCCGCGAGGCGCCGGGCGACGTGGAAGCCGATGAATCCGGCCGCGCCGGTGACCAGGATCGGCTCAGCCGCCATCGATCTCTCTCTCCACGCACGCCTGCGGCCCGGCCGGTGGCGCCGTTCTCATGCACCGCTTCGGGCAGCCCGAAAGGGCTAGGACGTTCCCGACATGAACGTCAAGCCTGTTGCGCCGGCCACGATCGATGCTATCGATCAGCCGGATGCGCCGGGGCGGGATGGCCGGGGGGCCGGCGGGGCGGTCAGGCAGAGAGGGCCATGGATCAGGTCAGGCGGCCATCGCGGATGGATGCCCGAACGCGGCCGGCGCCGCGCCTCATCTATGTCGTGACCGAAGACTGGTATTTCCTGTCGCATCGGCTGCCGATGGCGCGGGCGGCCCGCGCCGCCGGCTTCGAGGTTCATGTCGCCACCAATGTGGGCGCCGACGCCGATGCCATCGAGCGGGAAGGCTTCACCCTGCATCCCGTCCGTTTCGTGCGGGGCAGGTTGTCGCCGTTCGGAAGCATCGGTGCCATCCTCGCCTTGCGCAAGCTGCGCCGGGCCGTCGCTCCCGCCATCGTCCACCACGTCGCGCTGCAGGCGAGCGTGCTCGGGGTGGTGGCCGCGTTCTGGCGCGGCGGCGCCAATGTCTATGCCATTACCGGTCTCGGCCACGCCTTCATCACGCCCTCCGGCATCGCCCGGCGCGGCGTGATCCGGCTGCTGCTGCGGTTCGGGCTCAACCGCCGCCGCGCCGTCGGCCTGGTGCAGAACCCCGATGACCGTGACATGCTCGCCGAACTCGGCGTCAAGCCGGATCACATCGTCATCATCCCCGGCTCCGGCATCGATGCCGACCGCCTGCGCCCGATCCCCGAGCCCGACGGGCCGGTGACCATCGCCTATGTCGGCCGGATGCTGGACGACAAGGGCGTGCGCAACCTCATCGCCGCATTCCGGATCATGCGCGCGGCCAATGGGGAGGCCCGGCTGCTGCTCGCCGGCTCGCCCGACCCCGCCAATCCCGCCAGCATTCCGCAAAACGAGCTGGCGGCCTGGGGACGGGAGCCCGGCGTCACCTGGTTGGGACAGGTCGCCGACATCGCCACCGTGTGGCAGCGCGCCCACATCGCCGTGCTGCCGTCGCGCCGCGAAGGCCTGCCGAAAAGCCTGCTGGAGGCCGCCGCGTGCGGACGGCCGCTGATCGCGACCGATGTGCCAGGCTGCCGCGAGATCGCGATCGCGGAGAAGACCGGCCTGTTGGTCCCGGTCGACGATCCCGCGGCGCTGGCCGCCGCCATGGAGCGGCTGATGCGCTCCTCCCAGCAGCGCATTCGCTTCGGCGTCGCCGCGAGGCGGCTGGTCGACGAGCGTTTCGCCGCCGACCTGATCGGGAAGGCGACCGTCGACCTCTATCAGCGCCTGCTCCAGTCGTGATGGGTGATCGGCGATGGGGCTGCGGGACGTCGCGGTAATCATGCTGGCCGGCCTCGCCGGCGCCGGGCTGATCGTCCTCATGGGGCCGCTGTTTGCGCGCTACGCGCTGGCGCGGCCCAATGCACGCTCTTCCCACGAGGCGCCGACCCCGCAAGGCGGCGGCGTCGCGGTCGTGCTCGGCGGCTTCATGGCGCTCGCCGCCATCGCGCTGCTCGATCCCGCCGCGCGCGCGCCGTTTGCCGGGCTGATGCCGCTCGCCGCGGCCGTCATGACGCTGATGGTCGTCGGCGTCGCCGACGACATCTTCTCGCTGGCGCCGCTGCCGCGCCTCGCGCTGCAGGCCGTCGCGGTCGGCGCCGCGGTCGCGACCCTGCCGGCCGAGCTGCGCGCGCTGCCCGTCGTGCCGCTCGCGGTCGAACGCGGCGTCGAGATCGTCGCCATGCTGTGGTTCGTCAATCTCGTGAATTTCATGGACGGCATCGACTGGATCACGGTGGCGGAGACCGTGCCGATCACCGCCGGCCTGTTGATCCTCGCGCTGTTGGGCGCGGTGCCGCAGACCCCCGCACTGATCGCGTCGGCGCTGCTCGGAGCCATGCTCGGCTTTGCCCCCTTCAACCGGCCGGTGGCGAAGCTGTTCCTCGGCGACGGCGGCAGCCTTCCGATCGGGCTGGTGCTGGGGTGGCTGTTGGTGCAGCTCGCCGGCAACGGCCACCTCGCCGCCGCGCTGCTGCTGCCGCTCTACTACCTCGCCGACGCCACCATCACGCTGCTGCGCCGGATGGCGCGGGGCGAGCGCATCACGCAGGCGCACCGCAGCCATTTCTATCAGATCGCGACCACCGGCGGCTTTTCGGTGATGGGCGTGGTTCGGCGGGTGTTCGCGGCGAATGTCGTGCTGGTTTGGCTCGCCGTGGTCACGGTGTTGTTCGATTCCATCGTCTTCGATGCGATCGCGCTCGCGCTCGGCGCCGTCGAGGTGACGTTGCTGCTGCGCGCCATGGCGCGGGGCCCGCGGTGAGAGTCCTCGTCACCGGCGCCACCGGTTTCGTCGGCCGCGCCGTGGTGGCGGCGCTCGCGGCGGCGGGCGACGAGGTGCATGCCGCGGTGCGCGGCGCGACCCGGGTCACGGATGTGGACAACGGCGCAGCGCCGCCGTTCCCGCCCGGTGTCATCGTCGTCCGTCACGGCGACCTCGCTGAACCCGTCGACTGGGCGCCGCGATGCCGCCGGCGCTGCTCCGGTTGGGGCTCGCGGCGCTCGGGCGCGGCGCGAACTGGGAGCAGATCAACGGGGCGCTGGTGGCGGAGCCGAAAAAGTTGCTCGCGGCGGGGTGGCGCGCGGACGAGGACACGGCGGGCGCGCTGGCGGGGATGATGCGGAGGCGGGCGGCGGAGGTTGAGTAGGAACTACGATACTCTATTCCGGTTCGGCACAACGGAAGTGCCAGGACTTGCCCCGATGAATCGGCGCGTCTTCCCGCACGGCTGAATTTCCTTTCTTCAACCGCTGCCGCCCGCGTCCTTTCGCTCGTCCGCGTCCTCCGGCTGCGATTGAGCCGGCATGTTCAATGGCACGAAGCGTGTGCTGGGCGCAGGACCAAAGGCGGCAATACGCCTTTCCTCGGCTTCCTTTTGGCGAACCCTTTCGCGAAGCAGATTGACGTAGGCCTGATCACACATGGTATTGCCCTCCAATCGAGTTGCGATTGAACCTGGAGGGCGATTGAACTTCAAACCGAGGCCACCGCATGTGAGATGGCTCACAGTGCCCGATTTTTTGATCGCATCGGCGATGCAATCGGACAGCCGCAGCGGGTAAGCAGCCCCGGCGCGCGCGATTTATGACGGCAAAGGGCGCACCGCCGCGATCGCTTCGTCGCGGTCGAACAGGATAGGCATGATCTGGTCGATCCCGGCGATCTTGAGCACCTCGTACACATATTCTGCCGGCGACAGGATGACCAGCTTGCCGCCATTGCCTTTGACAGCCTTGGCGCCGCTGAGCAGAAACCGGATCGCGAGCGAGGCCACGTAATCGACATCGGCAAGATCGACGATGACCGCTCGCTTGTCGCCGACCTGTTCGTTGAAGCGCCGGCCGACGGACGCCGCACCGATGGAATCGAGCCGGCCGCTGAAGATCACATGAGTGATCTCGTCTCCGATGTTTTCCACGGTCATGATGTCCATTGATCGATCTCCGCGGCTCGGCGGCCGCCGGCACGCCCGACACGATGCGCAGCGCCCGACAGGTAAAGCCCAACGCCGTCCGTGTCGAGCCGGCTCTGCCGATCAGAGCGCCGGTGCGCGGAGCAAGCGCCCGAACCTCGCTGCCCGCGATCCGGGCCGGGGCTGCGGTTGCGGTCGCCCTACACGAACGCCTGCAACCCGGTCTGGGCGCGGCCGAGGATCAGGGCGTGGAAGTCGTGGGTGCCTTCATAGGTGTTCACGGTCTCCAGGTTCTGCATGTGCCGCATCACGTGGTACTCGATCTGGATGCCATTGCCGCCATGCATGTCGCGGGCGGCGCGGGCGATATCCAGCGCCTTGCCGCAATTATTGCGCTTGACCAGCGACACCATTTCCGGCGTCGCGCGGCCGTCGCCGAGCAGGCGTCCGACCCGCAGCGCCGCCTGCAGCCCGAGCGCGATCTCGGTCTGCATGTCGGCGAGCTTCTTCTGCACCAGCTGGGTCGCCGCCAGCGGCCGGCCGAACTGCTTGCGGTCGAGCGTATATTGCCGCGCCCGGTGCCAGCAGTCTTCCGCCGCGCCCATGACGCCGAGGGCGATGCCGAACCGCGCCCGGGTGAGGCAGCCGAACGGGCCCTTGAGGCCGGATATTTCGGGCAGCAGGTTTGCCTCCGGCACGACGACGCCGTCCATCACGACTTCGCCGGTGATCGAGGTGCGCAGCGACAGCTTGCCGCCGATCTTCGGCGCGGACAGGCCCTTCATGCCTTTCTCGAGCAGGAAGCCGCGGATCTCGTCGCCATGCGCGGCCGACTTCGCCCAGATCACGAACAGGTCGGCGAGCGGCGCGTTGGAAATCCAGGTCTTGGTGCCGGTGAGGCGGTAGCCGTCGGAGACCTTCTCGGCCCGCGTCTTCATGCCGGCGGGGTCGGAGCCGGCGTCGGGCTCGGTGAGCCCGAAGCAGCCGACCAGTTCTCCGGTCGCGAGCCGGGGCAGATACTTGCGCCGCTGCGCCTCGTCGCCATAGGCGTAGATCGGATACATCACCAGCGACGACTGCACGCTCATCATCGAGCGGAAGCCGGAATCGACCCGCTCGATCTCGCGCGCCACCAGCCCGTAGGAAACGTAGCCGACCGCGGCGCCGCCATAGGCCTCCGGGATGATGACCCCGAGCAGGCCGAGAGCGCCCATCTCGGCGAAAATGGCGCGGTCGGTGTTTTCCTGCATGTAGGCTTCGATCACCCGCGGCATGAGCTTGTCCCGCGCATAGCCCCGCGCGGTGTCGCGGATCAGCCGCTCGTCCTCGGTGAGTTGGTCGTCGAAGAGCAGCGGATCGTCCCATTGGAACGACGTGCGCTCTCGGGCGCGCGGCTCCTTGCCATGGTGTTCCTGGGCATGGTGTTCCTGGGCATGGTGTTCCTTGGCGCTCGTCGCAGCCTGGTGCCCGGCCGTGCTCATCGCAAACTCCTCTGCTTTGTTCGTGGTCTTATGCCGCGTGCCGTCCGGTTGGGGCAAGATGCGTGCGCCCCGCCTCAGCCCGGCGCCAGCAGCTTGCTCACCACCTTGGCGGTGTAGTCGACCATGGGAACGATGCGCGCGTAGTTGAGGCGGGTCGGGCCGATCACGCCGATCACGCCGACAATGCCGCCGCTGGCGTCATGATAGGGCGAGATGATGGTCGAGGAGCCCGACAGCGAGAACAGCTTGTTTTCCGAGCCGATGTAGATGCGCACGCCTTCGGCGCGCTCGGCGCGGCCGAGGAGGTCGGCGACGCCGCGCTTGGTTTCGAGCTCGTCGAACAGCCGCCGCACCCGCTCCAGGTCTTCCACCGCCTTGAGGTCGTCGAGCAGGTTGGCATGGCCGCGCACGATCAGCTTGCGTTCGTCGCGCTCGCCGCCCGACCAGCTCGCAAAGCCGGCGGCGACGATCTTCTGGGTCAGCTGGTCGAGTTCGGCGCGGCCGGCTTCGAGCGCCGTTTCGAGCTCGGCCTTGGCCTCCGCCAGGGTCTTGCCGCGGACATGGGCGTTGAGGAAGTTCGATGCCTCGGTCAGCGCGGAGGCCGGCAGGCCGATCGGCAGGTTGAGGACGCGGTTCTCGACCTGGCCGTCCTCCCCCACCAGGATCACCAGAGCGCGCTCCGGCTCCAGGCGGACGAACTCGATGTGCTTGACGCGGACATTGGCCTTGGCGGTGAGCACGACGCCGGCGGCGCGCGTCAGCCCGGACAGCAGCACGGAGGCCTCGGTCAGCACGTTTTCGACGGTCTTTCCGGCCGCGGCGACCTGGCCCTCGATGGCGACGCGATCGGGCTCGCTGAGATCGCCGATCTGCATCAGCGCATCGACGAAGAAGCGCAGGCCGAGTTCGGTCGGCAGCCGGCCCGCCGAGGTATGCGGGGCATAGATGAGGCCGAGCTGCTCGAGATCCTGCATGACGTTGCGCACCGAAGCCGGCGACAGCGTCATCGGGATGATCCGCGACAGATTGCGCGAGCCGACCGGCTCGCCGGTCGCAAGATAGCTTTCGACGATCTGGCGAAAGATCTCGCGCGACCGGTCGTTGAGCTGGGCGACGCTGATTTCGCTCGAGCCGATCGGAACGTCTTGGGACACGGAGCGCATCATCGATTCAATGCCTCGAACGACGCCGTTTGTCCATGCCGGGCCGGCGTGCGGTTGGCGCGCGGACCGAACCGGCGATTCCGCCATCGGGCCTCGCAAGTCGCCCCGCGTCTTCAATGGGTGGCGGTCCGACCCGCCACGACCCGCGCAAGCCGGATGGCGGCCCCGGGCCAGCGGTCCGAGGCCGGTTGGAACGCGGGCCTTGTGGAGCCGGGCCGGCGAACTTAAAAGCTTGCCTGGGCGGCCCGCCATTCGGCACCGCCGCCGGGAGAATGTATTCATGCGACCGAGCCGCCGCCAACCCGACGAGCTGCGCGCCGTAACCCTCGAACGGGGCGTGGTGAAATATGCGGAAGGCTCCTGCTTCGTGAAGTTCGGCGACACCCATGTGCTGGTGACGGCGACGCTGGAGGATCGCATGCCGCCCTGGCTCAAGGGCCAGGCCCGCGGCTGGATCACCGCCGAATACGGCATGCTGCCGCGCGCGACCCATGAGCGCACCCGCCGCGAGGCGACCACCGGCAAGCAGGGCGGCCGCACCGTGGAAATTCAGCGGCTGATCGGCCGCAGCCTGCGCGCGGTCGTCGACCTCGAAGCGCTCGGCGAGCGCCAGATCACCATCGACTGCGACGTGATCCAGGCCGACGGCGGCACCCGCACCGCATCGATCACCGGCGCCTGGGTGGCGCTGCACGACTGCCTCAACTGGATGAAGAACCGCGAAATCATCCGCACGGTGCCGCTGCGCGACCATGTTGCCGCCATTTCCTGCGGCATCCACAGCGGAACCGCGGTGCTCGACCTCGACTATGCCGAGGATTCGTCTGCCGACACCGATGCCAATTTCGTGCTCACGGGAACCGGCGGGATCGTCGAAATCCAGGGCACGGCGGAGAAGACGCCGTTCACCGAGACCCAGCTGTTGGCGTTGCTGGCGCTGGCGCGCAAGGGCACCGGCAAGCTGATCGACCTGCAGAAAATGGCGGTGATGTGAACGCAGGTCCGCCTTGCGGCGGTGGCCCCCACCGCACCACCGGGACTACTTTTCGGGGTAGGACAGGCGCCATGCCTTCACAACGCCATCGCCCCATCGCCGGACGGCTCGTGATCGCGACCCACAACCCCGGCAAGCTGCGCGAAATGCGCGAGCTGCTTGCGCCCTATGGAGTCGAGGCGATCGCAGCCGGCGACCTCGGCCTCGGCGAGCCCGAGGAAACCGGCTCGGGCTTCCGCGAGAATGCCCACATCAAGGCCGCCGCCGCGGCGAACGCTACGCAGCTGCCGGCCTTCGCCGATGATTCCGGGCTCGTGGTCGATGCGCTCGGCGGGGCCCCCGGCATTCATTCGGCGCGCTGGGCGGGCGCCGACAAGGACTTCGCCCGCGCCATGGGCGAGATCGACGACAGGCTCAGAGGCCGGGGCGCGACGGCACCGGCGGACCGCACCGCCCATTTCATCTCGGCGCTGTGCGTCGCCTGGCCCGACGGCCATGCGGAGGAGTTCGAAGGCCGCATCGACGGCGTGCTGGTGTGGCCGCCGCGCGGCGAGGAGGGCTTCGGCTATGATCCGATGTTCCTTCCGGCCGGGCATGACCGCACCTTCGGCGAAATGACGAGCGAGGAAAAGCATGGCCTGCCGCCCGGCGGCCGCGGCCTGTCCCATCGCGCCCGCGCATTTCGCAAGCTTGCGGAGGCCTGCCTTGGCCGACCGTGACGTCAGCGCGGATGCCCCCGCGCCATCGGCAAGTCCGGCCGCCGGGGTCGCGCCCGCTCCCACCTTCGGCGTCTACATCCACTGGCCTTTCTGCCTGTCGAAGTGCCCCTATTGCGACTTCAACAGCCATGTCCGCCACGGCGCCATCGACGAGGCGCGCTTCGTGCGCGCGTTCAGCGCCGAGATCGCCGCGACCGCGGCGCGGACCCCCGGCCGCACGGTGTCGACGATTTTCTTCGGCGGCGGCACGCCGTCGCTGATGCAGCCTTCGACCGTCGGCGCGATCCTCGATGCGGTCGCGCGGCACTGGCAGGTCGCGTCCGTGGTGGAGGTGACGCTCGAAGCCAATCCGACCAGCGTCGAGGCGACCCGGTTCGCCGGCTATCGGGCTGCCGGCGTCAACCGGGTGTCGCTCGGGGTGCAGGCGCTCGATGATGGCGCCCTCAAGGCGCTCGGGCGGATGCACACGGCCCGCGAGGCGCTCGACGCCGTGGCCATCGCGCGCGAGGCATTCGAGCGCTACTCGTTCGATCTCATCTATGCGCGGCCGGGCCAGACGCCGCCGATGTGGCGCGCCGAGCTCGAACGCGCCATCGCCGAGGCGGCCGAGCACCTCTCGCTCTATCAGCTCACCATCGAAGAGGACACGCCGTTCGCGGCGCTCCATGCCGCCGGCAAGCTCGCGGTGCCCGACGCCGACCACGCCCGCACGCTCTATGACCTCACCCGCGAGGTCTGCGCCGCCGCCGGCCTGCCGGCCTATGAGATATCCAACCACGCCCGCCCCGGCGCGGAGTGCCGCCACAACCTCGTCTACTGGCGCTACCAGGAATATGCCGGGATCGGTCCCGGCGCCCATGGCCGCCTCGATATCGACGGCCGCCGCCGCGCCACCGCGACGGAAAGGCGGCCCGAGGCCTGGCTCGAACGGGTCGAAGCCAGCGGCACCGGCATCGCCACCGACGAGGCCTTGAGCCGCGTCGAGGCCGCCGACGAATTCCTGCTGATGGGCCTGCGCCTCGCCGAAGGCATCGACCTCGAACGCTTTGCGGCCCTCGCCGGTGCCCCGCTCTCCCATAAGCAGATCGCCGACCTCGCCATGCACGGCCTCGTCGAGACCACGCCCCACGGCCGGCTGCGGGTGACCGCGGCGGGATTTCCGCTGCTCGACGCAATCGTCGCCGACCTCGCGGCGTAGCGAGCGCAGAAGCGGTCTGAAGCGCCTTCGGCTGACCGCGGCAAGGGCGGGAACAGGATTGAAGGTATTGGGATCGGCGGCGTAGCGCTCTCACCGAGCTAACGGGCGCAAATAGGCTTGCGGCGATGATGTTGCCGAATCCTCGTGCTCGCTCCGCTTTGGCGCTGTCGGCTGCATCGCCGCAATGATCGACGAAGATGTGTCAAGACGGTGGCGGCGGCGAGGCTTGCCGCGTGGCCGTGTCGCCGCTGTGCCCGTCCCTATCCATGTTGCGTTATCCATGTTGCATTGCGAAGGTGCGAAGGTGACAGCTCCTACACGATCGCAAGTGTCGGCGGCCTCATTCGCATAGCTTTTTATTTTCTTCTTGGGCTGCTTCCGAGTAAAGTTTGGGCGCGGGGGGTAGCAACGCAGCCCACTTTATCAGCAGCCCGCCTCAGAAGGACTTAGGATGAACATTTCGGAGGCGTTTATACAGCGTCCGATTGCAACGTCGCTGCTGATGGCCGCTATCGGCTTTGTCGGACTCGTCGCGATACCGTTTTTGCCGGTCGCGGCTCTGCCGCAGGTCGACTTTCCGACCATACAGGTGAGTGCCACGCTTCAAGGCGCCAGCGCGGAGACGATGGCGGCGTCGGTGGCTTCGCCTCTGGAGCGGCAGTTCGGGCAAATTCCAGGGGTCACCCAGTTGACCTCGACGAGCGCACTCAATTCCACCTCGATCACCATTCAATTCGAACTCAATCGCAACATCGATGCTGCCTCCCAGGATGTTCAGGCGGCGATCACGGCGGCCAGCAGGACACTGCCGCAGACGATGACGACCCCGCCGAGCTACCGGAAGGTCAACCCCGCCGATTCCCCGATCCTGATTCTTTCCGCGCAGTCTGAGACCCTGCCGCTCATCAGCGTCGACGACTACGCCGACAATTTCATCGCGCAACAGATCTCCCAGGTGCGCGGTGTCGCCCAGGTCCAAATTTGGGGCGAGCAGAAGCCGGCGATTCGCATCCAGGTCGACCCGGCCAAGCTCGCTTCCGCCGGGCTGACATTGGAAGATGTGCGTCCAATGCTCGTCAGTTCGACGACGATCGCTTCGAAGGGAACGGTCAATACCGCCGAGACCAGTTTCACCATCGCGGCCAACGACCAGATCGTCGATGCGGAGCCGTTCAATGACGCCATCGTAGCTTATCGCAACGGAGGCCCGATCCGTGTTCGCGACATCGGCCAGGCGGTCGCCGGTCCGGCCGACAACACCATCGGCTCTTTTCAGAACGGAAAACTCGGCGTTTTGCTCGTCGTGTATAAGCAGCCGGGCGCCAATGTCATCGACACCGTGGATCAGATAAGGCTGCTGTTGCCGCGGTTGATCCGGAACATTCCCCCGGGCATCGAGGTCAAGGTGGTGCAAGACCGCACGCGTACCATTCGTGCTTCGGTGAAGGACGTCGAGTTCACCTTGGCATTGACCGTGGTCCTGGTGGTCATGGTTATTTTGCTGTTCCTACGCAATTTCTGGGCAACGGTCATTCCCGGCATCACGGTACCGCTGGCATTGCTCGGCTCGGCTGCGGCGATGTATTTGCTCGGGTTCAGCCTCGATAATCTTTCGCTGATGGCGCTGACCATCGCGGTGGGATTCGTCGTCGACGATGCCATCGTCGTTGTGGAAAACATTCACCGCCATGTGGAGAACGGCGAAGCCCCTTTCGAAGCGGCTCTCGCGGGCGCGCGCGAAATCGGCTTCACCGTGGTATCGATCAGCATGTCGTTGATCGCGGTATTCATTCCGCTGCTGTTGATGGGCGGCATCATCGGACGGCTGTTCCGCGAATTCGCCCTGACCGTCACCGCTTCGATTGCAGTCTCGGCATTCGTCTCGCTCACCCTTGCCCCGATGCTTTGCGCGCGTTTCATGCGGCCCGAATCGGATAGTCACGGCCGCATCTACCGCTTCATCGAAGCCGGGTTCGACGCGATGCTGTCGTTTTATCGATCGACCCTCGACATCGTGCTGCGGCACCAGCCGATCACGCTGTGTGTCTTCTTCGCCACGATGGCTCTGACCGGGGCGATGATGTACTACACGCCCAAAGGGTTCTTTCCGATCCAGGACATCGACCTGATTACCGGCATAGCGGAGGCCTCGCAGGACGTTTCGCCTCGGAAGATGATAAGCCTGGAGACCGAAGTCGACCGCACCATCCTCAGCGACCCGGCCGTAGATGGGGTGGTTACGAGCTTCGGCCCGAGCTTCGGAAACACCGGAAACATCGAACGTTTGAACGTCATACTCAAGCCGCGCGAGGAGCGCGATGTCGATGCGTCCCAGGTCATCGACCGCTTGCGTCCGCAACTCGCCAAAATCGTCGGGGTCACGACCTATCTTCAGCCCGCGCAGGACATTACCGTCGGCGGTCGCGTTGCCCGTGCCGCGTTCCAATACACATTGCAGGATGCGAACATCCAAGAGCTCACCGAATGGTCGACGAGGCTACTAACCAAGATGAAGACCCTGCCGGAGATCGCGGACGTCGGGACCGATCTCCTGTCGAGCGCGCCGCAGCTCAAGGTCACGATTGATCGCGATCAGGCCGGGCGGTTCGGGATCACCCCTCAGGCGATCGACGACACGCTCAACGACGCCTTCGGTCAACGCCAGATCACCCAGTATTTCACCCAGCTCAATACCTACTTTATTATCCTCGAAGTCCTGCCCGACATGGTTGTCAACCTCGATACGCTCGATCACATCTATGTCAAATCGCCGCTTACCGGAGCCGCGGTGCCGCTATCCGCGCTGGTGGAGTTCAACTCCCAGAGTGTCGGTCCGCTGTCGATCAATCACCAAGGGCAGTTCCCGGCAGCTACACTCACTTTCAACCTGAGCGCCGGGGTGGCCCTCGGGGAGGCAGTCGACGCGATCAGCCGGGCGGCGGCCGAGATCGGCATGCCCGAGTCGGTGATCGGCACTTTCCAAGGAAACGCCCAGGCATTCCAATCGTCGCTGTCGAGCGAGCCGGCGCTGATCGCTGCCGCACTCTTCGTCGTCTACATTATTCTCGGGATGCTGTACGAAAGCTTCATCCATCCGTTGACCATTCTGTCGACGTTGCCTTCCGCCGGCGTCGGTGCGTTGCTTGCGCTGAACCTGGGGCACATGGACCTATCCGTCATCGGCATCATCGGCATCATTCTGTTGATCGGCATCGTCAAGAAGAACGGCATCATGCTCGTCGACTTCGCCATCGTGGCGGAGCGCGAGCGAAATATGCCGCCGATTGCCGCGATCCGCGAAGCTTGCCTGTTGCGGTTCCGGCCGATCCTGATGACGACGGCAGCAGCGATGCTTGCAGGCTTGCCGATGATGTTCGGCCACGGCACCGGGTCCGAACTCCGCAGGCCGCTCGGCTATTCCATGGTAGGCGGCCTCGCCTTGAGCCAAATCCTCACGCTCTATACGACGCCCGTGGTCTATCTCTACCTTGCCCGCGTGCAGGCTTGGATTCGGGGCAAGAAGGTCGTCCATTCGACGCCTGCCGAAAAACTTCCTGTCGTCGCAGCGGAGTAATATGACGCCATTCGGGACTATGTCGTCTTTGCCGATGCAAGCGGCGACCATGGCTTCGCATCGATTGATCCGCAGTTCCCGGTGTTCGTGAGGGCCTTTTGCATCGTGCACAAGGCGACCACGTGGAGCCCGTGGCGTGGGGCTACGGCCATGTCGACCGAATTCCGCGCCCTAAATCCGCCGCAGCGGGATCGACAGGGCGAGGCACATCCCGATCGCGGTGAAGCCGGCAATCGACAGGAACGCGGCGCGGAACGCCTCGGCGATATCGGCCTCGACTGCGGCGACCCGGTCCGGCGGCAGCACTGATGCGACGCGGCCGCCATGCTCGGCCATGGCGGCGAACGCCCGCGCGACGTCCGGATTCTTGGTGGCCAGCACCGCGAACAGGACCGCGGTGACGAGGGCGGTTCCGAATGCGGCGCCGATCGAGCGCGAGAACTGCACCGAGGCGGCGGCTTCGCCGAGCTTCAGCGGCCCGGATTCGCTTTGCACGGTCACCTGGACGACACCCATCACCGTTCCCATGAACAGCCCGTTCCACAGCAGCAGCCAGGCGAGGCCGGCGGTGCCGATGTGGTGGACGAACAGCGCCAGCACCACCAGATTGGCGGTGACGAGGAACAGCCCGAACACCGGAAAAATCGTGGTCCGGCCGGTCTTGCTGACGAGCCGCCCGGTGACCAGCGAGCCGGTGAAGATGCCGACCGTGAGCGGCACCAGCAGCAGCCCGGTCTGGCCCGGCGAATTCCCCCGTACCACCTGGAGATAGATCGGCAGAAAGGTGATCAGCGCGACCAGCGCGGCGCCGTGACAGGCGGCGAGCGCATCGCTGCGCCAGATCGTCGGCCGGCGCAGCAGGGCGAGCGGGATCAGCGGCGACGCCGCGCGGGTTTCCTGCCGCACCAGCAACACCGCGGCGATGACGCCGACGGCGAGCAGGCCGCCGGCCACCGGCATGGCGGAGAGTTCCATGTGCTGGGCCTGCTCCAGCGACAGCAAAGTGGTGGTCACGAACAGGGCGAAGAACATGAGCCCGAACGGGTCCGGCCGCCAGCCCGATCGGTCGGGCACTCGGTTCTCCAGCTTGCGGGTCAGAAACACCGCCAGCAGCCCGACCGGAATGTTGATGAGAAACACCGATTGCCAGCCGAAATGCTGGGTGAGATAGCCGCCGGCCACCGGCCCGAAGGTGTTGGCGCACACGGCCACCGCGGCGAGATAGCCCTGGTAGCGGGCCCGCTCGCGCGGCGGGAACGCCTCGCCGACCAGCGCCTGGGACAGCGTCATCAGTCCGCCGCCGCCGAGGCCCTGGAGCAGCCGGGCGAGCGTCAGCAGCAGGATCGAGGTCGAACCCGCGCACAATAGCGATGCCACGATGAACACGGCGAGCGCGACGAACATCAGCCGGCGACGGCCGAACGCATCGCCGAGCCGGCCGTAGATCGGCGCCGCGACGGTCGACGCGATCAGGTAGGACACGACGACCCAGGAGGCGCGCTCGACCTCGCCGGTCGCAGCCACGATCGACGGCAGCGCGGTGGCGACGATGGTCTGGTCCAGCACCGCCAGGAACATCGGCAGCATGATGGACGGGAACACGGCGAGGAACGTCGGCCGCAGCGGCGGCGCCGACGGACCGGCGCTTTGGCCGCCCGGGCTTGGGCCGGGGAAACTCTGTCCCGAGGAGACCGGGCTGGAAGGATCCTCGCTGGAAGACCCCCGGCCCGAGGAGCCCTGGCCCGAGGAGCCCTGGCCCGAAGCGCCTTCGCCTTTCGCATTCCGGTCGAAGTTCATGCCGAACCAGATGTCCCTTCGCGGGCGGTCAGTGCGCCATCAATACCGGCAACGTCGCACTCGCCAGGATGTGGCGCGTCGCGCCCCCGAAAACCATCTGGCGCAGGCGACTCTGGGTATAGGCGCCCTTCACCAGAAGATCGCAGCCATGCGTACTCGCATGGTCGAGAATGGTCTCGCCGGTGGTCCGCGGGCCCGGCGCCTCCGTGACGGCGGTGGCGGCGACGGCATTCATGCGCAGATAATGCGCGAACTCCTCTCCGGTCGGCCCGGGCGTCATTCCACCTTCCACCGACAGCACAGTCACCTGCTTCGCCTCGCGCAGCAGCGGGAGGGCGAACGCCGTGGTGCGGGTCTGCTCGGTGCTGCCGTTCCAGG
>DASYNT010000114.1:0-9570 GCA_036008405.1 Xanthobacteraceae bacterium
CCCTGCTGGATGTTGTTGGCGATCGAGCCGAGCCGCGCCAGGTCGGGCCCGCGAATGCCGCGGACCAGCACGCCATTGGCGTTGAACGGCGACGACGCCAGCGCCTGGCCCTCGACCACCGGGGCGGCCAGGCGCACGCCCGGCACCATGATGATGCGGCCGGCGACTGCATCCCAATCGGTCAGCGGGGAATCGAGCGGCTGGATCAGCAGATGGCCGTTGAGCCCGAGGATCTTGTCCAGCAGTTCCTTGCGAAAGCCGTTCATGACGGCCATCACGATGATGAGGGTGGCGACCCCCAGCATGATGCCGAGGAAGGAGAACCCGGCGATGACCGAGATGAAGCCCTCGCGCCGCCGCGCCCGCAGGTAGCGCAGCGACAACATCCATTCGAAGCGGGCAAAGGGCGCCGTCGCGTTGGGTTCGCTCATGGAGTTCCGTTCCCTGCCCGCGGTTTCAGTTTTCCGTGCTCCGCCCCGATTTCATCAGATTCTGGCGCTCATGCGCCACTGCCTTTATGGTCGCGCCGGCAGTCGCGCACAGGTTCATCGCGCCAGGCGCTCGATCGCATCGCCCGGCGGCAGCAGCTGGCGGCTGCCGTCGGCGCGGCATTTCAGCTCGATCTTGCCCTCGCCGAGGCCCTTGGGCCCGACCAGGACCTGCCAGGGAATGCCGATCAGGTCGGTCGCAGCGAATTTCGAGCCCGGGCGTTCGTCGAGGTCGTTGTAGAGCACCTCGACGCCCCTGCCGGAGAGCTGGCGGTAGAGGCTTTCGCTCGCCGCATCGGTTGCCGGATCGCCCTGCTTGAGATTGAGGATGGCGACCTTGAAGGGCGCCACCGCCTCCGGCCATTTGATCCCGGCATCGTCGTGGAACGCCTCGATTACGGCGGCGACCAGCCGGGTCGGGCCGATGCCGTAGGACCCCATGTGGACGGGATGCTCGCCACCGTCGGGTCCCGCCACCACCGCCTTCATCGGTGCGGAATATTTGGTGCCGAAATAGAAGATATGGCCGACCTCGATGCCGCGCGCGGACATCCTGGCATCGCTGGGCAACGCGTCGAACACGGCTGCCTCGTGCTTCTCGGAGGTCGCCGCATAGCGCGAGGTCCAGGTGTCGACCAGGCGCTGCATCGCCTCGACGTCGTCGAAATTGACGTCCGCCTCCGGGATGGCGAAATCGAGATAATCGCGGTGGCAGTAAACCTCGCTCTCCCCCGTCGAGGCGAGGATGATGAATTCATGGCTGAGATTGCCGCCGATCGGCCCGGTGTCGGCGACCATCGGGATCGCCCGCAATCCCATCCGCGCGAAGGTTCGCAGATAGGCGACGAACATGCGATTGTAGGAGTGCCTCGCGCCGGCGAAGTCCAGGTCGAAGGAATAGGCGTCCTTCATCAGGAATTCGCGCGACCGCATGGCGCCGAAGCGCGGGCGCACCTCGTCGCGGAACTTCCATTGGAGGTGATAGAGATTGAGCGGGAGGTCCTTGTAGGAACGCACATAGGCGCGGAATATCTCGGTGATCATCTCCTCGTTGGTCGGCCCGTACAGCACGTCGCGCTCGTGGCGATCCTTGATCCGCAGCATCTCCTTGCCATAGTCTTCATAGCGCCCGCTCTCGCGCCACAGGTCGGCCGACTGGATGGTCGGCATCAGCATCTCGATGGCGCCGGCGCGGTCCTGCTCCTCGCGCACGATCTTGCAGACCTTCTGCAGCACCCGGAAGCCGAGCGGCAGAAACGCGTAGATGCCGGCGGCTTCCTGGCGGACCATCCCGGCACGCAGCATCAGCCGGTGCGAAACGATCTCCGCTTCCTTCGGGGTCTCGCGCAGGATCGGCAGAAAAAAACGAGAAAGTCGCATGGGCTCCGCGCATGATTCGGGGAAACGAGCGTCGGACGCAGTGAAACCGGATCACTCCGCGAAATACAAGCACGGCAATCGATTCAACGGCTTCTTCCGCCTGAAATTGCCGAACCACCCCGCTCCGACGAGCTCTGCGGAGTTATGGTGCAGTGCACGACAACCATGGTGACAAATTGGACCGGAATAAGGTATGAGTAACATATCCGCTGAATGGAGCGTGTGTCCGCAATAATCTTGCGCTCCAAAGGTTGCGGTCCAAGTCTGTGGGAGGAAAACCGGCGGCGCGAAAAATCGCGGCCACTCCATAAAAAGACCAATGGGAGTCGACCGGCACTTTGTGAGCGCTTTGGAGCAGGGCTTTGGCCCTGCTTTCTTTTTAGGCATTGTCCAGCGGCGACAGGACGAGGTGCTAGCTCCGCCAGGCCATCGCCGGCGATGAAATTACATTGCTCGGGGTTTTGATGCACCAGATCCCGCAACGCAGCATGTTTGGCTGCTGCAAAATCGCGCTTCGCACAATTGGCCCGCCGCTTTCCCTTCCCAGGCGGGCATGAAGACTGGATGCCCAGTGCGGCCGCGCTGCTGCCGCTATCGTCGCCGATGGTAGGGTTCCACGTCGGCAAGGCGGAATACAGCGGTCGGATGGAATGAACGATTCGCCTCCACAAAAGCAGTCTCCATGGCGCCATCCGCTGGCCTCTATCTGCATTGGAATTGCTGCAGGATTCACGGCGGGTTGGCTGATCACGGCTGCATTTTCCGTCACCACATCGCCGTGGCCCGACATCCCGCGCCTCGAAGAGGCCGTCCCGATAAAAACCGCTGGCATGGAATTGGCGTCCCGCCCCGTCGATTTGCTGCCCGCGGAGCCGGGGCCGCAGCCGGAAATCGTGTCACAACAGCCGGAAATTGTGCCGGCTTCGCCTCCGGCTCCTCCTGTCGTGGCTGAAATCGTGCCCCTGCCGCCGGCGCGGCCTGCGTCCGTCCCGCTGCCCCGGCCCCGTCCGGCGAGCGAACGGCGTCAGGCGCGGATCGAGCGAAGCTTCTTCGACTATTTCAGGATTCGATAGCTGCCCGGGCGGCCAAACCGTCCTGGACGCGAGAAAGCCCAAGCTTTGCGGGATTGGTGGCGGCGAATGCGCCCCTCGCCTGACGAAGCCGGGCCGCTTCCGATTCACGGGTGGGGCGCGACAAAGTCGTGCTTGTTGTAGTCGTAGACGACGCGGCCATAGGGCAGCGTGAGGTCGGCGAGGAAATGATGGGCGCCGACAATCCGGCGCACCGGCAGGTCGGCCACCGGCGCGTTGACATGGGGCACCAGATGAAGGCGGCCCGGACCGATCCATGATCCCTTGACGGCGATGTCGGTCAGGTTGATCGCGACGAGCTGGCAGATTTCCGGGTATCCGGTGACGCCGGGAATGAGCTTGAGATTGATTTGCGTCTTCGACAGCGTCGCGCGGGTGCGCTCGCCATTGCCGGCCATGCTCTCATGCTTGTAGCCCATGGTGCCCACGGCCACGAGCTGGCCGGCATAGGACAGCGTGCCCGTCAGCGTGTCCTTGACGATCTCCAGCGTCGGATGGGCGTACTTCTTGGGAAAGCCCCAGATCTCCCGCCCGGCCGCGATCGGTGGATCGTCGTCGAGATACATCTGGGCGATGAAATTGACATCCTCGCCGCGCAGCCGCGCCGGGATCACCATTCCCGACTCGGTATAGCTGCCGAAGCCCGATGAGTCCGGCATCTTGATCCATTCGTAATGCACCAGCGGCTGCTCGACCGGCTCCAGCGGTTCCGGCAGTTGCGCCCGGATCAGCTCGGGATCGGTCTCGTAGGTGATCACCAGGAATTCGCGATCGATGAAACGGTAGGGACCGGCCGGATAGCTCGGCCCTGCCGCCGGCATCGACGGGAGCGAAAGAACCTCTTCCTTGCGCATGATGTGTGTTCCCGCTTCCCGCTGTGCAGCTTGGCGGCCGTCGGCCGCACATGGCGCCGGCGACCGACCTGGCATGGTTCGATGTTCCGAAATAGAATTCGATGGCTCGGCGATCTCTGAAGGGAACGTTGCGAGCCTCATTCGCTCCGGCAAGACGACGAACGTTGCAGGCCGACCATCCCTAGATTTTCAATCTGACAATCCCATGAAACCGGGCCTGCGGATCGATGACATCGATTCGTCCGCGGGGCCTGGTCGCAGCCCGCGTCATGACGCCGTCATGCCTTGCCGAATAGGTTCTTGCGGGCCGGAGCTTGCGCCATGGATGCCGCCACCAACGAAATGCACGATCGTCAACATCCGCGGACCTGGCGGCCGGACGGCTGCGAGCGGATCGCGCTGGTGCTGCAGGGCGGCGGCGCGCTCGGTGCCTACCAGGCCGGCGTCTACCAGGCGCTGCACGAGGCCGATATCGAGCCGGACTGGGTGTCCGGCGTCTCGATCGGCGCGATCAATTCCGCGATCATCGCCGGCAATTCGCGGCGCCGGCGGCTCGACCGCCTGCGAACCTTCTGGCAGCTCATCACCGACCGCAAGATCTGGAGCTATACGCCGGACGGCGATGCGTTCCGCAAGGCGCGCAACGTCGCGAGTTCCTGGATGACCATGATGCAGGGCCAGCCCGGGTTCTTCACGCCGCGCAATCCCAATCCCTGGCTCAGCGTTCCCGGCGCCCAGAGCGCGACCAGCTATTACGACAGCGCGCCGCTGCGCGAGACGCTGGAGGACCTCGTCGATTTCTCCATGATCAACGAAAGAGCCGTCCGCTTTTCGGTCGGCGCGGTAAACGTATTGAGCGGCAATTTCGTCTATTTCGACAATGCGACAGAAATCATCGGTCCGGAACACGTGATGGCGAGCGGCGCATTGCCGCCGGCCTTGCCCATGATCAAGATCGGCACCGATCATTTCTGGGACGGCGGCATCGTCTCCAACACGCCGCTGCAGCACATTCTCGACCAGGACGACCGCATCAACACGCTGATCTTCCAGATCGACCTGTTCAGTGCGCGGGGCGTGCTGCCGCGCGACATCGAGGACGTGCTCGCGCGCCACAAGGACATCATGTATTCTTCGCGCACCCGCTACAACACCGATGTGTTCCGGCGCCTTCACACCTGGAAAAAGCGGCTCCATCTCGCCCTGGACAAGATCCCGGAAGACCGGCTTTCCGACGAGGAGCGCAAGCTCAAGGAGGAGCTCGCCCACATGCCGGAGATCACCATCCTGCAGATGATCTACCAGCAGAAGGCCTATGAAGGGCACGCCAAGGACCACGAATTCTCCGGCACCTCGATGCGCGAGCACTGGCAGAGCGGCTACGAGGACACCAAGCGTGCGCTGCGCCGCAAGGACTGGCTGTCGAAGCCGCCCCTCGGCGCCGGGATCGTCGTCCACGACGTGCACCGCGAAGATGATCGCTGAATCGAAAGACGGGTGTCGCCCGCCTCGCGCACTTGGCGACACCGCCCCGGGGTTCGCTGGCGCCCGACCCGGGCTACGGCCGGTTTTTCAAGGAGAGGGAGCAGACGGCTTGAGCAGGCCCCACAAAGTCACGAGGTCCTCGAGGGCGACCGCCCGGGTCACGAAGGCCCAATAGAACAGCCCGAACACGATGGTCGCGATCACCGTGGTCCACATCATCTTCTTGCCCAGGCCGTGGATTGCCGGCGCGCCGGGGTCGGTGCCGGGCGAGACATCGCCATGCTCGTCCTGGGAACGCACGCCCCACGGCAACACCGTGAACAGCACCAGCCACCAGATGATGAAGTAGATCGCGGCGATCGTGGTCCAGGCCACCGGCTAGGCCTCTTCGAGCTCGACCAGGGTGCCGAGGAAGTCCTTGGGGTGGAGGAACAGGACGCGCTTGCCGTGGGCGCCGGTCTTGGGCTCGCCGTCGCCGAGCACCCGGGCGCCGTCGGCCTTGAGCCGGTCGCGCACCGCGACGATGTCGTCGACCTCGTAGCACACGTGGTGGATGCCGCCGTCGGGATTGCGGTCGAGAAATTTCGCGATCGGAGAGCCGGCGCCCAGCGGCTCCAGCAGCTCGATCTTGGTGTTGGGCAGGGTGATGAACACCGTCGTCACCCCATGCTCGGCCTGCGGGACCGCGGCCGACACCTCGGCGCCGAGGGTGTCGCGATAGAGCCTGCTCGCCGCGGCGATGTCGCGCACCGCGATGGCGACATGGTTGAGCCTGCCGATCATCGTCGTGTTCCGGTCTGATTCCGGTCGTATCATAACGTCAATATATGCACGAGGCACAGCGGCTTCTTGCCCCAATTCGAGGCAATGGCGGAGCGCACCGCCCGCTTGACCGCCTCCGCGACCGCATCCGGGTCGCGCCGACGCGCCCGCGGCAACTGCCTGATGGTGTCGGCCACGGCATCGAGGGCGATGTCGTGGAACGAGGTGCCGTCGGGGCCGGTTTCGGGGATGCCGATCAATTCGACGGTCGGGTCGCCTTCGATTGCGCCGTGGTCGTCCAGCGCCACCGCCACCGAGACGACGCCCACGAAGGCGAGCCGCCTGCGGTCGGCGACGGTGCGGCCTTCCGCATCGATGATGAGGCGGCCGTCCTTGTAGAGCCGGCCTTGCGGCACCTCGTCGACCACGCTCGCGGGCCCCGGCGCCAGCCGTACCACGTCGCCGTTCCTGCAGACGACCGCATGCGGCACCCCTACCTTGCGCGCCAGCGCCGCGTGCTCGGCAAGATGGAGCGCCTCGCCATGGACGGGAACGGCGATGCGCGGCCGCACCCAGCCATAGAGGTCCGCCAGCTCGGCACGCCGCGGATGGCCGGATACATGCACCAGATGGGTGCGGTCGGTGATGATCTCGATGCCCTGCCCGACCAGGCCGTTGATCACGCGGCCGACCGCCTTTTCGTTGCCGGGGATGGTGCGCGAGGAAAAGATCACGCGGTCGCCGGCGGCGAGAGTGACGTCGGGATGCTCGTCCATGGCGATGCGCGACAGCGCCGCCCGCGGCTCGCCCTGGCTGCCGGTGCACAGCGCGACCACCTTGTCGCGGGGCAGATAGCCGTAGGTGTCGGTGCCGCGAAACTCCTGCACCCCCTCGAGATAGCCGGTTTCCCGCGCGACCTGGGCGATCCGGTCCATGGCGCGGCCGACCACGACGACTTCGCGGTCGCAGTCCCGGGCGGCGTCGGCGACGGCGCGCAGCCGCGCGACGTTGGAGGCAAAGGTGGTGACCGCGACCCGTGCGGGCGCATTGGCGATCAATTCCCTGAGCGACTTCGCCACGTCGGTCTCCGAGGGCGAGCGGCCCTCCCGCACGGCATTGGTCGAATCTCCGACCACCGCGAGGCAGCCGGCCTCCCCGAGCGCACGCAGCTTGGCCTCGTCGGTCGGTGGTCCGATCACGGGGGTCGGATCGAGCTTCCAGTCGCCGGTGTGAAGCACGGCGCCGAGCCGGGTGCGGATGATCAGAGCGTTCGATTCCGGGATCGAATGGGCGACCGACACGAACTCGATGTCGAACGGCCCGAGGGTGATGCGGCCGCCGAGCGGCACCACCTGCACCGGAATCTGCGGCGCACCGGGTTCGGACTGGCGTTTGGCCTCGAGCAGCGCCGCCGTGAACGGCGTCGCATAGACCGGCACCTTCAGCCGCGGCCACAGGTCGAGCAAGGCGCCGAAATGGTCCTCATGGGCGTGGGTGAGCACCAGCCCGACCAGATTGCGCCGTTCCTCCACCAGAAAGCGGATGTCGGGCATGATGAGATCGATGCCGGGCAGGTCATCGCCGGCGAAGGCGACGCCGAGGTCGATGGCGAGCCAGGCCTTCTTGTGTCCGGAGCCGAGCCCGTAGAGCGACAAATTCATGCCGATCTCGCCGGCCCCCCCGAGCGGCGCAAAGACGAGTTCTTCCTTCGCGGAGATCATCTCGGCAATGGTGCACCCGGACCGGCCGGGGTCAAGGCTGCCGAAGGCCAATCCTCCAGGACGGGAAACACCTCTCCCGCCGAAATGGCTTCGTGCCTTCCGTCGTCATGCCGCAGGATCAGGCGGCCGGCCTCGTCGATCGCCTCGAAATGCCCGCAGGCCTCGCGTTCGGCCAGGCGCACCCGGATGGCGCGGCCGACGCCGCCGGCCCGCGCCAGCCAGCCGGTGCGGATCGCAGCGAATCCGGCGCCGCGGTCCCATTGGCGCAGGCGTGTCGCCATGGCCTCGCGCAAGGCCCCCAGCAGCGCGGGGGCGGCGACCGCCGCGCCGTGTTCGGCAAAATCCGTCGCCTCGTGCTCGACCGCGGAGGGGTGATGGCGGCAATTCACGCCGATGCCGATGGCGACGGTCACGGGCTCGCCCTCCCCCTCGATCAGAATGCCGGCGATCTTGGCGCCTCGGCACAGCACGTCGTTCGGCCATTTGAGCGCGAGATCGGCGGCGAGGCCGGGCGCCAGCGCGCCGCAGGCATCGTGGACGGCGAGCGCAGCGACGAAGGCGAGTTGCGGCGCCGCGGCCGAAGGCGCGGGATCGGTCAGCAACAGGCTCGCATAAAGGTTGCCCGGCGGAGATATCCAGGCGCGGCCGCGCCGCCCGTGCCCGGCGGTCTGCTGCGCGGCGGCGATCCACAGCGGGCCGCGCGCGCCGGCGCGGGCGCGCCGCAGCGCCTCCGCATTGGTGGAATCGACCTCGTCCAGGAAGGTGACCAGCGCTTCGCCGTCCAGATCAGGCGCTCGGGACATCCTAGAACAACGACTTGCTAGAACAACGACTTGGCGGCAACGGCGGCGGCATCGACGAGCAGCCCCGGATAGACGCAGAACAGCAGCACGGCGAGGCCGCTGAGGCCGAGCACGGTGCCCAGTTCGCCGGCCATCGGATCGAACGCCTCGGCGGGCTCATCGAAATACATGAGCTTGACGATCGCCAGGTAGTAATACGCCCCCACCACGCTGCTGAGCACGCCGAGCACGGCGAGCGGCCACAGCCCCGCCTGGACCGCCGCCAGAAACACATAAAACTTGGCGAAGAAGCCGGCCAGCGGCGGCACCCCCGCCATCGAGAACAGCAGAATGGCGAAGAAAAACGCCATTGTCGGCTTGGTGCGTGCGAGCCCGGCGAGATCGGAAATGTCCTCGACCGCCTTGCCCTGGTGGCGCATCGAGAGGATGCACGCGAAGACGCCGAGCGTCATCGCCACATAGATCGCCATGTAGACGAGCACGCCCTGGATGCCCTCGCTGGTGCCGGCGGCAAGCCCGACCAGCGCGAAACCCATGTGACCGATCGAGGAATAGGCCATCAGCCGCTTGATATTGCGTTGCCCGATGGCGGCGAAGGAGCCGAGCGCCATCGAGGCGATCGACACGAAAACGATGATCTGCTGCCACTGCGATGCGATGGCGGGAAAGGCGCCGACCGACACCCGCATGAAGATCGCGATCCCCGCCACCTTGGGTGCGGCGGCGAAGAACGCGGTCACCGGCGTCGGCGCACCCTGGTAGACGTCGGGGGTCCACATGTGGAACGGCACCGCCGAGACCTTGAAGCACAGCCCCGCGAACAGGAAGACGAGCCCGAAGGTGAGCCCGAGCCCGCCGTCACCGGCCGCCTGGGCGATCCCGGCGAAGCTCACGGTGCCGGTGAATCCGTAGATCAGGGAGGCGCCGTAGAGCAGCATGCCCGACGACAGCGCGCCGAGGACGAAGTATTTGAGGCCCGCCTCGGT
>DASYNT010000115.1:0-5460 GCA_036008405.1 Xanthobacteraceae bacterium
AGCGTCGCGCGGTCGACCTTGACCTGCTCGCCGACGAGGCGGCCGCCTTTGACGGCGCCGCCGAGCACCCAATAGACGCTGCCGTGGCCGTGGTCGGTGCCCCGGTTGCCGTTCTCGTGGAAGGTCCGGCCGAACTCGGAGATGACGACGACAAGCGTATTGTTCCAGGCTTCCGGGCCGATCTCCTGCACATAGCCGGCGAGCGCGCGGCCGAGTTCGCCCAGGCGGCCCGCGAGATACCCGCTGGCGCCGCCTTGGCCGACATGGGTGTCCCAGCCGCCGACATCGACGAAGCCGAGATTGAACTGGTCGCGCATCAGCCGGCCGATGCGCCGCGCCGACAATTCGAAGCCCTTCGCCGAGACGGCGCCGCGGTCGGCGGCGACCATTTCCTGGGACACCGAACGGTAGACGTCGTCGCGTACGCGAAAGCCTTCCGCGACCGCGCCGGCGAGCGGGTCATGGGCATACATGCTCTCGATCAGCTTGGCCTGGCGATCATCGATGCCCGGCTTGCCGACCGAGCCGATGCCGATGTTCGGAATCGAATCGCCGCCACGGAAGACGAGCGGCAATTGATCGGTGTAGGCGATCGGCCGCGCCTTGGTGAGAACGGTGACCAGCCGCGCCATGAATCCGGAATTGTAATTGCGGGTGGCGTGCACGGGCTGGCCGAGCTCGATGGTGTCCTGGGTCTCGAAATGGCTGCGGGTGAGATCGTCGGCGCCGGCGAACGGCACGAAGGCGACCTGCTTCTTCTCCCACAGTGGATAGAGCGACTCCTTGAGCGCCGGGTGCAATCCCCAGTCGCTGTTGAGCGCAAGTGCCGCATCGGCCGCGCCTGCGCGCGGACGCGGAACCGCCAGCGTCGGACGCGACTCGTAATAGAAGTCGCTCGATACCGGGATCACCACATTGGCGGCGTCATAGGCGCCGCGCAGGAACACGACGAGCAGGCGCATGTCGGCCTTCGGCGCTGCCCACACCCGGCCGGCGACGGTCAGCGGGACGGCGGCGGCCATTGCCTTGAGAAGATCACGACGATGCATGGCCCACCTCACCGCATGAATTCGGGGGATGACAGGAAAAGGGTGTTCCAATCCTGCGGCGAGACGGCCTGGTCGAGCGCAGTGCGCGTCGGTACGCTCAGGGTCTGCTGCAGGCTGGTGAAATAGAGCGCATTCTGGATCTGGGGAAAGGCGGGATGGTCGACCGCATCGGGCCCCGGCGGCTTGAACAGGCCGGCCGAGTTCGAGCCGATCTGCCGCGCGATCTCGAAGCGCAGCGCCATCTGCCCGGGGCCACTCCACGACGCGGCGGTCATGGGATAGCCGTCGGGCGTCTCGTGATTGTAGAGCCCCTGCGCCAGCCGGCCGAGCCAGCCCTGGATCGGTGCGGTATTCAGGACCACCTTGTCGTCATAGGCGAGCCGCACCGCGGACAGCACGAACTGCATGGGGGCCTTGTATTTCGACTTGGGCGCGGCGTTGAACTCCGGCGAGCGGAACATCAGGCCCAGCACGCTGGCGATGTCGCCGTCGGTCCTCTGGAATGTCTGGGCCATGCGCTGGACCAGCGCCGGCGGCGGGGCGTCGGCGACGAAGTAGGTCGCGATCTGGCGGCAGATATGATTCGCAGTGGCGGGATGCCGCGCGATGATGTCGAGCGCCTGCCCGACCTCGCCGAAGCCGCCGCCCTCGATGGTGCGACCGAGGAAATGCTTGAGGCTATAGTCGTGGCGATTGGGATTGAACTCGAACAGCCCGGCGCGGATGTAGTCCGCCTGCGCCGCGCCGGTGAGCTTTGGCCCCTCGGGCTGGAAGTTGACCCCGACGCCGGTGAGGATGCGCGCGAGTTCCTGCACGTCTTCCTGGGTATAGCCGGAGCCGACGCCCATTGTGTGCAGTTCCATGATCTCGCGGGCATAGTTCTCGTTGATGTGGCCGCGCGCATTGTCGGCGTTGTCGAGGTAGCGAAGCATGGCCGGGTGCTTCACCGTTGCTTCGAGAAGATCGCGGAACCGGCCGAGCGCGTAGGGGCGCAGCGCGCGTTCCTCGTAATCGCCGATGGTGGCGCGGATATCGGCCTTTCCCTGCAGCACGTTGAAGTGGTTGAACCAGAACCACGTCATCTTCTCGCGCAATTGGTCGGGCGAATAGAGATCCCGCAGCAGGCTGCGGGTGGCCGCCTGCCGTGCGGTGTCGTTCATCGCCTGCTGGTAGGCCTGCTGCGCCGCCTTCTTCTGTTCGATGTCCCCGTTCTGGTTGGCGGCCCGGGATTGCGCGGCGAGCGGCATGGCGATCTCGGCCGCCGGCTTTGACGCGATCGGCATCGCGTCGATCGCGGCCTGCGCGCTGGCCGGAAGCCGGTCTTTCGGCGGCGGATGGAGTTGGGCGTCGAGCCAGCGGTCGCGGCCGAGCGCGAGGTATTGACCGGCGACCGACGTGTTGACGCCCCACGTCACCCGGTCGATCAGCGCGAGATCGCCGGGGCTCAGCGTTCCGGACAGGCCGCCCGCACGGCCCGCGTCGGACGCGGCCGCGCATGTCACGAGAACCACGAGAAGAGCGAAAGGCCGAAGGCGCTGCATCGGAATGACCACTGCAGAGGCGATCGTTCGATTATGCCTCGCTCACTGGTGAATGCCCGGTGAATCAGGCGTTCATTTGAGCGTCGTGGGGCTGCGCGGCGACATTGTGGCGTCTTTTCGGCCCCGCGCGCGGCTCATCGGCGCAGGTTGCGGAAGGCCTTTTTCCACAGGATGGTGTCGATCAGCGACTTCTCGCTGTCGCTGGTGCGGATGACGGTGCCGTCGTCGGAGACGGTGAAACGGATCGCCGTCTTTTCCTCGTCGGTGTGGTCCAGCACCATGGTCTGGTAATACACTACCTGGAGGCTCGGATTGAGCTTTTCCACCTTGATGGAGACCGGCACCGGCGCCGGCGCGAGGTGCTGATAGAGGTGGACGTTGACCGTGTATTCGCCCGCCACGGTGCCGCGGATGCTGACGAGTTCCTCGCGGATGGGGAGCCGGACCTTGGCGCGCTCGACCACGGTGAAGTCGTTGGTGTCGCCGCGGTCGTCCCGCTCCAGCGTCATCAGGCCGACCTCCTTCTGGTTGTACCAGACGAGCTTGCCGGTCGGGTCCTGAACATAGAGGTCGATGTCGTCGGGATGCTCGTCCGGCCAGGTCATGGTGATGAGGAATTCGGCCTTCTTGTCGATCTTGCCGTCATCGACCTTGGGCCTCATCGCGATGAGGGCGAGGAAGAACAGGAAGGCGACGACCTGCAGCGCCTTGAAAAGGACCACCGTGAAGGGGTCGAACCGATCCTCGCGAACGTAAATTCCAAAGCCATCCATTCCGGCTATCCACGATGAGGCATGCGCCGGGCCGGCGGCAACCGGTCGCGGTCGACGCGGCAGGCCCATAATAGCCGCCGGGCGACCGCCCGCCACAACTTCCGGCCATCTCCCCGGTGAATCCGCACGTTGAAACGGCCTTTCGCCCAGGTCGCGGCCGACCGCCGGCCACAATTATCGGTTCCGGGGCTCATTGTGGGGTCAGCGATGCTGCCTGTGCAAGGGCCGCGTGCAAGTGCCGCGTGCAAGTCCCGTGTGCAAGTCCCGCGGGAGACGGCCCCCGCGGGAGAAGACGCGGGGAGACAGGGCAACAAGGGTCAGGCCGATGAAGCGACGATCTCGCTCACGGAATGTCAGCGGCTCGGCAATTTGGAGAAGAAATCCCAGATCGCGACAGGCGAATCCAGATCTTCGCCCGCGAGCGGCATGGCGTGCCCGCCGTTCTGCACGGAATACAACACGACCACGGGGGTGCCGTCTTTCACCCAGGTCATGCGGTCGACTGAGGTGCTTCCACCTCTATGCGGCAGCTTCGCAACCTGCGGCATGGCTGCCACGCCCAACAGCTTCGCCCAATATTTCGCGGTGTCCTCGCTGGAGAGCACATTGCCCAGCTTGGCGCCGCCCAAATTCACCATGCCGCCGCGATAGGGATTGATGGGGTCGGCGGTGCCGTTGACGATCATCACCGGAATCGGCTTGTCGACCTGGCCGCAATCGAGATTCTCCTTCACGGGCAGGCTCGCCGAGACGGCGGCGACGCCGGCGAAGTCCCCGGGATGCTCCAGCGCCAACCGGTATGCGAGCTGCGCGCCGTTGGACCAGCCGGCGGCGAAGACGCGCTTCTTGTCGATGCCGTGCGCCGTGACCTCATGGTCGAGAAGGGATTCGATGAAACCGGAATCGTCGATCTTCAGCCGCTTGGAGGAAAACGGCGAGCCGCCGCGGCAATCGTTCCAGGTGTTCTCGAACCCGTCGGGGTAGACGACGAGGAATCCATATTTGTCCGCCAACTCGTCGAATTCGTAGTTGGAATAATCGCGCATGCCCGGGGCATCGCCCCCCGAGGGATGCAGTACGAACAGCAACGGCGCGCCGGGCTTCAAGGTCTTGGGAACATATTCTGTGAAAGTGCGCTCGCGGCCCCCCACCGTGGCTGCGTTGTGCGTCGCCTCGCCCATCGGCTCGGCGGCGACGGTAGTACCAAAGAGCGCCAGCGCGGCGCCGATCATCCAATGCGGGACTGTGGTCTCAGCCATGATCTCCAGGCTCCGTTTCGCACGCGCCAATCCATACCACGCCGGGCGATTTGTCGGCGGCGGGAAATGACCCAGGCTGTGTGAGAACGCGTCTTCGCACAGCCTGGACCCGAACCTGCCACCGACTATGCATCGCAGCAGTCCCGCCACGTTCCTTTCGTGACGGCTGTGACTCTTCTGCCGGTTCAGAAAATCGCCAATGGATTGAGCGGCGACCCGGTTCCTTTTTCGACCCGCAGCGGCGCAGCCGTGAACAGAAACTCGAAACGATTGAGCCGCCTCGCCTGCTCGACCGCTCGCTCGAAATCGAGATTATCGAAAATGTTTATGCCCATCGCGACCAGCGCCAAACGATGCAACGGATTTGGGGCAGATGGCGGCAGACCTGTGGGCACGACGTCGTTTGGCCCGTCGCCTCCGATGAAGGAGACGCCCCGCTCTTTCAGGAAATACGCGACGTCGGCGTGATATCCG
Organism: Xanthobacteraceae bacterium; assembly: GCA_036008405.1. Lineage (GTDB taxonomy): Bacteria > Pseudomonadota > Alphaproteobacteria > Rhizobiales > Xanthobacteraceae > JAJPKK01. The sequence continues at coordinate 5,097 of DASYNT010000115.1, forward strand.
GCGAACCCGGTTTCCCTCGGCCAAGCGCCGAGCGCGGCGCGCCGCTTCCAACGCCCTGTATAGAGAAGGATGACGTCGCCTGGCGACACCGTCACGTGTTCCAGCTTTTCCAGGGCCTCGAGGTCTTCCCGATGGATCGGCGTTCCCGGCTCCAGCCACCCTTGAGCGGTGGCCTTTCCCGGTAGGAGTGTCGCATCGAACAGAATGGCTCGTGTGACGACACCGTCTTTCAAGGCGTTGATACTCCCTTTCGGGCAACCGCCTGTGGCCGTGATGTCTTCCATCGCCACTCCGTTGTAGCCTTTGCCGTCCACCATCATGTGACAGTCCAAGGAGTCGAGATGACTGTGAACGATGCCGTGAT
>DASYNT010000116.1:0-14003 GCA_036008405.1 Xanthobacteraceae bacterium
GAGCACGTCGCACACCAGCACCAGGGTGGTCTCGGCGAAGAACGGGTCGATGCAGGCCGAACTCGGGTCCGGCATCAGGCACATGTCGGACTCGTTGATCGCCTTCCAGCCCGCGATCGAGGAGCCGTCGAACATCTGGCCTTCCGAGAACGTCTCCTCCTCGATCATGCTGATGTCGAAGGTCACGTGCTGCCACTTGCCGCGCGGATCGGTGAACCGGAAATCCGCGTACTTGACATCATTGTCCTTGATCAGCTTCAGGACGTCTTTGGCCGTCGTCATTGAGTGGGTTCCCTCGTTCGAACGCCGGCTCGACTGGCCGGCCTTTTTTGGACTTCAGTCTTCTACTTCAGATCGCATCCAGGCCAGATTCCCCGGTTCGGATCCGGATCGCTTCCTCGATTTTCGAGACGAAAATTTTTCCATCACCGATCCGTCCCGTCTGGGCGGCGCGACGGATCGCATCCACCGCTTTATCGACCATCTCATCGCTCAGGACGATCTCGATTTTCACCTTGGGCAGGAAATCCACGACATATTCGGCGCCACGATAAAGCTCAGTATGACCCTTCTGGCGCCCGAACCCCTTCGCCTCCGTAACCGTAATGCCCTGAAGTCCAACCTCCTGAAGAGCCTCCTTCACCTCGTCGAGCTTGAAAGGCTTGATAATGGCCTCGATTTTTTTCATTGCGATTCGTCCTTAGCCCGCGCAACGCGAGCGATCCCGGGGGGGCGCGCCGCTGTTAGCAGGGTCCATGCCAAACTCCGACAGGTCGGGAAAAGACCTTTGCCGTCAGCCATCTAATGCTCGATCGCGGAGACCACCCCCACTCGCCCCGTGCAGGGCTGATTAAAATAGCGCCAGAATGCCCAATAGACATACATGAACTGCGCGGGCAAGGGGGCATCTCGGTCTAATGAACATGATTTAGGCGCCACTTGCTGTCGAAAGACGCCCGTGGTTGCCGGCGGTGACGGCGACACGGTAGCTTGCCGCGATGATCGAACTCCTCACCAATGCAGAGATGGCAGAGGCCGACCGCCGAACCATCGCCGCCGGCGTTTCCGGCGCCGAACTCATGGAAAACGCCGGCGTTGCAATCGCCAGACTGGTCGCCCGGCGGCACCCGCCGGGCAGCCGGGTGGCCGTGGTTGCCGGCCCCGGCAATAATGGCGGCGACGGATTCGTCGCCGCACGCCATCTGGCGGCAGCCGGCTTCCGCGTCCGGCTCTGCCTGATCGGGGCACGCGACAGGCTCCGGGGCGACGCGGCCTGGGCGGCCGGGCGATGGCGCGGGCCGGTCGCAACCGCGCCCGATCTCTCCGGTGCGGCCGTCATCATCGATGCCCTGTTCGGCGCCGGGCTCGATCGTCCGGTGACCGGGGACGCGCTCGCCGCGGTGGAGGCCATGAATGCGGCCGGATGTCCTATCGTCGCGGTCGATCTCGCCAGCGGGATCAACGGCACCACCGGAGCGGTCATGGGGGCGGCGGTGAGGGCCTCGGAGAGCGTGACCTTCTTTCGCAGGAAACCCGGGCATCTCCTTCTGCCGGGACGCATTTATTGCGGGCCCGTCGGGTTGGCGCAGATCGGGATTGCGGCCGAGACCCTGGCTGCGATCAAGCCGACCACGTTCGAAAACGCCCCACCGTTGTGGCGCAGCCGGTTTCCGGTGCCGGGGCTCGCCGGACACAAATACACCCGCGGGCATGCGGTGGTCGTTTCCGGGGGGGCTTCCCACACCGGCGCCGCACGCCTCGCGGCCATGGCGGCCCTGCGCGGCGGCGCCGGGCTCGTCACCATCGCCTCGCCGCGGACGGCGCTCGCCATCAATGCGGCCGCCAGCTTGGCAGTCATGGTGCGGCCTGCCGACGGCGCAGCCGAACTCGAGATGCTGCTTGCCGACACGCGGCTCAATGCGGTGGCGATCGGACCGGGGGCGGGGGTCGGTGCCGCCACCCGCGAAATGGTCATGGCGTCGCTGCGCGGCGACAGGGCGGTCGTCATCGATGCCGACGGCCTGACGAGCTTCGCCGAAGCCAGGGAGGACCTGTTCGCCGCCTCGGCGGCCAACGGCAAGGCGGTCTTGACCCCGCACGCCGGCGAGTTTCACCGGCTGTTCGATGGGGAGCTTGCCCCGGGCGACGGCTCGAAGACCGATCTCTCGAAAGCTGACCTGGCGCGCGCGGCCGCCCGCCGGTCGGGTGCGGTGGTCGTGTTCAAGGGCGCGGACACCGTGATCGCCGCCCCGGACGGCCGTGCCGCCATCAATGCCAATGCGCCCCCCCGGCTCGCCACCGCGGGCACCGGCGACGTCCTGGCCGGGCTTGTGGCCGGCCTGCTCGCCCAGGGCATGCCGGCCTTCGAAGCCGCCTGCGCCGCCGTGTGGGTGCATGGCGAGGCCGCCACCGCGGCCGGTCCCGGCATGATCTCGGAGGATCTCGCACCGCGCATTCCGGAAATCTACGCAGCCTTGATCGAGGCGCCGCGCGTAGCCGCCACAAGTGTGCAGCTCGGGAGTTAATTCATGGTCGCCAGGAGTTCGTCGGAGGCGCCATAAATTTGAACTCCGAGCTCTTTCAGCGGCTCCAGGCTCGTAATGCCTTTGGCGTCGTTGAGATAGAGCTTACTGAGATTTGTCAGCCCCTTCAGCGGCTCCAAGCTCGTGATGCCGGTGACGTTGATGAGGGTGAGCGAGCTGAGCTCTGTCAGCCCTTTCAGCGGCTCCAAGCTCGTGATGCCGATCGCGTCGCTCAGATCGAGCGAGCTGAGATTTGTCAGCCCTTTCAGCGGCTCCAAGCTCGTGATGCCGGTGGCGCTGTTGAGATTGAGGTTGGTGAGCTTTGTCAGCTCTTTCAGCGGCTCCAAGCTCGTGATGCCGGTGGCGTTGGTGAGATCGAGCCAGGTGAGATTTGTCAGCCCTTTCAGCGGCTCCAGGCTGGTGATGCCGGTGGCGCCGTTGAGATTGAGGCTGCTGAGCTCTGTCAGCCCTTTCAGCGGCTCCAAGCTCGTGATGCCCCTGGCGTTGCGGAGATTGAGCGAGCTGAGATTTGTCAGTCCTTTCAGCGGCTCCAAGCTGGTGATGCCGGTGGCGTAGCTGAGATCGAGCGAGCTGAGATTCGTCAGCGCCTTCAGCGGCTCCAAGCTCGTGATGCCGAACGCGTCGCTCAGATCGAGCGAGCTGAGATTTGTCAGCCCTTTCAGCGGCTCCAAGCTCGTGAATTTCGCATGGGGGAGGTAAAGGTGTGCAATATTGAGCTTTTCGAGATGAGGTGCTTCCTCTATCAGAGTGTCATCGGATATTTGTGCTGGCAATTCCACCAAGCGCCCGCCGGATTTCGCCTCGCCAAAGGTCGCCCCGAGCTTTTGCAAAGCGACTTCTCCTGCGCGTTCCTCAAAGGTACTCCAGAACAGAAGTGCGATACTTGCCAGGGCAATCCCTCCCAGCAGAACGACCGAAGAGACGCCTGCAGCCCAAACCAGTCTTCTTCGCGTCATGAAGTGATCCCCTCCGATGTTTCGGGCCAAGTGCAAGGCCAACCCAAGAACTCGGTAACTGCGGGCGCGTGCACACGCCGATGAGACGGCATACTACTCCGATCGTACAACCCCGAGGGTTCGATGCAAGGGCTGGCGGCAGCGAAAAAGCGGAGAGTAAAAAAGCGATGAAATTCGCGCTCCGCAGGACATTATGACCAAATCAGATTTGGTTTTCGCACAGCCCGGACCCTATGCAACCGCCAAGACGATGCCTTACGCTGCGGAAGCAATGCAGGCTAACTTATGCCTCCGAACATCGACCGACGAGAGAGACTATGCGCAAACGTCTGATACTATCGGGTGTCGCGGTTGGCATCGCGCTGGCGCTGGCGCTGGTCTTGGAGGTCATCCGGACGAACGCCCCGGCCGCCAAACCCGAACCAAGTCAGCGCGACCAGTTCCTCGCTGCGCTCGATCGTATCCGGGCGAATTACGTCGACCAACTCGATGAGTCGGAACTCGTCACCGCGGCCATCAATGGGATGATCGGCGTACTCGACTCCGAGTCGGTCTACATGGATGCGCGGTACTTCCGCGATATGCAGGTCAGCCACGGTGGCGGTGTAGGGATCGGCGTCGAAATTACTATGGACAAGGGTTCTGTCAGGGTCGTCGCGCCGATCGACGACACTCCGGCCGCCAAGGCGGGCATCCAGGCTGGCGACGTCATCACCCATCTCAATGACGAAGCGGTGCAGGGCTGACCCTCTATCAGGCGGTCGAGAAGATGCGCGGCCTCGTCAACTCCAAGATTCGCCTCAAGGTCATGCGCAAGGGCGTCGACAAGCCGTTGGAGATCGCGATCGTCCGCGACACTATTCGGGTGCGCTCGGTGCGCAGCCGCACCGACGGCGACGACATCGGCTATATCCGCATCACCCAGTTCAACGAGCAGACCACTGACGGCCTGAGGAAGGCGATCGCCGACGCCAACGACCAGCTCGGCGACCAGCTCAAGGGCTATGTGATCGACCTGCGCAACAATCCGGGTGGCCTGCTCGATCAGGCGATCTCGGTGTCGGATGCCTTCCTCGAGCGCGGCGAGATCGTCTCGATCCGCGGCCGCGATCCCGAGGAGACCCAGCGCTTCAATGCGCGGCCGGGCGACCTCACCAAGGGCAAGCCGGTGATCGTGCTAATCAATGGCGGCTCGGCCTCGGCCTCGGAAATCGTCGCCGGTGCGCTGCAGGACCACAAACGCGCGACCGTAATCGGGTCCCGCTCGTTTGGCGGAGGCTCCGCGCAGACGATTCTGCCTCTGGGGCGTGGTAATGGTGCCATCCGGCTGACCACCGGACGTTATTTTACACCGGCCGGCCATTCGATTGGCGCGGCCGGCATTCGGCCCGATATCGAAGCGGTGCAAGACTTCCCGCAGCCTCCGGAAAACGACAAGGCGCTCACCATGGCGTTCGACCTATTGCGCGGTATCGCCTCCGATCCGGGCTTTCCGCCGCGCTGATAATGGCAACCTGCCGCGGTGACGCTTCCGACCGTGACCGCTCCCGGCTCGTTGCCGCCCAGGGCGTGCGCCGAGGGATAGCTGTAGTTGGCGAAAACGGACGCAGCATCCGCAGTGTGCCGGTCGATCCAACGAAACGTGCTTTCTCGCAGCTCATCCCTCAGGCCACGATCGGTGCCCTGCGGTCGTTGCGCGCGCCCCTACAGGAACCCGATCGACAGCCAGGGAAACAGCGCCACAACGATGAGCGCGAGCAGCACCGCGCCGAGATACGGCCATATCCGGCCCATGGCTTCGTCGGGAGAGACCCGCCCGATCGCGCAGGCCGCATAGAAGCCGACGCCGAACGGCGGCGCGAACAGGCCGATGCCCATGGCGAGGATGACCACCATGGCATAATGCACGTCGTGGACCCCGAGTTCGCGGGCGGCCGGAAACAGCAGCGGCCCGAACAGCACGATGGCGGGAATGCCTTCCAGCACGCTGCCGAGAATGGCGAACGCCACGATGGTCACGGCAAGAAAGCCGAGCTGTCCGCCCGGCACCTGCTCCATCACGGCGACGAGCTGGCGCGAGAAGCCGGACTGGGTAAGCGCCCAGGCCATGGCGGTCGCGGTGCCGATGATGAGCAGGATCGCGCCGGACAGCGAAGCGGTCTCGATCAGCATCGGATAGAGCCGCCGCCACGCGAACTGGCGGTAAACGAAGAGGCCGGCCGCCATGGCGTAGACGACGCCGACGGTGGAGACCTCTGTCGCGGTGGCGACGCCCTCGATCACGGCGGTGCGAATGAGGAACGGCAGCGCCAAGGCGGGCAGGGCGACCACGAAGGTCCGTGCCACCTCCCGCGGCGATGCGCGCTCCACTCCGGCGAGGCTCTCGCCGCGGGAGCGGTGGCGGCACACGATGACGAGGGCGACCGCCGCGACCAGCGCCGGCAGCAGGCCGCCGGTGAACAATCCCGCGATCGAAACCCCCGTCACCGAGCCGATGGTGATCAGCACCAGGCTCGGCGGGATCGTCTCCGACATGGCGCCCGATGCGGCGAGCAGCGCGACAAGTTCGCCTGGAATCGCCCCGCGCCGGCGCATTTCCGGAAACAGCACGGGCGCGACGGCGGCCATGTCGGCGGCCTTGGAGCCGGAAATGCCGGAGACGAGATACATGGCCCCGAGCAGCACATAGGACAGGCCGCCGCGCACATGGCCGATCAACGCCGCCATGAAGTCGACCAGCACGCGGGCGAGCCCCGTCATCTCGATCAACAGGCCGAGGAAGACGAACAGCGGCACCGACAGCAGGATCAGGTTCGAGGTGCCTTTATCGATCCGGCTCGCCATGATGGTGAGCGGGACCCGCGTCGTCAGCGCCAGATAGGATAGCGTGGAAATCCCGAAGGCGAAGGCGATCGGCACGCCCAGGGCGACGCACAGCCCCACCATGGCGACGAAGAAGATCACGAGGTTGAGATTGCCGATCCCGGCGAGGAACGGCCGCGCGAGCCACATCGCGATCGCGATCGCGAGCACGACCGCAAGCGCGCTCGCGGCATCGGCGAGGGTGGCGCGCTCGACCAGCCGCGCCACCACGATCACCAGCATGAGCGCGGCGCCGGCCTCGATCGCCGCGACCCGGTAGCCGTCGGGCATTTCCAGCGCCGGCGTGGTGATCAACCACTGCAACTCCACATAATCGCGCGCCGGCGCGATCATCATGACCAGGAAGGCCGCGACCACCATGGTGGCGAAGGTTTCGAGCCAGCGGCGCCAGCGCAACGGCGCCAGCCCGACCAGGAAGGCGAGCCGCATGTGCTCGGCGCGGCGCAGCGCGATGACCGAGCCGAGCATGGCGAGCCACAAAAACAGCGTCGAGGCGAGTTCGTCCGACCAGGTCAGCGGCGAATTGAAGACGTAGCGGGAGACGACGCCGATCAGCAGCACCAGGATTTCCACGCCGACCAGCGCCGCCGCCGGAACCTCCGTCGCCCAGGCCAGCGCGCGCTCCAGGCGCGCGAACCGCAGCGGCGCGGCGGAATGCTGCCCCGCCGCGGCGATCGCCTGCTCGGAGGAGGAAACGATCCCGGCCCCATCGCCGCCGCCCTCGCTCATGGCTTCGAGCTGCCCTCGCTCACGGCTTCAGCTCAAGCTGCCGACCTGCTGCTCCAGCGCGGCCCACGCCTGCGGGCCGTATTTCTGCTTCCAGTCCGCGTAGAATCCGGCGCGGCGCAGCACTGCGCGGAATTTCCCGGTGTCGATCTCGTTGGACACCAAGCCTTTCCGGGCCAGCTCGCCCTGCATGGAATCGTTGAGGCGGCGTACGTCCTCGCGCTCCTTCAGCGCGGCGCCGTTGATGTTGCGCGCCACGATCTGTTGCAGGTCCTTGGGCAGTTCCGCCCAGGCCCGCGCATTGGCCAGCGTCCAGAACCCGTCCCACATGTGATTGGTGAGGGAGACGTATTTCTGCACCTCGTAGAACTTGAAGAGGTCGATGAGCGACAGCGGGTTCTCCTGGCCCTCGACGATCCTGGTCTGTAGCGCGGAATAGACCTCGTTGATGTTGATGCTGGTAGGCGAGGCGCCGAGCGATTTGAACATCGAGGTCCACAGCGGGCTGACCGGCACCCGGATCTTGAAGCCCTTGAGATCATCGGGCGCATTGATGGGATGGGTGCTGCTGGTGATCTGGCGATAGCCGTTGTCCCACATATTGTCGAAGGCGTAGAGGCCCGCCTTGGCGATTGCGCCGCGCACATAGGCGCCGAGCCCGCCGTCCATCGCCGCCCACACCTGCGGGTAATCCTTGAAGGCGAAGCCGATGCCGTTGATGGCGGCGACCGGCACATAGGTCGCGAGAATGAGGCCGGACAGGTTGAACATCTGGATCGCGCCGGTGCGCAGCTGCGACAACATGTCGGTGTCGCCGCCGAGCTGGCTGTTGGGAAACAACTGGATCTCCATGCGACCGCCGGACTCCTGCCTGATCGCTTCGGCCGCTTCCCGCAGCCGGACGTTCATCGGATGCGCGGCAACATTGTTGTTGGCGTAGCGGAACACGAACTCGGCCGCGTCGCCGCGCCTCGTCAGAATGCCGAAGGTCGCGATGCCCGCAGCCGCGCCGGTGCTCCGCAGCAGGGTGCGGCGTGTCAGTCTGCTCATCGGGTGTCCCATCGGCCGTTTCGTTGATCGGCGGCCAGATTAGTTTAGGTCCGGCGCTTGTGCCAGCGGCGAGCGGTCCGCCGCGTGCTACGATGACGCCGACTCGGGGGCGCGCCATCACCGTCGGAGCGCCGTTCGGATTGCGTTGCGGCGTTCGATTTCGTGCCCGCGCCTGTCCGAAAAGTCTGTAGCTTGTCGGGACCATGCCACGGGGAGGTCCGGGGATCGCCGATCCATGAAACAACCGCAGCCGCAGAAGGCGCCGGCTTCGTCTGCCAAAACGAAGCAGTTCGGCAGGTTCGGGCGCGGCGGCGCGGCAATGCAGTCGCGCCCGGCCGGGGAATTCAAGCGCGATGAATCCTACGAGGCCTCGCCGGGCGTGGCGGAGGCGCTCGCCGCCGTCGATGCCGGCGCGCCGGCCGTGCTCGTCATCGGGCGAGCCGGGACCGGCAAGACCCGGCTCGTTCAGTACCTCAAGGCGCGTCCCGGCGGCGAGTTGCAGGCGACCGTCGCGCCGACCGGCATCGCCGCCCTGAACGCCCAGGCCCAGACGATCCACTCCTTCTTCAGGCTGGAGCCGACCGTGCTCGACGCCGCCAACCTCTCCGACGGTGGCAAGTTCGGCAATGTCTACCGCCGGATGAAGCGCCTGATCATCGACGAGATTTCCATGGTGCGGGCGGACCTCATCGACGCCATGGATGCGCGGCTGCGCAAGGTCCGCGCCGACCGGCGCCGGTTCGGCGGCGTGCAAATCGTCATGGTCGGCGATTTCCTGCAGCTTCCCCCGGTGATCCAGCCGAACGACTGGCCGGTGCTGGAGGCGCTCGGCTATCGCGGCCCGTTCGCCTTCAACGCCCATGCGCTGGCAGACCTGCCGGTGAAGACCGTGGCGCTCGACCGGGTGTGGCGCCAGGACGAACAGGAATTCATCGAAATCCTCGGCCGTATCCGCTCCGGCGAAGCGGTCGGGGCGGCGCTGGAGCGCCTCAATGCACGCTGCGTCGGCCCGCATCGGGACGGCGTTGCGCCGCTGCTGCTGACGGCGACCCGCGCCGCGGCCGAGAGCCACAACAAGCGCGGGCTGCAAGCCTTGGGCGGCGAGCGCGCCGGCTTCCAGGCCAGGATCGATCGCGAGTTCACGCTTGCCCCGGCCAGCCTGCCGGTGCCCGAACACATCGAGCTTGCGGTCGGCGCCCGGGTCATGGCGGTCAAGAACGACGGCGGTGGCAGGTGGGTCAACGGCTCGCTCGGAACGGTGACGGGATTTTCCGAGGACGGCGCCGCCGTGATGTTCGACCGCGGACGCGAGGAGCACCTGGTGTCGCCGGTCGCCTGGGAAAAAGTGCGCCAGCAGTGGAACGAGACGACCAAGCGGATCGAGACCGAGGTCGTCGCCGCATACCGGCAGATTCCGCTCATCCATGCCTGGGCGGTGACCATCCACAAGGCCCAGGGCCTCACTCTCGACGATGTCCGCATCGATCTCGGCTCCGGCGCCTTCGCCGCCGGGCAGGTCTATGTGGCGATATCGCGGGTGCGGAGCCTGTCGGGGCTGTCGTTCGCCCGGCCTTTGCGCGCGTCCGACATCCAGGTCGATCCGATGCTGGTGGAGTTCATGCGCTGGGTCCAGTTGGACGATTCACCGGGACCGCAGACGATTGCGCCGGGCGGATGAGGACGGCTGGGACCGGCTGCCCCGTGAACAAGGGAAGGGACGGGAGGGCGTGCGAGCGCCGGGATATCGTGAACGCCCGCGAGGTCGGCGGGACGCCGGCCCGATATTGCCATGAAGTTCGTGCGAATTGCCGCTGACAGGAAACACAGGGGAACCGCCATGGATGTTCGCGCAGCGTGGATGGCCGTCGGCATGGTGCTGGCGGCAGGGCAGGTGGGGCAGGCGGCCGAGCCCGCCGCCCTCATCGGCACCGCGATCGAGAAGCTCGGCGGTCGCCAGAAGCTCGAGGCGATCTCGACCATGTCCGTCATCGCCAGGCACAGGCATTGGGATCCGCAGGAGACGCTGGTGCCCGATGTCGGCACCCGCCTCGGCGGCACGGCGCGGTTCACGTTGACCCAGGACATTGCCGGCCGACGCGCCCGTTACGACTGGGTGCGGTTCCGCATCGCCCCGAATGTGCGCACCTTCATCTATACCGAGGTGTTCGCCGGCGACGTCGGCTATGTGCTCGGCGAAGACAACATCGTGCTCTCCAAGCAGGCCAAGGAAACCGTTCCCTCGCTCCACACCATGAGCGCGTCGCGGGTGATCGCCCATCAGCGCGAACTGCATCGCCAGTCGCCGCGGTTCCTGATCGAGATGCAGAGCCATCCCGACCGGCTGGCGGCGCTTCCCGACGAGACCATCGACGGCAAGGCGCTCTCGGTCGTCTCCTACCGGGGCGACGACGCTCTTTGGTACGTGCTGTTCGGCAGCGACGGCCTGCCGGCGCGCATCCGCACCATCGATGCCGACGGCGTCTGGGGCGACAGCAATTACGACCTCGTCCTCGCCGACTGGCATGACGTCGGCGGCGTCAAGTTCGCGTTCGACCAGTCCTTCACCCTCAACGGCCACGAGGTGCAGCACGTCAATGTCGACGAGATCGTGCTCAACCCGTCGCTCTACGACGACCTTTTCCGCATCCCGAAAATCGTGGCGGAGACGGCGGCGAAGCAGAAGGCGCCGGAGCAGGTGAACATCCAGTGGATGCTGCGGCGCGCCAATTGGGGGTCGTTCATCGATTCCGATCAACTCGCCTACGATCCCGCGCTGGTCTCCGGCAATGTCTGGACCGAAATCAAGCCGGGCATCTGGCATATTACCGGGGGCAGCCATAACACGCTGGTGGTCGAGATGAAGGACTACCTCGTCGCGTTCGACGCGCCGATCGGCAACGAGATGTCGCGCATGACGATCGCCGAAGCCGAGCGGCGATTCCCCGGCAAGCCCTTCAAGTACCTGGTGCTCACCCACCATCACATGGATCACGTCAACGGCGCGCGCGTGTTTGCCGCCAAGGGCGCCGATCTCGTGTTCGGCCCCGGCGACCGCGAGATGTTCGCGCAGCAGATGCAGGCGCCCAACCGCATCCGCAACGACGAGCTGTGGCGCAATCCGCGGACCGTCGGCCTCACGGAGGTCAAGGACCAGCTGACGCTCACCGACGGCCAGCGCAAGATCGACCTCCATGTGATCGACAATTCCCACGCCAAGGGCATGCTGATCGCCCACATCCCCGACGCCGATTTCGGCTGGGCGGTCGATATCTGGAGCGCGACCCGCGACATCCCGGGCCAGCTCGCCTCCCACAAGGAGTTCGTCGCAGGATTGCGCCGGATCGGGGTGATGCCGACCACCTGGGCCGGCGGCCACGGCACCGGCCCGGCGCCGATCAAGCCGCTGGTGGACGCGCTCGACAAGATGCCGGCGGCGAACTGATCCGCGCGGGGTCGCGATCCCTTGGTCGGAATTCCGCGGCGCTCTGAAACGGGTGCGGCCGATATTGCTCGGCGATCAGGCGCCGATCACCGCGTCCCTCACAGCTTCTGCGTAAGGCCCGCGAAAAAGCCGCGGCGGGGACCATATTGCGGGGCAAAGACGCCGATGCCGGTGCCGTTGCGAAGCTCGTAGACGGTGTCGAAGAGGTTGACGACGTCGAACCGGAGGACGGTGGCTTTCATGCCCGGCGCCAGGTAGAAGTCGTGGGCGACCCCGACATTGAACTGGGTATAGGGCGGCACGTGACCGGTGTTCCCGAAGTCGGCGCGCAGGCCGCTCCCATAGATCATGTCGAAGCTGAACAGCGTCGCCTTCTGCCATCGATAAGATGCGCCCGCTGACCCCGTCATGTACTGCATATCGTCGATATAGTGCCAATTATTGAGAAGATAACCATAAGTGAGGGCGTCGATGAGATACTGGTTCGACACGACGTCGATCGATCTGTTCACGTTGGCGGACAGGTTGCCGTAAGCGTTGAAGTCGCCGTTCTGATATTTGGCCTTGAACTCTATGCCTTCGCTGGTTCCCTTTGCATAGTTGAACTGGGTCAGGATCACTGCCTGGCCGAATTGCCCGTCGTCGATCTGGTCGGTCGCGATCTTGTAATAGGTGTCGACGCCCACGGTGAGGCCGGGGAGAACCTTCTGGTCGAGGCCGACGTCGAAATAGTGCGACCGTTCCGGCAACACCTTGTCGGCCATCAGAACTTCCGGCTGAGCGGTCGTGTTCATCACCAGCGCCAAGTTCGCCGGGGTCGCCTGGGCCTGCATCGGCGGGGTGAAATAGCGGGCATAGCCCGCATGAATAGTGGTGGCCTCTTCGAACGGTTTGTAGACGAAGCCGACGCGCGGGCTGAACTGGTTGGCGTTGACGTATTGGTCCAGCTGATCGAACCGCAGGCCGGTATTCAGGACGAACTGGTCGGTAATCTTCCACTCGTCCTGGATATAGCCGCCGACGTTCCAGCCGATCAATGAATTGCGTTGCTCGACGTTGAACGGGCTCGGCAGCACGGTGCCGCTCGGAGTGACGGGCAACACGGTTTGTATGTTTGCGACGGCGGTCGTTTCGGCGCTGACGGCAAAGCCGGCCCGCAGTTTGTGCCGGTCGTCGAGTTGATAGGCGGCATCGAACTGGATGCCGTTGAGAAGGCTTTCGCGGGTCACGTCCGCCGCGACATCGTTGAAGATGAGATCGCCGTAGACGTCGGGCACGAAGTGCACCTTGGCGTAGCGCGAGAACGACGAGAGCTGCGTGTCGAGGCTGTCGCCATGGGTCTGCACCGCCACGATGTTGTAGTAATACCTGTCGTATTCGCGCTCGTTGAGAGCCGACGACGGGAACGTCGGGCTGCCGTAATCGCCGGTCGGGGCCTGCCCCGGATTGTTCGGGATCTGGAACTTGGCGATCGAGGCCCCGGAGATGATGCTCAGGCGCGTCGAGGGATCGAGCAGGGTCGACATGTAGCCGAAGAATTTCCCCTGCTCGGTGTTGTCGTGGATCGCATTGTAGCCCGCGGTCGGATTCTCGATGCCCACGGCGTTCGACAGGTTGCGGCCGGCGACGAAATACTGGGTGTCGTTGACGACCCCGCCGTAATTGAAGCTCTGGGTGAAGGTGTCGTGGCTGCCGCCGTAGAGGCTGACGCTGCCGCCATTGTTGAAGAAGCTGCGTGTCGTCATGTCGAACACGCCCGCCGTGCGCAGCCCGTATTGGGCCGGCAGGGTGCCGGTGAGGAGGGTCAGGCTGCCGACGAAGCTGCTCTCCAAGATCGGGCCGAGCCCGGAAACGCCCTCGGGGAGCAGAATCCCGTTTATCCGGGTCTGGGTGTTCGCGTACTCGTTGCGCACGTGATAGCTGGGATTGCTGGCGGCAGAATCGTAGGAAACCCCGGGCATCTGAAGAATAACCTTGTCCGCCGGCGTGTTGTCGCCCTGCGGAAGCGATTCGATGGCTTCGCGATTCATGGTGTAGGTCGAGGCGCCGATCTTAGGCTGCAGGTTCTCCCGTGCCGCGTTCAGCGAAAGCGTTGTCTTCTCGAAAGCGGTCGGGTCGGCGGTCGGACCTTCGTCGCTCGCGGTCTGGTTCTGCACCTGGTTCTGGGCTTGGACCGGCGTTCGATTTTGCAGCAGCCGCCCCGGTTTTTGCCCCGCCGGCTTCGCCGCGGTCCGCTTGGGAGCATTCACGGTAATTGCAGGGATTTCCCGTTCCGGTCCGGCTGCTGGCGGCGTCTCGGACGTGCCCGCCGGTGGCGCTCCAGCGGGCCCAGCGGAAGGGGCCGCGGGAGGCGTTTCCTCCTGGGCAACTGCATGGAAGACGGCCACTACGCACAGCGCCCCG
>DASYNT010000117.1:0-10824 GCA_036008405.1 Xanthobacteraceae bacterium
GGCGTGGTCCTGCAGCGGCTGCGCCCCAAAGGGAATTCCTTTGTCGGCACGGCGGCCTATTTCGCGGCCGTCCAGAACATCAATATCGGCGGCCGCATCGGCAAGAGTTCATTCCAGTACACGCTGCAATCAAGTGATACCGAGACCCTTTACAAGGTCGGGCCGGAAATGCTGGAGAAGATCGCAAAGGTTCCGGGCCTGCGCGACGTCACCAGCGATCTCTATATCAAAAATCCCCAGATGAGGATCGAGATCGACCGCAAGCGGGCCGCGTTCTACGGTCTGACCCAGGATCAGATCCGCCAGGAACTCTATGATTGCTTCGGCGCCAGACAGGTGGCGTCGATGTACACCGCGATCAACGACTATTACGTGATCCTGGAGTGCGACCCGGAAATTCAGGCCGACCCCACTGGGCTGCGCAAGCTGTTCCTCAAGACGAACCTCAACGGACAGGTCACTGCCGGCGGCGCTGCTCCCGCCCCTGGCTCCGGTGTCTCTGGCGCGAATGCGCCGACCGGCCCGGTCGTGCCGTTGTCCGCAGTGACCCGGTTCGCACCGAGCATCGGTGCGCTGCAGGTCAATCATCAGGGCCAGCAGCCGGCGATGACGATCTTCTTTAGCATGGTTCCCGGTTTTTCGCTCGGCCAGGCCGTCGATGCCATCCGTGAGATCGAACAGGAGCAGCATCTACCGGTCTCGATTGCCTCCGGTTTCGTCGGCAACGCGCAAATCTTCGAGGATTCGCTCAAGGGTCAGGGCGTGCTGGTGCTGGCCGCGGTGTTCGCTGCTTTCGTCGTGCTCGGGATTCTCTATGAGAGCTTCATCCATCCGATCACCATCCTCTCGGGCCTGCCGTCGGCCGGCGTCGGCGCGCTCATCGTGCTGATGATGTTCAAGATGGACCTGTCGATCACTGCTATGATCGGCATCGTCATGCTGGTCGGCATCGTGAAGAAGAACGCCATCATGATGATCGATTTCGCCATTCAGCGCCGGGCCGTCGGCATGTCGGCCGACGAGGCGATCCGCGAGGCCTGCCTGTTGCGCTTCCGGCCGATCATGATGACGACGTTCGCGGCGATCTTCGGCGCACTGCCGATCGCGCTCGGGGCCGGCGCGGGCTCCGAATTGCGCCAGCCGCTCGGTGTCGCGGTGGTGGGCGGCCTGCTGGTGTCGCAGCTGCTGACGCTCTATATCACCCCGGTCGTCTATCTCTATCTCGACAAGATCGACCGCCTGCTCAAGCACCGGCTCGATCCCCCGGCGGACCTCCGCTATGAGCACGAGCCGCAGATGACGCACGCTGTCGCCGCGGAATGAGGAAAGGGCAAGCACCGGCGGCCTTTCTGCTGTGGGCCAAGAACGGATAAAAGGTCCTCGCGGTGGGCGCAACCCGCTGGCAGGCAGCTGGCGTCCCAAACGGGATCGGTGCACCCAAAACCACGCCAGCGGGAATCATCGCTGAACAAGGAGGTCAACGTACTCCCAGCCGGACCAAACATGAAGGCGAGTATTGCTGACTTGGCTCCACAGCGTTTGCCAGTTCACCCGCCGAGTTCGGCAAGTTCATCGCGGAGGAAACAGAGAAATGAGCGAAGGTGGTGAAGTTCTCTGGCACAAAGCGGGACTGATCCGTTGATAGGCGCCGAACAGTTCCATAAGGTCTCGTTCGGTTGGTGCACTGCATCGTGTTTTTTTGCCCCGCGGCCGAATCGGGTCAAAGGCGGCGGATCATTCACATCAGATTGCCGCTAAAACTGTGCGGCGCGACGAACGATGCAATCAGAATTTCAGACCGAGACACTACCTTGTTATGCGGCGTCTGAAGATGCCGCGTGTCCCGCCTTCACCTCACTCCGCCGCCCTCACCGACGCTCTCACTCCGCCGCCGCGCGGCGGAGTGGCGCCGGGTCGTAATTGAGGATCGGCGCCAGCCACTTCTCCGCCTCCTCCGGGCTCCAGCCCTTGCGCATGGCGTAGTCTTCGACCTGGTCGCGCTCGACCTTGCCGACGCCGAAATAGTGGCTCTGGGGGTGGCTGAAATAGAGGCCGCACACCGAGGCGCCGGGCCACATGGCGAAGCTCTCGGTGAGCTTGACCCCGGTCGCCGCCTCGCCGCCGAGCAGGTCGAACAGCGCCGCCTTCTCGGTGTGGTCGGGCTGGGCCGGGTAGCCCGGCGCCGGGCGGATGCCGCGGTATTTCTCGCCGATGAGTTCGTGTGGCGGCAGCGTCTCGTCGGCCGCATAGGCCCACAGCTCGCGGCGCACCCGGGCGTGCAGGCACTCGGCGAAGGCCTCGGCGAGGCGGTCCGCCAGCGCCTTCACCATGATCGAGGAATAGTCGTCATTGGCGCCCTTGAAGCGGTTCGCGATGTCGTCCTCGCCGATTCCCGCGGTGACGATGAAGGCGCCGATATAGTCGGCGATGCCGCTCGCACGCGGGGCGATGAAATCCGACAGCGCCACATTGGCGCGGCCTTCGCGGCGAGCGAGCTGCTGGCGCAGCGTATGCAGCACCGCGATCGGCCGTTCGCGGGTCTCCTCGCCATAGACGAGGATATCGTCGCCCTCCGCATTGGCCGGCCAGAAGCCGGCGACGGCGCGGGCATCGAACCAGCGCTCGCCGACGATCCTGGCGAGCATCGCCTGCGCATCGTCGAACAGCGCGCGCGCCGCGGCGCCGTATTTGTCGTCGTCGAGAATGGCGGGATATTTGCCCGTCAGTTCCCAGGTGGAGAAGAACGGCGACCAGTCGATGAAGGGCACGAGCTCGGCCAGCGGAAAGTGCGGCAGCACGGTCACTCCGCGGGTCCGCGGCGGGGTCGGAACGTAGCTGCCGTTCCAGTCGAGCGTAAGGGCGTTGGCCCGCGCGGCGCCGAGCTTGACGCGGCGCTTGTTCTCCTCGCCGCGGGCATGGGTCTCGGCGATGCGCGCATATTCGGCGCGCACATCGGCGACATAGAAGGCGCGCTGCTCGCCCGAAATGAGCGCCGAGGTCACGCCGACCGCGCGGCTGGCGTCGTTCACATACACCGCCTGGCCGCTCCGGTAGTTCGGATGAATCTTGACCGCGGTGTGCACCCGGCTGGTGGTGGCGCCGCCGATCAGCAGCGGCGTGGCGAAGCCCTGCCGCTCCATCTCGGCTGCGACATGGCACATCTCGTCGAGCGACGGCGTGATCAGGCCGGACAGCCCGATGATGTCGGCGTCTTCGGCCTTCGCAACCTCCAGGATCTTCGCCGCCGGAACCATGACGCCGAGGTCGATCACCTCGTAATTGTTGCATTGGAGCACGACGCCGACGATGTTCTTGCCGATGTCGTGGACGTCGCCCTTGACGGTGGCGAGCACGATCCGCCCGGCGCCGCGCCCGCGCCCCCCGCCGGCCTTCTCCTGCTCCATGTAGGGCATCAGATAGGCGACCGCCTGCTTCATCACCCGCGCCGACTTGACGACCTGGGGCAGGAACATCTTGCCCGAGCCGAACAGGTCGCCGACCACGTTCATGCCCGCCATCAGCGGGCCTTCGATCACGTCGAGCGGCCGCGCGGCGCCCTGCCGGGCGCTCTCCACGTCGGTTTCGATGAAGTCGGCGATGCCGTGGACCAGCGCATGGGCGAGGCGCTTGTCGACCGGCCATTCGCGCCAGGCGAGGTCGGCGGCCTTGGCGTCGCGGCCCTGGCCGCGATAGCGGCCGGCGATGGCGAGCAGGCGGTCGGCGGCATCGGCGCGGCGGTCGAGCACGACATCCTCGCAGGACTCCCGCAACTCCGGCTCGATGTCGTCATAGACCGCCATCTGCCCGGCATTGACGATGCCCATGTCCATCCCCGCCTTGATGGCGTGATAGAGGAACACCGAATGCATCGCCTCGCGCACCTCCTCATTGCCGCGAAACGCGAAGGAGAGGTTGGAGACGCCGCCGGAGACGTGGGCGCCCGGGAGATTTTCCCTGATCCACCGCGCCGCTTCGATGTAGGCGACCCCGTAGCCGTTGTGCTCCTCGATGCCGGTGGCGATCGCAAAGATGTTGGGGTCGAAGATGATGTCGTCGGTCGAAAAGCCCACGATATCGACCAGGATATCGTAGGCGCGCTTGCAGATCATGGTCTTGCGCGCGAGCGTGTCGGCCTGGCCCTGCTCGTCGAACGCCATCACCACCACCGCGGCGCCGTGCCGGCGCACGATCCGCGCCTGCCGGATGAATTCGGCTTCGCCTTCCTTGAGCGAGATCGAATTGACGATCGACTTGCCCTGGATGCATTTGAGCCCGGCCTCGATCACCTTGAACTTGGACGAGTCCACCATCACCGGGACCTTGGCGATGTCCGGCTCGGCGGCGACGAGGTTGAGGAAGGTCGTCATGGCATGCTCGGAATCGAGCAGGCCCTCGTCCATGTTGATGTCGATCACCTGGGCACCGTTTTCGACCTGGTCGCGCGCGACCGACAGTGCGGCCGGATAGTCGCCGGCGGTGATGAGCTTGCGGAACCGGGCCGAGCCGGTGACGTTGGTGCGCTCGCCCACGTTGACGAACGGGATGGCCGGCGTGAGCACGAACGGCTCCAGCCCGGAAAGGCGCAGGCCGCGCGGCGGCTGCGGCGGCCGCCGCGGCGGCTTGCCGCGTACCGCATCGGCGATGGCGCGGATGTGGTCGGGCGTGGTGCCGCAGCAGCCGCCGACGATGTTGACGAGACCGGCCTCGGCGAACTCGGCGAGCAGCCCCGCCATGTATTCGGGGCTCTCGTCGTAGAGGCCGAACTCGTTGGGCAGGCCGGCATTGGGATAGGCGCAGATCAGGGTATCGGCGACGCGGGCGAGATCGGCGATATGGGCGCGCATCTCCTTGGCGCCGAGCGCGCAGTTGAGCCCGATGGAGAACGGCGCGGCATGGCGCACCGAAATCCAGAACGCCTCCGGCGTCTGGCCCGACAGCATGCGGCCCGACAGGTCGGTGATGGTGCCGGATATCATGACCGGGACCGAGCCGCCGCGCGCCTCGAACAGCTCGGCGATGGCAAACAGCGCCGCCTTGGCGTTGAGGGTGTCGAACACCGTCTCCAGCAGCAGCAGGTCGGCGCCGCCCTCGAGCAGGCCCTTGGCCTGCTCGCCATAGGCCTCGCGCAACTCGTCGAAGCTGATGGCGCGAAAGCCGGGATTGCCGACGTCGGGAGAGATCGAGGCGGTGCGGTTGGTGGGACCGATGGCGCCGGCGACGAAACGCGGCCGGCCGTCCTCGCGCGCGGCGATGGCGGCAGCCTCCCTGGCGAGGCGCGCCCCGGTGACGTTGAGCTCGGCGACCAGGTCCTGGGCGCCGTAATCGGCCTGGGCGATCCTCGTCGACGAGAACGTATTGGTGGAGACGATGTCGGAGCCGGCGCGGAAATAGGCGAGATGAAGCGCGCGCACCGCATCGGGCTGCGATAATATCAGGATGTCGTTGTTGCCGCGCAGGTCGCTCGGCCAATCGGCAAAGCGAGCGCCGCGATAGCCGGCCTCGCCGAGCTCGAGCCTCTGGATCTCGGTGCCCATGGCGCCGTCGAGCACCAGGATCGCCTCCGCGGCGCGGCTTCGCAGCGCGGTCTCGACCTCGGATGGCTTAGGCGATTTCCCTGCAGTCACGTCATCACCCGATCAAAAATCAATCGACGGATTTGCCGGCCGACATCGCGCGGACGCGGTCCATCGCCCCCATCGGCCGATCTCACGCCGCCTGCTCCACCGGCTGGGCCCGCACGCCGAGCAGATGGCAGATGGCGTAGACGAGATCGGCACGGTTCATGGTGTAGAAATGAAAGTCGGTGACGCCGCGGTCGACGAGGTCGAGCACCTGCTCGGCGGCGACCGCGGCGGCGATCAGCTTTCGCGTCGCCGCGTCGGCGTCGAGGCCGGCGAAGCGGTCGGCGAGCCAGCCCGGCACGCTGGTGCCGCAGCGCTCGGCGAAGGCGCGCGTCTGCTTGAAATTCTGCACCGGCAGGATGCCCGGCACGATGGGAATGGCGATGCCGCGGGCGCGGACGCGATCGAGGTAGCGGAAATAGTGCTCACTGTCGAAGAAGAACTGGGTGATGGCGCGGCTGGCGCCGGCATCGACCTTGGCGGCCAGCATGTCGATGTCGGCATCCACCGACGCGCTGTCGGGATGCTTTTCCGGATAGGCCGATACCGAAACCTCGATGCCGGCGTGGCGCTTGATGCCGGCGACGAGATCGGCGGCATTGCGATAGCCCGACGGGTGCGGCGCGTAGCGCTCGCCGAGCCCGCCGACCGGATCGCCGCGCAGGGCAACGATGTGCCGCACGCCCGCCGCCACATAGGACTGGATCACCGCATCGACCTCGGCGCGGCTGGCGGCGACGCAGGTGAGATGGGCGGCAGGCGCCAGCGCCGTTTCGGCGATGATCCGCTTCACCGTCGCGTGGGTGCGCTCGCGGGTCGAGCCGCCGGCCCCGTAGGTGACCGACACGAACGACGGCGCCAGCGGCGCCAGCCGAGCGATCGCCTCCCACAGCGCCTTCTCCATCTCGCCGGTCTTGGGCGGAAAGAACTCGAAGGAGACGCGGATGCGCCGCTCGGGGTGCTGGAACCGGCTGGCGCGCGGCGGCGGGGCGAGCTCCATCACGCGACCTCGCGCTGGCCGGCGAGGACGAGGCGCGGATCGCGCGCGAGCCACAGCGAGACCGCGATCTTGCCGTCCGAGCCCGGCTCCGGCGCGAGGCTGCGATGGACCACGCCTTCGAGCCCGGCCTGCTCCATCCACTGCGTCACCGTCTCCGGCGCAAAGCCGAGCCGGCGATGGGCATGCTCGTCGCGCAGGAATTCGAGACCGTGGGGGGCGAAGTCGACCACCAGCAGCCTGCCATTGGGGCGCAGCACCCGCGCCGCCTCGCGGATGGCGCGGCCGCCGTCGTCGAGGAAGTGCAGCACCTGGTGGATGATGACCACATCGAAGGAATCGCGCGGCACCGACAGGTCGAAAATGTCGCCCTGCCTGACGCTGCAATTCTTGATCCCGGCATGATCGAGCCGGCTGCGGGCGAACGCCAGCATGTCGTGGTTGAGATCGATGCCGAGGCCGCGCTCGATTTCCGGCCCGAACAGCTCGAGGATGCGCCCGGTTCCGGTGCCGAGATCGAGCAACGAGCGGAACGGACGGTCGCGCAGCATGGCGCGGATTTCCGCTTCGACCGCCTCATCGGCGGCATGGAGGCGGCGGATGCGGTCCCATTCGGCTGCGTGGCCGCGGAAATAATCCTGCGCCGCCGCGACCCGGGCCGCCCGCACCCCGGCGAGCCGCTCGTGGTCGCGGGCGATGACGGGGTCGGCGGGATCGAGCCGCTCCACCAGCTTGCGCACCAGCTCGGCCGCGGCGCCATGCTCGACGCCGCGGAAAAACGCCCACGAGCCCTCGCGAAAGCGCTCCACTAGGTGCGCCTCGGCGAGCAGCTTGAGGTGGCGGGAAATCCGCGGCTGCGACTGTCGTAGAATCTCGGTGAGTTCCGACACGGTCAGCTCGGCCCCGTCGAGCAGGGCAAGGATGCGCAACCGCGTCTCCTCCCCCGCAGCCTTGAGCGTGGCATTCATGTCGTCGAAGGCAATCTGCGTAGTCATCGTGGGATTCTTCCCAAATGGGCGGCGGACCAAAATGGCACCCGCAACACATAAAGATATCTTTATGTAATTTCAAGGTCGCGATTCATTCTCGTGCACCCTTGTATCCACACCATATTACCGTCGATGTACTTTGCATGGGGTTGTTTTCTTAAAATCGCCGCTCCCAGCCGAGGCACCGAAAACCCTGCGTCTCCGCCGGGTTCATGCTCTAGGTTGGCCGCGGACGAAGCGAAGGAGCACGGCATGGCGGATGATTTCGGGATCCGGGAGGGCGAGGTCGCGGTCGCGCTGCCGGAGACGTCCGACGCCCACCTCTATTTCATCGGCAGGATTCGGACGCCGTGGACCCGGCGCGACCAGTGCCCCAAGAATGCCCGCGAATCCCAAGCCGTGTGCACGCTTGAAATCGACCCCCGCTTTGCCGCGGCGCTCGCCGGCGTCGAGACCTGCTCGCACCTCCTCGTCCTTTATTGGATGGACAAGTCGCGCCGGGATCTCGTTTTGCAGAAGCCGCACCATTATGGCGAGCAGCGCGGCACCTTCGCGCTGCGCTCGCCGGGGCGGCCGAACCCTATCGCGCTGAGCGTGGCGCGCCTCGTCAGGGTCGACGGCGCCAGGCTGTCCGTGGTCGGCCTCGACTGCCTCGACGGCACGCCGCTGATCGACATCAAGCCTTATTTTGCTTCGACCGATTCGGCGCCCGACGCCGTGGTGGGGTGGCACGAGGAGCGTCGGAAGGCGCGCGAAGATGGAGATCGACCGGCCGAAGCGCCGTCCTGAGCGACCGATTTCGGTTTAGGCTTGATGAAAGCTTGCGCCGCGCCGCACCCCGCCGAGCCCATGAAATAGGTCTAAATATCAGCGGCTTATCCGGCGCCCCGGAGCGACCTTGCGGCGGTGCGGGCGATTTTTCTTAAACTTTTCTTAAATTCCTCCGGCCGGCCTTCGAACCGTTTCCATGCCTGCGGCGACAAATAGGCATGGAACAAGAGGGGGTCGCCATGTCGCGCAAATCATCCAGCCGCTGCCTTGGTCTCGCTACAGCGCTTGCCGCCGCATTCATCGCCACCGCGGCCTCGGCCAATCCGTTCGGACTGTTTCCGTTCGGCCAGCAGCCGTCCTATCCTCCGGCCGCGACGGCGCCGGGCGACTCCTTCGACGGCAGCGCGCAGTCCGACCGGTTCCGCCGCCAGGTCGTGGAATATCCGACCCGCGAAGCCGCCGGCACCGTGATCGTCGATACGCCCCACACCTACCTCTACTACGTGCTCGGCAACGGCAAGGCGATCCGCTACGGCATCGGCGTCGGCCGCGAGGGCTTCACCTGGTCGGGAACCGAGACGGTGACCCGCAAGGCCGAATGGCCGGATTGGACCCCGCCCCCCGAAATGGTGCAGCGGCAGCCCTATTTGCCGCGCTTCATGGCCGGTGGCCCCGAAAATCCGCTCGGCGCGCGCGCCATGTATCTCGGCGGCACCGTCTACCGCATCCACGGCACCAATGCCCCCACCACCATCGGCGGACGCGTGTCGTCGGGCTGCATCCGCCTGGTCAACGAAGACGTCATCGACCTCTACAGCCGCGTCAATGTCGGCACCAAGGTGATCGTGCTGCCGATGGAGCATCGCGTCGATACCGGTCGCGGCGCCCGCGGCTGAGGACGAACTGCAAACGAAACGTCCGTACGCGTTCGACTGCCGGCCCGGCCCCCCCCAGGGCCGGCCTTTTCTTTTTGTGGCGGGTTTGCAAGCCGGCGGCGCGGGAGGCATTATTTGCCGGTCCGCGGCAGCCGCCGCGACGCGGAACCATGAGAGGGTGCCCAATGAAACGCCGTTCAATCCTGGGAGCCCTCCTGGCGGTCGCGCTCGCCGGCAATGCCCACGGACAGGCATGGCCGACCAAGCAGGCGATCCGCCTGATCTCGCCGTTCCCGCCCGGCAGCGCGGTCGACGCGGTAGCGCGCCCGGTGTTCGACAATGTGTCGCGGCAGATCGGGCAATCGATCGTGTTCGAGAGCCGGGCCGGCGCCGGCGGCACCATCGGCATGGCCGCGGTCGCCAAGGCGGAGCCCGACGGCTATACGCTCCTGGTCAATTCCTCCGTCCACACGATCACCCCCTCCACCTATTCGAAGCTGCCTTACGACACCGTGCGCGACTTCGCCGCGATCATTCCGCTGGCCCAGTTTCCCAACGTCCTCGTGGTGCCGCCGCCGCGCTTCAAGACGATCCAGGAGCTGGTCGCCGCCGGCAAGGCCAAGCCGGGCTCGCTCACCTACGGTTCCGGCGGCGTCGGCGCCGCGACCCATCTCAATGCGGAGCGCTTCCGCCTGAGCGCGGGTTTCGAAGCCGTGCATGTCCCGTTCAAGGGCGCGCCGGAGGCGCTGCGGGAAATCCTCGGCAATCGTATCGACTTCTATTTCGCGCCGATCCTCTCCGCGGTGCCGCTGATCGAGAGCAACGAGGTTCGCGGCCTCGCGGTGTCGGGCCTCACGCGCAGCGACGTGCTGCCGGACATCCCGACCACGCTCGAGGCGGGCTATCCGAATTCGGACTACGTGTTCTGGATCGGCCTGTTCGCCCCGGCGGCGACGCCGCGCGACATCGTCGTGCGCCTCCACGACGCCGCCGCCAAGGCGCTCGCCGACAAGGCGGTCGCGGACAACTTGAGAAAGCTCGGCGCCGCTCCCATGACGATGACGCCGGCGGCGTTCGACGCCTATGTCAAGGCCGAGATCGCAACCATCGCCACCGTGGTCAAGGCGGCAGGGATACAACCAAACTGAGAGCGAATTCATCGCCGCCGGATCGGCAGGGATTTCCGTGAATTCCGGTTCCTCCGTGGTGCGTTTTTGACCGGTGCGGCGAGCGGGCACCGCGGCGCAAATCAAACTGTCATTCTCCAGACATATCCTCCGCGCCGTAGCTAGACACGGTGTCGGGGGCGATCCGCTCGGCCGCCGCCGGCGCGTTTCGCCTTCGCCCAACGCTCATGCTTTGAAATCCAACGCCGGTGCAATCCATGTCTTCCATCCCGAGCTACTGGATCTGGTCGGGCATCGTGGCCTGCATCGTTCAGTCCGCCCTGTTCTCCGGCCTCAATCTGGCGGTTTTCAGCCTTGCCCTGTTGAGGCTTCAGATCGAGGCGGACGGCGGAAATGCCGATGCGGCCAGGGTCCTCGAGCTGCGCAAGGACACCAACCAGCTGC
>DASYNT010000118.1:0-6174 GCA_036008405.1 Xanthobacteraceae bacterium
CTACGCCGCTCTCTGCTCAATTGTCGAAACCGGCCGCCGCAACAGCCGCAACGCTCTCACCGCCATCCGCGACGCCCTGGCACTACCCGCCAGCCAGGCAGCCGGCCCGCGACCAGCCCACACGGGGTGAGTAATTACGGCACCGGCGTGAATAGTGTATCAATTATACTGGGCGTCGAAGACACCGGCGTGTCCGTGGGTTACCGTTTTCACAGATTGAAAAACTGTTGGTATCTATATGCAATTGATGATAATTCAACGTAAAATGAATGTACATCTTGAGAAATAAACTTGGGGCTCACCCCTCCAGCGGCAGGCGCACCGGCAGGCCGGTCGCGACTGCGCGCTCGATGGCGATGGTGGTTTCGAGATTGATGCGGGCCTGTTCCGGCGTCGTATGCACGGTGGGCTCGCCGGTGGCGAGACAGTCGAGCCAGGCGCGGGTCTCGTTGCCGAGCGGTCCCCAGAAATTGCCGACCGCCCAGTCGCCCGCGGTGTTGCTGCCGAGGAACGCCATGTCGACGGCGTGGCCGGGCACATAGGCGTGGGGGATGCCCTTCTCCGAGAACAGCAGATGGTCCATGTGATCATCGTCGATGATCATGGTGCCTTCGGTGCCGAGCAGTTCGACCCGGTCGGACTGGCCGAGCGTCGGATAGCGCGCCGGCAGGGCGTAGCTGACGCCGAGATTGATCACCGCGCCGTCGGCGAAGGTCACGATCGCCCAGGTCACGTCATGGGCGCCGAAGCCGGCCGCCTTGAAGATGCCGTGCTGGCCGCGCGCGACCACCTCTACCGGGCGGTTGGCGTCGAGAAACCAGCACATCAGATCGACGTAATAGGTGAGCACGTCGAGCACCGGGGTCGCATGGGGATCGCGCGCCAGGATGGCGAACGCCTGGGCGCGCGAATTGTAGACCCGCGCGGTGCCGCCCACGACCTTGCCGAGCCTGCCGTGCAGCATCTGCTCCTTGGCGCGCAGGAAGCATTCCTTGTAGCGCCGGCTGTAGCCGACCCGCAGGTCGCGGCCGCGGGCGGCGGCGAGGATCGCGTCGGCGCCGTCGAGCGTGAGCGCCAACGGTTTCTCCACCAGCACCGGCTTGCCCAGTGCCAGCGCCGTGCAGACGGGGGCGACGTGCTCCTGCTCCGGGGTCGATACGATCACCGCGGTCACCCGCGGATCGGCGATCATCGCATCGTTGTCGTCCGAATGCAGGTCCGCGCCGGCGGCGTCGGCCAGCGCCTCGGCGCGGGCGGCATCGCGGTCGGCGATGGCGAGGAAGCCCACTGCCGGGTGCTTTGCCGCGAGCCGCGCCCGCAGCGTGCCGATGCGCCCCGCGCCGATCACCGCGATGCCGAGATGGCCGCGCTTCATGGGGTTCCCTCCCCCGCCTGCGCAGACGGGCCGGGGGAGCTGGGGAGGGAGCTGCTTGACCTTCCAAGCGCACCGGCGACCGCTTCAAGGGCTACGGACTTTTTCTTGCCCTTTCCGTAGCTCGGCGCGAGCGGCGCGCGTCCCCTCCCCAGCCCTCCCCCGCAAGCGGGAGAGGGAGTCAAGCATGGTGCGAACATCAGATCACCTTCGCGCTGCGCAGCGCGGCGATGCCGGCCGCGTCGAGGCCGAGCGCCTCGGCGAGGATTTCCTCGGTGTGCTCGCCGAGCAGCGGCGGCGGCCGGCGCACCGCGGCGGGGGTGTCCGAGAACTTGTAGGGCATCCCCACCAGCTTCAGTTCGCCGACGGTGGGGTGCACCACCGTCTCGATCATGTGCCGCGCCGCCGTGTGCGGATCGGCGAGCGCCTCCGCCGCCGTGTTGATCCGGCCGCTCGGCACGCCCACCGCCTTGAGCTTGGCGATCCAGGCATCGGCGGTGTCGCCGGCGAGCGCCGCCGCGATGGCGCCGTCGACCAGATCGCGATTTTCCACCCGGGCGCGATTGGTATTGAAGCGCGGATCCCCGGCCCATTCGGGATGGCCGAGCACCGCGGCGCATTTGACGAACTGGGGCTCGTTGCCGACCGCGAGCGCGATCATGGCGTCGCGCGCATGATAGGTGGTGTAGGGCACGAGGCTCGGATGGCCGTTGCCGAACCGCCCGCCGCCGCGTCCGGCGACCAGCACGTTGGAAGCGACATTGATCAGCATCAGCAGCGAGGTCTCGAACAGCGATAATTCGACCTTCTGGCCGCGCCCGGTCGCCTGGCGCGCGTTGAGCGCGGCGAGAATGCCGTTGCAGGCCAGCATGCCGGTGCAGACATCGACGATGGCGACGCCGTATTTGGTCGGCGTGCCGGCGGGATCGCCGCATATGCTCATCAGCCCGGACTCGGCCTGGAGCACGAAATCATAGCCGGGCAGCGCCGCCTTGGGGCCGCTCGAGCCGTAGCCGGTGATGGAGCAGCGCACCGCCCGCGGCGCTTGGGCTTCGAACCAGGCGTCGGTGAAGCCCCATTTCAGCAAGGTGCCTGGCTTGAAATTGTCGATGACCACATCGGATTTTTCGATCAGGCCGGCGAGCACTTTCTGGCCGGCCGGCCCCGCCATGTCGAGGGTCATCGAGCGCTTGTTGCGGTTGGCACCGAGAAAATAGGCGGACTCGCCGCCGGCAAAGGGCGGCCCCCAGCGGCGGGTGTCGTCGCCGCCGGGCGGCTCGACCTTGATGACGTCGGCGCCCATGTCGCCGAGCATCATGGCGCATAGCGGGCCGGCGAGAACGCGGGTGAGGTCGAGCACGCGGACGCCGCTCAACGCGCCGTCGCCCGGATCGCTCATGAAGCGGCCTTGACCTTGCCGCCGGCTTTGCCGCCGGCCCTGTTGCTGCCCTTGCGCATGGAGGGGGGCGCATTGAGGTCTTGCGCGCAGCCGTCGAGATAGGACTCGAGCTCCTGCTTGTTGCGCATGCGGAACTTCTGGAAGTCCGGCTTGCGGCCTTGGAGGAACGCGTTCATGCCTTCGAGGCTTTCCTCCGAGCCCCAGACATGGGCGAGCAGCTCCATGCCGTGCTGCCAGGACGCGTAGAGCAGATCGGATTCGAAGTTGAGGCTCTTCTTGGTCATGCGCAGCGTCTGCGGGCTGTGGCCCTTGATGGTCTCGCACCACTTCAAGGTTTCCGGCAGCAGGTCCTTCTGCGCCACGCATTTGTTGATGAGGCCGATCTCCACCGCTTCCGCGGCGGTGAAGCGGCGGGCGCAGAAGATCATCTCGCGGGCGAGGCGCTCGCCGATGATGCGCGGCAGATATTGCGTCGCGCCGACGGTCGGGCAGGCGCCGACCTTGGCGCCGGTCTGGCCCAGCACGGCATTGTCCGAAGCGATGACGAGATCGCACCACAACGCGAGTTCGTGCCCGCCGCCCATGCACCAGCCATTGACCATGGCGATCACCGGGATCGGCAGGCCGCGGATGGTCATGGCGAGGCCCTGCATGCGGTCGTTCCACATCGCCGCATTGGTCCAGTTGAGCCGCTTCATGGCGTAGAAATCGCCGCCCGCGGAGAACGACTTGTCGCCGGCGCCGGTGACGACGGCGCAGGCGATGGAGGGGTCGTCGCGGGTCGATTTGAGCGCGTCGATCATCTCGTCGAGCGACTGCTCGCGGAACGCATTGAGCACGCGCGGTCGGTTGATGGTGACCCAGGCCACCTGGTCCTTCACCTCGTAGAGGATGTCCTGGTAAGAGCGGCCGTTCGATCGGCTCGCCCTCCCGGCCGGCTTGTTCGCCGCTGCTTTGGCCATATCTCCTCCGCGATGCCGGCCGCGCTGCCGGACATTGTGTTGGTCCGCAACGGATGCGCGGGTCGTTTGGTGCGGCGTTGTACGGCAGCCCCCGGCAGGCGACAAGCGGCGGGCTCGATCGCGAAAGCGAGAGTTCTTCTCCCTCCGCGGCTTCGGGGAGGGTGGCCGAGCGAAGCGAGGTCGGGTGGGGGCCACGGGCACCGTCGATCGAAGGAAGAAAGAACCCCACCCTGCCCTACCCGAAGCCGGCCGAAGCGGGGGAGGGAGAAGACGGCGCCTCGAAAACGGCTCCGCGCGGGCGATCCGAAAAACCGGACCGCGCCGCGCGGAGGTGGCTCAGAAATGACCTGGAATGCTATCCCTGCGACGGCTCAGCTTTTCAGTTTGGCATTGCACTGGCTGTAGTAGCCGCCGCCCTTCTGGATCCAATTCAGGCCGCCATTGCCGTTGCTGGCCTTGTTGGCATTGTACTGATCGAGACAGGTGTGCATCCGCGCCTTGCCGGCCGACTCGCTTGAATACTTCGTCGACACGGCGGAGGGAAACACGGCGCCGCCGGCGGCGCCGGCTGCTGCTGGCGCAGCCGGCTTGGCGGCCGCGGTGGGGGCCGGAGCGGCAGGCGCCGCAGCGGGCGCCGCGGCCGTGCGGGCGAGGCATTCCTTGCGGAAGTCGGCGTATTTCTTGTCGCCGACCGTGCCGGCCGTCTTCATCCCGTTCCATTCCTCGTTGCAGGCCTTCAGGCTCAGCGCACTCGCGGGAGCAGCGCAGAACATGACGCCGGCGCAGACCGCGGCAGCATAAAACGCGACGAGCTTGTTCATGGCATCACCTCGTTGATTCCCCTGGGCCGGGACAGATTAGCGCATTGGCTTGGCCCCGCAAGTTGCAGCACCCGATTGGAGCCACCCGATCGGCGGAAGCTGTCCCTCGCGTCACGTCACCGTCACGAAGGGCCGCGGCCGCACTATTTCCGCGCGACCAGGTCGACCAGGGCGGCCATCCCGACGTGACGGATACCCTCGCTCATCACGCTGTCATAGGACCTGATGGTCAGCTCGGAGAACCCGGCGAATTCCTTCCCGAGAAGCTCCTCGGTGTAGAGATTCTCGAGCTCCGACGGCCCTCCCGTCTTGTACTCGAGCTGTTTGGGGCCATAGCCCTCGATGAGGAGGAGGCCGCCGGGCTTGAGCGCCTTGCGCATCCCGGCAAAGATACCCGCGCGCTCCGCCGGCGCGACAAACTGGAAGAAAATCCCGACGACCATGTCGAACTCGGCCTCAGGCCACTCCCACGCGATGATATCGGCCTGCAGGGTGTGCAAGGTAACGCCGCGCTCCCGCGCCAGCGCCTGCGCCTTTGCCAGCGCCGTCGGCGAGAAATCGACCGACAGGACGTCGAGCCCCTGCTCGGCGAGCCAGACGCCGTTGCGGCCCTCGCCGTCGGCGATGGCGAGCGCCTTGCCGGTCTTCGGCAGCATCTCCGCCTGCGATTTCAGGAAAGCATTGGGCTCGGTGCCGAAAACATATTCCGGCGCGGCGAAGCGCTGTTCCCAGCGCTCGAATTCGGTGGCCGTCTCCATGGGAATCTCACTCTTTATTCAGGTCGTGGCGGCGCATCACTCCTCCGGCGCGTCGACGATCGGATCGTAGCGCTTGAGGTCGAGGCCGAGCAGGTTCCAGCTCTGCACCATATGCGGCGGCAGCGGCGCGGTCACGTCGATGACGCCGCCGCGCGGATGCGGCACCGCGATGCGGCGCGCCAGCAGATGCAGTCGGTTCTGGATGCCGCCGGGCAGCTGCCAATTCTCCTTGTTGAAGTATTTGGGATCGCCGACGATGGCATGATCGATATGCGCGAGGTGGGCGCGCAACTGGTGGGTCCGGCCGGTGACCGGCTTGAGCGACACCCAGGCGAGCTGCTGGGCCGAGGTCTCGACCACGGCGTAATAGGTGACCGCGTGGCTCGCCCCCTCCTCGCCATGCCTGGCGATGCGCATCACCGATTCGTCCTCGCGCTCCTCCTTGGCCAGAAACGTGCTGATGCGGCCCTGCTGCGGCTTCGGCACGCCCGCCACCAGCGCCCAATAGATCTTGCGCGCCTCGCGGGAGCGGAACACCTTGGCCAGCGCCGAGGCCGCAAAACGGGTCTTGGCGACCAAGAGGCAGCCCGACGTGTCCTTGTCGAGGCGATGCACCAGGCGCGGGCGCTGGCCGGCGCGATCGCGCATCACTTCGAGCATGCCGTCGAGATGGCGCGTGGTGCCCGAGCCGCCCTGCACCGCGAGCCCCATCGGCTTGTCGAGGACGAGGACGTCGGCGTCCTCGTAAAGCGTGATCGACTTCAGGAACGCGGCCGTCTTTTCCTCGGCCTCGGAGACCGCCGGCTTGGGAGCGTCGACCTTGAGGGGCGGAATGCGGACCGCCTGGCCCGCCTCCAGCCGG
>DASYNT010000119.1:0-2182 GCA_036008405.1 Xanthobacteraceae bacterium
CCTGGCCGCCGCGTGGCGCGCGGCCGAGCGGAGGATGACCGTGAAACCGAGACCCGGCTACCATCTGTGCCCCGTGCGAGTCTGCCCGCTCCAGGTTCCGAACCGCCTGCTGATGTGCGGCCAGCACTGGCGGATGGTGCCTCACGAGATCCAGGGGGCCGTCTACCGCGCCTATCGCGGCGGCCCGCTCGGCTCGATCGACCTGGTGCGCGCCCAGAGCGCGGCAATCCAGGCCGTCAACGACCAGTACCCCCAGTGAGGAGCACTCCCATGCCAGATGTCAAAAACACGGCGGTACTGCCGAAGGGCGAGGGCAACGGGCTGTCTGACATCGCGGGCGCGCTCGTCGCCGAAGCGCTCAACGCTGCGCCGCTGCGGCTGCGCGCGGTGATCGCGATCGTGGCGCCGCGCCGGGTGACGGTGGACGCCAAGACCGGCGACGAGATCGCGACCGTCGAGTTTCGCCGCGTCGAGGTATTGCTTCCCGGCGATCTCGACGCGGCCGAGAAGCTGCTACGGCGAGCGCTGGAGGCCCGCTCCGGTCAGACGACCCTCGACCTGGAGCTGGAGGACGAGATCACCAAGATGTTCGCCGACATGGCGAACCCGGACAGTCCCGACGACCCCGCCGACGTGCCAGCAGAGGGCGACGGCGAGGACGACGGCGAGGACGAGCCCGGCGACGGCGACGAGCCGTGACCGGCCAATGGTTCCTGGTCAAGCCGCAAGCCGAGTGGGCCGATCAGGTGACAAACGCGCTCGCCGCGATCCGCGCCGCAAACGGCGGCATCGACCCGCCCAGCCTGAGCGCCGCGAACGCCGTGGACCACGACCAGTTCGCGAAGGTGATCGAGGGCATGGTAGCGCTAGGTGCCGACGTTTCGGCCGACATGATCGCGCTGGCCGGGCTCCGCGACCTAGGCGAGCTGCTATGACCGGCCGGAAGGAAGTCGATGCCGACGAGCTGCGCGCCGCCGCTGACGAGCTGCGCGCGCTGCTGCGCGAAGCGCACGAGGCCCTCAAGGACATGGACCGGCTAGTCGATGTGTACCGCCGCGCGGCGACCGACGCCGCGGCGGCCGGGCGGAAGGCCGCCTACGACGCCGCGACCGGCGAAATGGCCCGGTTCTCTGATCATCTGCAATCCGAGATGAACCGCTCGGCCGCCGAGTTGAACGCGGCGGTGGACCGCGCCCGCGAACAGGTAGTCGAGTCGGTGCGGCCCATCGCGGTCAGCATCGACAGCGACACCGGCCGGATCGAGGTCCAGTTCGCGGGCGGCAAGTTCGACGCGGAGATCCCGCTCCTCGCCGATCTCGCCGCCGAGGACGCGCCGTGAACGCCGGGCCGCGCGAGGCGCGCGAGCTGACCGCGCTGGAGATGGCCCGCAACGCCGCTAGAGCGGTGCTGCGCTACGCCGACCATCAGGACCGCGACCCGCTCGGGTCGTACATCGCGAGAGGCGGTCAGCAGGGCCACGAGGCCGCCTTCCTGGCCGGGTCGATGGCGCTCGTCTCGATCGCCGAGTAGCTCGCCAAGATGGCCGACGACATCGCCTACCTCGTGGACGACGGCGGCACGCCCTACCGGCCGATGGAGGACGTTCCCCTGCCCGATGACGGGGAGCCGCCGTGACGTGCGCGGCGCCCGAGTGCGGGCGGGCGCTGCCCCCCGGCCGCCGCCGGTTCTGCTCGGATCTGTGCCGGGTGCGCGGCCGCCGCCGCGAGCGCCAGTACGACACCGACGAGTTTGCGCAGATGATCACCCGCATGATCCGCAATCTCGGCCGCCGGGTCGGGCGATCCGACATCGACAACTTCGGCGCGCTGTGGCGAGTCCGCGACGCCGCCGACCAGGCGTGCGCGGACGCGATCGACGGGCTCCGCGCTGAGGGGTTCTCCTGGCGCGCTATCGGCCACGCTGCCGGGCTGACGGGGCAGGGCGCGGGTCAGTGGCGACGCCGCCGCGATGAACTGAAGCAAACGTTTCAGGTGGATCGATGAACCTGCCTAGCGACGATGAGGACCGGCTGATCGCCGCCGCCGAGCTAGTCGGGCGCACAGGAGCGCGCGGCCTGGAGATCGGTTACCTCCATGACGACGTGCCCGCCGAGGACGCCGCCTGGTACGCACAGGCGCAGTATCAGGGGTCGCGGATCATCGCCGAGAACTACACGAACCCG
>DASYNT010000120.1:0-11282 GCA_036008405.1 Xanthobacteraceae bacterium
GGCCAAGAACCTCAAGAAGCGCATCCTCGCCTATGCGCGGCCGACCGGCCATGTGTCGCGCATCGCGCGCATGGTGGCGGCGACCTCGGCCATCGAGTTCGTCTCCACCGCGACCGAAACCGAGGCGCTGCTGCTCGAAGCGAACCTGATCAAGCGGCTGCGGCCGCGCTTCAACGTCTTGCTGCGCGACGACAAGTCGTTTCCCTACATCCTCATCACCGCCGGGGAGCGGCCGTCCCAGATCTGCAAGCACCGCGGCGCCCGCAACCGCGACGGCGACTATTTCGGGCCGTTCGCTGCGGTCAATGCGGTCAACCGCACCATCACCGCGCTCGAGCGCGCCTTCCTGATCCGGTCCTGCTCCGACGCCGTGTTCGAGAGCCGAACCCGGCCGTGCCTCTTGTTCCAGATCAAGCGCTGCGCGGCTCCGTGCACCGGCGAGATTTCCCGGCACGATTATGACGAGCTGGTGCGGGAGGCGAAGACCTTCCTGTCGGGCAAGAGCCGGGCGGTGAAGGAAGAACTCGCCTCCGAGATGGACCGCGCCGCCGCGGCGCTCGATTTCGAGCGCGCCGCCGCCTTGCGCGACCGCCTCGCCGCCCTGTCGGCGGTGCAGGCGCGCCAGGGCATCAACCCCCGCGGCGTCGAGGAGGCCGACGTCTTCGCCATCCACCAGGACGGCGGCTTCAATTGCATCGAGGTGTTCTTCTTCCGCACCGGGCAGAACTGGGGCAACCGCGCCTATTTTCCGCGCGCCGACCGCACGCTGCCGCCGGAGGAGGTGCTGGGCGCCTTCCTCGCGCAGTTCTACGACGACAAGCCGTGCCCGCGGCTGATCCTGCTGTCGCACCAGACCGAGGACTGCCGGCTGCTGGCGCAAGCGCTCTCGATCAAGAGCGGGCACAAAATCGAGATCGGCGTGCCGCAGCGGGGCGAGAAGCACGACCTCATCGAGCATGCGCTGGCCAATGCGCGCGAAGCGCTGGGGCGCAAGCTCGCCGAAGCGGCGTCGCAGCAGCGCTTGCTGGCGGCACTGGCGTCGAGCTTCGGGCTGGCGCAGCCGCCGCGGCGCATCGAGGTCTATGACAACAGCCACATCCAGGGCAGCAACGCGGTCGGCGCCATGATCGTCGCCGGGCCGGAGGGCCTGCGTAAGAACCAATACCGCAAGTTCAACATCAGGTCGGCGGAGCTGACGCCGGGCGACGACTTCGGGATGATGCGCGAGGTGCTGCAGCGCCGGTTCAAGCGCCTGCTGCACGAGGCGCCGCGCCCTGGCGTTCCGGGCGTCCCAGCCGCCCGACCGCCGGAGCACGCCGCAACCGGTTCCGACCTGCCGGGCGCGGACCGGCCGGGGGCGCCCGCCGAAGGCGCTGCCGAACCCGCGATCGAGCCGCCGCCGTCGCTGGAGCGCGATGACGCCGGCGCGCCGCAACCCGCCGAGCGCGACGACATCGCCTGGCCCGACCTCGTCCTCATCGATGGCGGGGCCGGGCAGCTCAATGCGGCGCGCGAAACGCTGGCCGCGCTGGGCATCACCGATGTGGCGATGGCCGCCATCGCCAAGGGCCCGGACCGCGACGCCGGCCGCGAGACCTTCCACATGCCGGGCCGGCCGCCGTTCAAGCTGCCGCCGCGCGATCCGGTGCTCTATTTCGTCGAGCGCCTGCGCGACGAGGCCCATCGTTTCGCCATCGGCTCGCACCGCCAGCGGCGCAGCCGCGACATCCGCGAGGCCGGCCTGCAGGAAATCGCCGGGATCGGTCCGACCCGCAAACGCGCCCTGTTGCGCCATTTCGGCACCCTGAAGGCGATCGAACGGGCCTCGATCGCCGACCTGCGCCAGGTTCCCGGCGTCAGCGACGAGACCGCACGACGGATTTATGACTTTTTCCACGACTCCGCGCACCGATGAGGCCGTTTTATTGAGGATGACGGGAAAATTCCTTGCCGACGAGGGCTGTTGCCGGGCTTCCGGCGCGTCTATGTTGATTTCATGGATGCAGCCACTTCACATTCCCTGCGGGGACGGCCTCTGGCCATCCCCAACCTTCTGACCTATGCGCGGATTGTCGCCGTACCGATCGTGGTCGGCTGCATGTACTGGCAGAGCATCCTGCAAGGAGGGCTGTGGCTGCGCTGGGTGGCGCTCGCGATCTTCATCGCCGCGGGGATCACGGATATCCTCGACGGCTACTTCGCCCGCAGTCTCGGCCAGCAGTCGAGCTTCGGTCGCATGCTCGACCCGATCGCCGATAAGCTGCTGGTTTCGTCCTGCCTGTTGATGCTGGCGGCCGACGAGACCATCAAGGGCTGGTCGCTGTGGGCGGCCATCGTCATTCTGTGCCGGGAAATCCTGGTGTCAGGGCTGCGCGAATACCTCGCCGAGCTGCGCGTCAGCGTTCCCGTGACCCGGCTCGCCAAATGGAAGACGACGGCGCAGCTCGTCGCCATCGGATTTCTGCTGGCCGGGGAGGCGGGAGACAAGATCGTCCCGGTCGTCACGGTGACGGGCCTCACCCTGCTGTGGATCTCGGCGATCGTGACGCTCTACACCGGATACGACTATTTCCGCGCCGGCGTGCGCCATTTGATCGAGCAATGAGCCGAACCGGGCGGACGGAGCGATGAGCGTGAAGATTCTTTATTTCGCCTGGGTGCGCGAACGCGTCGGCAAGGCCGAGGAGACCGTCGAGCCGCCGGTCGGGGTCGCGACCGTCGACGACCTCATGGGCTGGCTCGCCGGGCGGGGCGAGGAATATGCCCACGCCTTCGACAATCCCAAGGTCATCCGCGCCGCGATCGACCGTGCCCATGTCAAGGCCGACGCCGCCATCGCCGGAGCCCGCGAGGTCGCATTCTTTCCGCCCATGACCGGAGGATGAGTTAAGGGCCGATGTCTTCCTCCCCCTGCTTCAGGCTGCTGCAGGGGAGGCAGCAAGGACCGGGAGAGCGAGGAGCCATGCCAGCCACCGTTCGCCTGCAGAGCGAAGACTTCGAGGCCGGCGCCGAGGCGCGCCGGCTCACGGCCGGGCCCACCGACATCGGCGCCATCGTCACTTTCACCGGCATCTGCCGCGGCGCGGAGGCCGGCGCGCCGGTCGCCGCCATGACGCTGGAGCACTATCCAGGGATGGCCGAGGCCGAGATCGCCCGCCATGTGGAGGAAGCCCAGGCGCGCTGGCCGCTGCTCGGCGTCACCGTCATTCACCGCTACGGCCGCATGGTGCCAGGCGACAATATCGTGCTGGTGGTCACCGCCGCTTCCCATCGCGGCGATGCCTTCGCGGCCGCCGAATTCCTGATGGACTACCTCAAGACCAGGGCGCCGTTCTGGAAGCAGGAAGAGCGCCCGCAAGGGGCCGCCTGGGTCGCCGCCGAAGAGGCAGACGATGCGGCGGCCGAGCGCTGGGACAAGCCGGGACGGCGCGCCGCGGAATGAAACGCAGCCGTCCGCGCGGCCAGAGCATTCGCCCGGCGCGAAAGCGGGTGCCGAAACAGCACGTCCCCGATCCGGTCGAACTCGTCACCGTGCTCGATTTCGTCCGTTATGCGGTGACCCGGTTCAATGCGGCAAGGCTCGTGTTCGCCCATGGCACCACCGATCCGGTCGCCGAGGCGGCCTTCCTGGTCGGCGAGGCCCTGCAACTGCCGCCCGACCGCATCGAGCTGTTTGCGCCGACGCACGTGACCGCGCCGGAGCGCGAACGCATCCTCGGCCTCATCGCGGCACGCATCGCCACCCGCAAGCCGGCGGCCTATCTGCTGGGACGGATCTATGCCGCCGGGGTGCCCTTCTACGTGGACGAGCGAGTGATCGTGCCGCGTTCCTATCTCGGTGAGATCATCGCCGGCGATGCCTTTTGCGGCGGCGATGACGGCATCGCCCTCGTCGACCCCGACGCGGTCGCCCGCGTGCTCGATCTGTGCACCGGATCGGGCGCGCTCGCCGTGCTCGCCGCGATGCGCTTTCCCGATGCCGCCGTCGATGCCGTCGACGTTTCGGCGGACGCGCTCGCGGTGGCCGCGCGCAATATCGGCGAACACGGGCTCGACGATCGCATCACGCTCTTCCACGGCGATCTCTTCGCGCCGGTGGATGGCGAGCGCTACGACCTCATCATCACCAATCCGCCCTATGTGGATGAAGCCGGCATGGCGGCACTGCCGCCGGAATGCCGGCACGAGCCGGCGCTCGCGCTCGACGGCGGCGCCGACGGGATCGCCGTCATCTCCCGTATCATCGCCCAGGCCGGCCACCATCTGACCGAGCATGGCGGCCTGCTCTGCGAGGTCGGTCGCGGCCGCGCCGCCATCGAGGCGCGTTATCCGGAGCTTCCGTTTCTGTGGCTCGACACCGAGGAGAGCAGCGGCGAAGTGTTCTGGCTCGCCGCCGCGCCGACCGGCGATCGCGCCTAGCCGCTCAGCGACCTGCTCGCGTCATCGACCATTCGAGCGCCAGTTGCTGGCCGAGGTCGAGCTGCGCCCGCGTCATCTTGGATGCGACGGCGTCCCGAAGCCGCAGGAAGTATTCGCGGTTGTTCTTCGGACCGTGAGCGGCGGCGAGGTTGAGCCACTTGTAGGCCTGCACCACGTCCCGGGAAACGCCGAACCCCTTGTCGTACATCAGGCCGAGCAGATACTGCCCGGTGGCGTCGCCCTGTTCGGCCGCCAGCAGATAATAATCCACCGCGGCAGGCCAGGACTGCGGAACGCCGAGCCCGTGCTCGTACATGTAGCCGAGCAGCGCTTCGGCGCGCGCATTGCCCCGCCGCGCCTGGGGCCCGATGCGCTTGAGCGCGGTGTCGGGATCGCCGTAGCTCGCGATCGTTGCGGTGTCGACGACCGCGTCTGCGGCCTTCGCGGCGGCGGCGCTCACTGCGAGAACGAGAGCGCCGCAAATCAGCCGTGCAAACTTATCCATGCCAGTTCTCCCGCGGCAACGCCGGTGGTTCGACCCCGACGCCCGGTTCCCGAGCCTGTCGAAGCGGACGGAACCGCCCGGAACAGTGTCGAGCAGCAGCCATGCCTCCGACCCAGCCATGCGCTAGCCGAGGCCCCTCACCGAAAAAATCTGCGGCGCCATCCTCTCGCCGAGCCAGGCGATCCAGATCGCCGGCGCGAGGAACAGGCCGAACGGCAGCCGGGTGGTCGCGCGGATGGCGCGCCCGAACCCGAGCCACCTCACCAGGCAGACCGCGAGCGCCGCCAGCGCCGCGATCTCGACGGCGATAGGAATGCTCGGCCAATCGAGCCAGGCGCCGGCGACGCCGGCGAGCTTGACGTCGCCCAGCCCGATGCCGTCGCGTCTTCGCAGGCGCCGGTAGGCCGCCCATAAGCCGAAAAAGAGGCCTGCCGTCACGGCGGCGCGCAGCACAGCATCGGCGAGCGCCGCGCCGATCGCATCGGGCTGCCGGATCGCCGCGTCGGCGAGCCCGAGCGCCAGCGCCGCGGCGCTGAGTTCGTCGGGAATGATGAAGCGACGGGCATCGACGGCGGCGATCGCCACCATGAGGCAGGCGAGGCCCGCGCCGGCAACACCGCCCAGGCCCGGCGCCGCGATGATGCTCGCGGCGGCCGTCGCGACCGCCGCGACGACGATGGTTGCGTCTTCGAGGGTCGGCACGCCCCGCGACGTCCGCGTTATCGAGTTGAGCCGGTGCACGGACATGGCCGCGTCCCCCGACCTATCGGGCCCGCGGCGCGGGGCCGACATAGGGCGGCGCCGGCGCCAGCGTGCCCTTCAACTTGGTCCGCAATTCCTCCGCGACATAATGGGCGTCGACGGCGTCGCGGATGATCTGCGGCCGGATGAAGATGATGAGCTCGGTGCGGGTGATGTTGTGGCCGGTATTGCCGACCACGTTGCCGAGGCCCGGGACCTGATCGAGCAGCGGAATGCCGCTTTGATTGGTGTCCTTCTGTTCCTGGATCAATCCGGCCAGCAGCACGGTCTGGCCAGTCGTCACCTGGATCGAGCTCTTGACCTTGCGCTGCGAAATGGTCGGCGTCAGGTTGGCCGACGAGCCGGGGGCGACTTGGCTGATCTCCTGCTCGATTTCGAGCCGGACGGTGCCGTTGCCGCTGACCCGCGGCACCACGCGAAGGATGATGCCGGTCGAGCGATAATCGATGGTGTTGACGATGGTGTTCTGCGTGGTGAGCACGTTGGCGGTGCCGGTCGAGATCGGCACGTCGTCGCCCACCGAGAGCGTCGCCACCTGGTTGTCGGTGACCACCAGCGAGGGGTTGGACAGCACTTTCACGTCGGTAACGGAGTGCAGGGCGTCGATGACGACGTTGGGGTTGGATTGCGAGCCGACCAGGAAGTTGAACCCCGGCAGGGTCTGGCCGAGGAGCGCGCCGACGGCGCTGCCGGCGGCGCCGGCGACGCCGGTCGAGCTCAGGCCGCCCTGCGGCCCCAAGGGGTTCGTGCCGGCGGAGTTGATCAACCCGACCTTGCCTTTCTGCAGGAAGAACTGGACGCCGTAGGACAGCGTGTCGTTGAGCGTGACCTCGGCGACGGTGGCGTCGATGGCGACCTGCAATTGCGGCCGGTCGAGCTGGGCGAGGGTGCGCCGGATGAGCTGGTAGTTTTCGTTGCTCGCAAAGATCAGCAGCGAGTTGCTCGAGGGGTCGGCGGTGATGCGGACGCCTTCGAGAACCGGCCCTCCGCTGCCCGCGCCGCCTCCCGAGCCGCGCGCTTCGAGCGCATTGGCGTTGGCGCTGTTCGCCGTTCCGATCGTGCTCTGAAATCCCGACGCGCCGCCGCGGGCTCCGCCAGCTCCGCCGGCTCCGCCGCCTCCCAGTCCCGACGACGCGCCGGCCGCGCCACCGCCACCGCCTCCACCGGCGCCGCCGCCTGCGGCGCCGCCGCCCAGCGACAGGCGCTCGGTGGCGGAGCGCGGCGCGGTCGAGCTCGGCGTGTCGAAGGAGCTGCTCGAGCTGCCGCCGTTGAAAACATCGGTGAGTACCTTGGCGATCTGGCGGGCCTCGCCGAAATTGACCCGATAGACGTGCACGGCGGTGCGAG
This sequence comes from Xanthobacteraceae bacterium, assembly GCA_036008405.1. Classification (GTDB taxonomy): domain Bacteria; phylum Pseudomonadota; class Alphaproteobacteria; order Rhizobiales; family Xanthobacteraceae; genus JAJPKK01. The sequence goes on from DASYNT010000120.1 coordinate 7,034, forward strand.
TGGTATCGGTGGTGTCGAGGCGCTTGATCCAGGTCTCCGCCGCGCGCAGCAGGTCGGGCTTCTTGGTGACGACGAGAATGGCGTTCATGCGCGCCATCACCTGGAACTTGATGTTGCCCTGGCTCAGGCCGCCATCGGCGGAATCGAGGATCTTCTCGATCTCGGCGATGATCGGCTCCGGGCTGCTGTATTGGACCGGGAAGATGCCGACCGATTGCCCGCGCATCCAGTCGACGTCGAAGCTCAGCGCGGTCTCCATGGTGTTGCGGCGTTCCGGACCGGTGCCCTGGATCAGCAGGATGTTGCGGACGGGATCGGCCCGCACCATGCCGGGCCTGATGGCGAAGCTGTCGAGCAGCTTCACCAGCGCGGTGGCGGAGACATATTGCAACGTAAGGACGGAAACGCCGTAGCCGGGTTCGGGGTGGCCGGCGACAGAATCGGTATTGCCGCCGCCGGTCGCATCGCCCAGCGGGATGATGCGGTAACCGCCGCCGTCGCGAACCATCACGACGTTGTTCATGCGCAGGACGCTTTCGAGCACGAACACCAGATCGGATTTCGGCACCGGCTTGCCGGACGTGAGGCTGATCGTTCCCTGGACGCGCGGATCCACCGCATAGCCGACGCCGAGGATGTCGCCGAGCACGGCCTTCGCGACCATCGCGATCGGGGTGTTTTCGAAGTTGAGCTCGTAGCCTTCCCCGCCCGCCCCGCCGCCCGCTCCACCGCCGCCGCCGGCCTGGGCGCGCGCGCCGGCCTCGGTGGCGGGAACGACGACCCCGGTATAGACCATGGGCTTGGCGCGCTGGCCGCCGATCACGGCGCCCGGCTCGGGCTGCGGCGAGCGCGGCAGTATGTCAAGCGCGCGGATGCGGTCGAACACGTCAGGGGTTTTGGCGTCCTCGGTGGCGACCGGCAGGTTGGTGCACGAGGCCGCCAACGCGAGCGTCAGCGCCAATGCAAATACCCCCGATCCGCCGCGAAGCGATCGACACGCACCGACGATTCTGCTGTCCCGTGCCACTTACGACGCCAGCCCCGGTTTATGCCTGCCGCTCTTGCGGCCGCAGGCAAATCACAGATCAGGAAGGTAGACGTCGAATTCCCAGTGCTAGGTTCTGTGAATTCCCGGCGCCCCACTCCCCCTCGCCCAGCATACTGCCCCTATCACGACGGTTGTTATACACTGATTTGACATGCCTAACAGCCACTCAATTGTGGCAACATCCCGCCTGGCGAGCGGTCTGGCGGCTCGATATGTCGACAGCCGGGCAGCCGGTCGGCCCGGTTGCCAGGCAGCCGGCGCCGAATCCCGGTCGCGGAAGGGGGTTCGCGCCTTCGCGCACGGCAGTGAGGCCCGACCACCGTCGGCTTGCGGCCCGCTGTGACCACCGGGCGACACAATCACGCATTGTTCTCGCCTTCGTGCCCGCACTTCGAGGTCGTCTTAGGACAAAATTCCGCACGGGTATCGTCCGCGGTGTCGCCGCACGGCGCCGCGGTCATGCCGGTCCGGTTGCGGTTGCGGACACCGCCCACACGCCCGCGCGCGTGCGGCGCGCACCCGTGAGGCTCGCGAATTATCTTCGGGCCCGGGCGTCTTCCTCGCGAGCCGCCAATTCATGTCGGGCCTGCTCGCAGCATCGGCACCTGCAAAGTCGATCATGTCAATGCACTCACGCCCGGTATGGCCCGGCATCGTCTTGCGGTTGCCGGCCGTGCCGAGCACCTCCATATCGTAGAGGCGACGCCGGCGACCTCGCGCCGGTCGACATTCAGCACGAACCCGCGGGTTGCAGCCGCCGGCTGCTCCCACCGAAATACAACCGTTAAACCGACCTCTCGGACGGCTTGAATAGATGGTTACTCGGTAGCCCGTTGATGAGAATTCAGCATCGTTGCCACCACGTTCTCGCGCATTTGTTCGACGACTGTCGCATTGCGTGCTGTATCCCTATCAGAGCGATCGTGGTGCAATCTTCTTGTGTTTCAGGTTGCAAGATGTACCGGAGAAATGGGGGTTTATTTCGCCGGAAATTCGCTTTATGCCCGTGGAGAGGGTGGCCCCTCGCGTGGCCATAACCGAGCCGATACCACGTCAGAAGATATCGCACTAAATTTGCATAAATATATCATTAAATATGCATTAATAAGATATTAGATGAGGTCGGCAAATTTTTTGGCGTGGACTCCCTCCTCATGGCCCGGCATGCCCGTTGCGCCGGCCCGCATCGTCTCGTGGTCCCTGGCCAAACGGAGCACGTCCACATCGTAGAGGCGATGCCGACAACCTCGCGCCGGTCGACATTCCATCCGCGCAGCCGCGGGCTATTCGCACCGAAATACAATCGTCAATCCGACCTCTTGAACGGCTTGAATAGACGGTTGCTTGGAAGTCCATTGACGAGAATTCAGCATCGTCGCCACCACGTTTTCGCGCATTTGTTCGGCGACTTCCGTATCGCGTGCGGTATCCCTATCAGGGCGATCAAGCTGCGTCCTTCTCGTGCCCCCGGTTGCAAGATATGCCGGAAAAATTGGCGTTTATTTCTCCAGAAATTCGCTTTGTGCCCACGGCGAAACCGGCTTCTCGCAATGACCGTATACTGGGCCGATTACCACGTCGGAAGGTATCGCATTAATTTACCATAAATACGTCATTAAATCTACGTCATCAGGAAATTGCAGCGCAGCCACAGAGGGCCTTAAAATTTCCCTAAGCCGCTCCACAAAACGGCAAGGCGCTGGAAAAGTCGTCACACCGCGTTGATAGTGCGGCTTCCTGCAGAACTCGGTATGTAACCGAACGGGAGGGGGGTTCTCATGTCAAGAATTCAGACGTTGGTTGGTTGTCGAAAGGTGCGGGTGCTCGCGGGCACTATCGCTTCGGCGGTGATGATCGGGATGAGTACGTCGGGGGCCTTGGCGGCCGTCGGATGTCAAGGCACGGCCGGAACGTCGGCGGTGACATCGAACGCGACCCAGCTCAATCTGCAATGCATGCAGCCGATTTTCATTACTGGACATCCGCTGCAGACCTTCGGCGGCAGCGCGCTGGTGAGGACCAACGGGACGACCGCCTACTACTACCTGGCGGATCAGTCGAACCTCGGCATCGACGTCGTCAACGCGACCAACATGACGTACAAGACGCGCCTGGTGCCACCGGCGGGTGCTGGCACGGCGCTGATAAATTCGGCCGGTGCCATATACGGCTACAAGACCCAGGACCCGACCGGCGGGTTCATGGGCCCTTCGATCTACACGGCCGGCCCTGCGAACATCGATACGGCGAGACCGGGCACCGTCGAGACGCTCAATTCCGGCCCCAATGGGATGGCGGTCTATGTCAATCCCAATGACAAAACCAACAACCAGCGCTGGCTTGTCGTCGCCGATGGTGGCTGCCTCATTAACGACAACGGAGGCGGCTATTCGAGCCCTGCGGCCGGCGGGAGCGATCGTTCCTGCGGGGAGCCCGCGGATCCCTCGGTCGCCGGGACCGTCGTCGCAAAGGGCAGCTATACGACTTATAGTCCGACTTCCTATTTCCCGCCTCCGGCAACCGTAACGAATTACGTTTCACAACAGAATCCGCTTTTAAGCACCGCAAACTGCGTCCTCCCGGGGCCGCAGTATCTGACCTCCATCGGACTCCCGACCAAGACCGTTTGCTACCCGCAGAACCACCAGCCCAACGTCAAGGTGTTCGACCTCCAGAAGAATACCTTTGTCGCCGTATTTCCCACCGGTGGTGGATGTATAGATAACGGCTACCAGAATTCAGTTGGGGCCGGCTCGTTCCAGATTGCGATGTCCCCCTGCAGCGCTCCGCTCGGTCTGTATGCACCGCCATCAGCGGCCGCGCCCTATGGCTACAGCGTGACGGGGAATCTCGGGAAAGCTGGTTCCATCGATGTTGCAATCGGGGTGGATAGTCATGACGGCCAAGTTTACGTCATGGTCACCAACCCGGGCGACAACACGATTCGAAATATCGGCTGCGCCGCCCCTGGCACCCCCCCTAGCGCCGCCCCGAACGCGCCCCCTCTCTCGGGTCCCCAGGTCGTTGGCGTCAGCTGCCAGGAAAAACTGACCGCCCCAAATGTCGCCATCCTCGGTCCGACGACGGGTGCCAACGGCGGCTGCAGCGAAAATGCTCCCGCTGCCGGTTCGACGACTTCGGTCAAGCCAACCAGTATCAACCCCTGGGACGATGTCATTCCCTCCGGTGGTCCGGCGGCCG
>DASYNT010000121.1:0-9333 GCA_036008405.1 Xanthobacteraceae bacterium
GCCGATGTCGCGATCTCCAACGATTCCGGCCTGCTCCACGTGGCGGCCGCCATCGGCACGCCGTCGATCGGGATTTTCGGCCCGACCAGCCCGTGGCATTGGGCGCCGCTCAATCCGCTCGCCGCCGTGATCGAGCCCAGGGCCGACCTGCCGTGCCGGCCCTGCCACAAGCCGACCTGCCGGTTCGGCCACCACCGCTGCATGCGCGACATCCCGGCCGAGCAGGTGGCGGCGGCGGTGCTGGCTGCGGTGGCGCCGCAGCCAGCGGCCTAAAGTTGCCTCGTCGGGTGCCAGAAGCTACGAAGAACCTCATGGCCAATTCCGACAGCGCAGTCGCCGCGACCCATTTCCGCCGCTCCCTCGAAATGCTGGAGCGCGCCGTGGGCGACGCGGGGTTCATGGGCGAGGTCCTGGCCATCGCTTCCGCCTGCGAACGGGCCCTGCGCGACGGCGGCAAGCTGCTGCTCGCCGGCAATGGCGGCAGCGCCGCCGATGCCCAGCACATCGCGGGGGAATTCCTGTCGCGGCTGCGGTTCGACCGCAATCCGCTGCCGGCGGTAGCGCTGACCACCGACAGCTCCGTCCTTACCGCGGTGGGCAACGACTACGGCTACCACCTCGTGTTCGAGCGCCAGGTGCGCGGCCTCGGCCGCCGCGGCGACGTATTCATCGCCATTTCGACCTCGGGCAAGTCGCCAAATGTGATCGCGGCGCTCGAAGCCGCGCGCACGCTTGGCGTCGTCACCGTCGGCTTCACCGGCACCGCTCCCGGCGCGGCGGTGATGCGGCCGTTGTGCGACCACCTGCTGGCGGCGCCGAGCGACGACACGCCGCTGATTCAGCAGATCCACATCACGGCGGCCCATGCGATCTGCGAGATCGTCGAGCGTAATCTGTTCAGGCCGTGAGCCGCCACGGCTGCCCGCGGCGCCAGCATGCGACGGATCTCTGCGCAATCCCGGTCGCCGCGGACGTCCCGGAAGCCGACGTTGATCGACATCAATGTGACCGGGCTTCGGCGCGGCTTGAATCGCGCATCGAGAGGCGTCGAATGAAATCAGTCCTTGTTCCCATCGGCGGCAGCGACACGGATGCGTCACTGTTCGAGACTGCGCTGGCCGCGGCGCGGCCGTTTTCGAGCCATCTGAATCTTCACATCCATGTCGGTCCCGGCCAGGCGGCGGCCAATACACCTCATGCGGAATTCGCAATGGGCCCCGCACTGTCGAATGCCCTGCGCGACTTCGAGGCCCAGGCCAAGGCCCGCTCAGCGGCCGCGGCGCAGCATTTTCGCGACTTCTGCCTGCGGTCGTCGGTGGAAATCTGCGACGTTCCGGCGAGCGCGAAGGGGGTGACGGCGAGTTGGCAGGCGGAAGGCGGCCATGCGCTCCGGCGCATCATGTTTCACGCCCGGCACAACGATCTCGTCGTGGTCGGCAGAGCCAAGACGGCCAACGGATTGCCGGCCGATTTTCTGGAGGAATTGCTCCTCGGCTGCGGGCGGCCGGTCCTCATCGCGAGTTCGGCACCGGCGCGGACGCCGGCACCGACCGGTACGATCATGGTGTGATGGAAGGAGAGCGCCGAAGCGGCGCGCGCGGTCAATGCAGCGATGCCGTTCCTGATCCACGCCAGGCGCGTCGTCATCGCCAGCGTCGCCGAAACCGGCGAGAGCCTCGCCGAAGCCCTGAGCGATGTCGCCCGCCAGCTTGCGTGGAACGGCGTTCGTGCCGAATTGCGGCCCCTCGTTGCCGTTGGCGGCGCGATACCGGGCGTGCTCGCATCGGCCGCGCAGGATTGCAACGCCGACCTCATGGTGCTCGGCGCCTATGGCCACTCGCGCATGCGGGAAATATTGTTCGGCAGCTGCACCCGGTCCGTCATCCACGACGCCGGCATGCCGGTGCTGCTGATGCACTGAAGGCGACAGGTCTAACCCGCCAACTTGAGACAGGCCAACCCGAGACCGGTCGACCCAAGACCGGTCGAACCCGAGACGTTCCGCCACGGCCGAGCACCGAGCACGCGGCCGAGACCATCCCGGCCGGCGCATGAGCCCCTACGGGCGCTTGGCGAAAAATATGCCGCGTGTGTCCCGTCTCACATACCCTTGGCGTTGGAGACCCTAGGATCGGCACACTTCGACCAATGAGGGCCTCTCCCATGTCCAGCCTGATCGAGCAAAGGTCCGAGGAAGTCCGCAGGCTGTCGTATCCGGGAACTCCACCCCGCCGCCGTGCATCCGAATTCGATTTCGGACTGATCTGCCTGGCGCTGCTGGGGGCACTCGGGCTTTTCATTTGCCTCGCGTTTCCCGGCCCCGACTGGGGGGCGGCGGAATTTCTCCTCGGTCCATAATCCTCACGAAGCGTTGCCGCCGTTCGGACCAGGATCATAGTCGAAGTCAAAGACTTCAGAGCGCCACACGTTTCATCTGAATCGATTGCGCTCGAGGCCGGACCCCAGAAGCCGGCGTCGCAATGGACCGGCGCCGTCGAATTCCCGCGCGACCCGATGCCAAGCCGCGGATGGGCGCTGCGGTCGGCAAGGCATCCCCTGTTCGCCCGATCGGGCGAACGACTTGGCGTGCCCCTTCCACTCGCCGGCGGTCCGGCACCGATGGAGCGATGGGCGATCCCGAAGCGCCTGAACCATTGCAGCAGCGGCAAAAGGCGTGTTGCGGCACGGCACGGCGGCGTGCACCATTGTGCGGACCTTTGCCCGGCCGCCCACCGCATGCGGCTGCTTCTGAAGGCGGAATGCCAATGAGACGACGGGAAATCCTTGCCCTGCTGAGCGGCGCTGCGCTTTGCTGGCCGGCTGCGGCGCTGTCGCAGCAGGGAATGCCCGTGATCGCCTTTCTCCACAGCGGATTGCCGCAAGTGAATTTTGGGATCGTGGAAGCCTTCCGCCAGGGCCTGCGAGAAGCCGGATTCGCCGAGAACAGAAATCTCAAGATCGAATTCCGGTGGGCGGAGGACCACAACGACCGCCTGCCGGCCCTGGCGGCCGACCTGGTGCGTCGGGAGGTCGCCGTCATCGCCGCGAACAGCGTTGCGGCGGTGGCGGCGAAGGCCGCGACCGCGACGATCCCGATCGTGTTCCAGAGCGGCATCGATCCCGTGGTGGCCCGCCTCGTCGCCGGTCTCGGTCACCCCGGCGGCAACACGACGGGAGTGAGCTTCTTCGCGTCGACATTGGAGGTCAAGAAGCTCGAATTGCTCCACGAGATCATGCCGCCGGCCGCGGTCATCGCCGTACTGGTGAACCCGAACAACCCGCAAGCCGAGATTCAGGCGAGCGAGCTGCAGGCGGCGGCCAGCATGTTGCACCGTCCGCTCGTGATCCTCATGGCCGGCAGCGAACGCGGTATCGACACGGCCTTTGCGACCCTCGCGCAACGAGGCACGGCGGCGGCCGTGGTCGTCGGCGATCCGTTCTTCAACAGCCGACGCGGGCAACTGATCGCGCTGGCAGTTCGTCATGCGATCCCCGCGATCTACTCGAACCGCGAAAACGTCGACGAGGGCGGCCTGATCAGCTACGGCGCCAGCCTGCCCGAAGCTTATCGCGAGGTCGGCATCTATGCCGGCCGCATTCTCAAGGGCGCAAAACCGGCGGACCTGCCGGTGCTGCAACCGACCAAGTTCGAACTGATCGTCAATCTCAAGACCGCGACGGCGCTGGGCCTCGCTTTGCCACCGGCCCTGCTCGACCGCGCCGACAAGGTGATTGAATGATCGAGCGCGCGAAAATCCACGCGCTGATCTCGGATATGGCGGCGTTTTTTCGATTCCGCGGGCGGCTGCGCCCGAAATTCGTCGCGGTCCTGACAACCGTCGTCGGCCTCACGCTGCTCTCGAACGCGGCGTTCGAGGTTCTGTTTTCCTATCAGGACCGCAAGGCGGCGCTGATCCGCATCCAGCACGAGCAGGCGGCGGAGGCGGCGGGCGAGATCGCGGAATTCATGCAGAACATCGAGGAGCAACTCGCATGGACCACCCATGAGCCGTGGACCACGACCGCGCCGGACCGGCGCAGCCTCGATCTGTGGCGCATGGTGCTGCGCCAGGTTCCCGCGATCACCGACCTCGCGCTGCTCGACAGCACCGGGCACGAGCAACTGCGGGTGTCGCGGTTGAGCATGGACGAAATCGGCAGTCAGCTCGACTTTTCCAACGACCCGAAGTTCCTGGAGGCGCAGGTCGGCAAGCCGTATCGCAGCCCGGTGTACTTTCGCGGCGGATCCGAGCCCTACATGACGATCGCGCTGCGCGCACGCAACGCCAATGTGAGCGTGGCCGAGGTCAACCTCAAATTCATCTGGGACGTCGTCTCGCAGATCAAGGTCGGCGAGCACGGGCAGGCCTATGTGGTCGACGGTCGGGGACGCCTGATCGCGCATCCGGACATCAGCCTGGTGCTGCGCAACACCGACCTGTCGGATCTCGCCCAGGTGCGGGCGGCGCGGGCGGAGCCGGCGGGGTCGCCTCAGTCGACGCAATTGGCCCGGGATACCTACGGCCGCAGCGTGCTGACGGCGAATGCCGCGATCGAGCCGCTGGATTGGACCACATTCGTCGAACTGCCGGTCGATGAAGCCTATGCACCGCTCTATGTCTTGATCCTGCGCATCAGCATCCTGCTCCTGGTGGCTCTCCTGCTCGCCTTCATCGCCGATCTCTTTCTCGCGCGCTGGATCGTGCGGCCGCTCGAGCGGCTGGAACGATTCGCCTCGCGGGTGCGGAAGACCAAGGACTACACGTTGCGGGTCGAGCACGAGAGCAACGACGAGATCGGGCGGCTGGCGATCGCCTTCAACGAAATGCTGTCCGAGCTCTCCGCCGCGCGCGAACGCGAAAGCTCGGATCAATTCGAACTCGCGCGCGTCTCCCGGCTGACCACGATGGGAGCGATGACGGCTTCGATCGCCCATGAGATCAACCAGCCGTTGGCAGCCATTGCGGCAAACGCCAATGCAGGGCTGCGCTGGCTGTCGCGTTCGACGCCCGACATCGAGGAGGTGCATGCCGCCCTGAAGCGAATCAACAACGACGCCCATCGTGCCAGCGAAGTGATTCAAAGCGTCCGGTCGATATTCAAAAAGGCGCCTCAGCAAGGCGCTGCGGTCGACGTCAACGACGTCGTTTTGGAAGTCCTGGCGCTGGTACACGGCGAACTGATAAATTACCGCATCCTGGTCAAGTCGGACCTGCCTCGACAGCTCCCCCAGGTACGCGCCGACCGCGTGCAGTTGCAGCAGGTGATCTTGAACCTGATCACGAATGCCGTCGAGGCCATGAGCTCGGTTCAGGATCGCAGCAGGGTCTTGAGCGTCGCATCGCGCACGCAGGATCCCGGCAGCGTGCTGATCACGGTGCAGGACACCGGCCCGGGCATCGATCCGGACCGCAGGGACCGGATCTTCGACGCTTTCTTTTCGACCAAAGCGAGCGGCATGGGGATGGGCCTGTTCATCTGCCGGTCGATCATCGAATCCCACGGCGGCCGGCTGTGGGCGACAGCCGCGGAGCCCCACGGGGCGATCTTCCACCTCCTCCTTCCGATCGGCGACAGCGGCGCACCTGATGTGGCGGCCGAAACCGAGCGCACAACACGGCCATTCCGCGGCGCATGACCCGCTCCCACCCGGCGAGATCGTCGTGCGGGGTTGCGAGCGATCACGTCATTCCGCGGTCACGGCAAAGCTCTGCGGCGGGGTGCCGCTGCGCGACAGTGCGTACATCCTGGCATAGGCCGCTTCCACGTGGCGGCGGAACCGATCGAGGTCGAACAGGGGCGCGGCCATGCGCTGTCCGGCGAGACGTCGCTTGCAGTCGGCGAGCCGTTCCGGCTCCGCGGCGAGCCGCAGTGCAAGGGCTTCGTAGGCGACGAGATCGGGCGCGATCAGATCGGATTGGCCGGCGGCGGTGTCGAGGCTCGCGCCGATGCGGGCGGCGAACGCGCTGCCCTTGCAGGTCACGACCGGGACGCCCGCCCACAAGGCATCGGCCGCGGCGGCGGCGTTGAAGGGCAGCGTATCGAGAAAAAGGTCGGCGAGGCGGTGGAGCGAAAGGTGATCGGCGGGGGGTGCCGGCGCTGCGAATACCAGCCGGGCCGGATCGACCCCGCGTGCCGACGCTTCGCTGCGCAGCTGCTCGCACGCCGCATCGCTTCCCGGCGACAGCCACAGCACGCCGCCCGCGGTGCGTGACAACAGCCGCATCCACACGTCGAACACCGGCCGGGCGATCTTGAAGCTCTCGGCAAAGCAGCAGAACACGAATCCGGTCGCGGGCAGCCCGGCCGCCTCGCGGGATGGCAGCTCCGGTCCCGGCTCGGGCCTGTCGCCGCTCGCCTGGAAGCAATCGGGGAGCTGCACGATTTTTTCCGTGACCACCTTCTGCTGATCGAATGGCAGCACCGTCCGGTCGGCGATGATGTAGTCGACGAACTCCGCCCCCATGGTCGCGGGGTAGCCGAAATTCACCTGGATCGGCGCCGGCCGCGCGGCGAATATCCCGAAGCGTCCGTCCTCGGCATAGCCCTCGATGACGACGGCGATGTCGACCTCGATCTCGCGCAGCAGCCGTGCCGCCGCCGCGTCGGGGCGCGTGGTGACGTCGTGATACTGGTCGAACGCGGCACCGAGCGCGGCGCGGCGCTCGCTGTCGGCGGCGCGGCCGTACGACACGCCGACGACGTCGAATCGGGTGCGGTCATGGCGGGCGGCCAGCGCCGCAATCGGGCCGGCGGCGGCGAAATCGTCGGCCGCCACATAGGCGACGCGGATCTTTTCGCGACGGCGATTCGCCGCGCTCGGCGGCCGGGCGGATATGCGGACCTTGTCGCGAACGAAATTCCTGGCGGCGAGGGCATGCAGGCGCGCCGAATCCGACAGGGCCAGCAGCACGAAAGGCGATACCGGCTTGGACTTCTCGACGCGCAGGACGATTTCGTGGCCCCAGCGCTCGGCTCTTGTCCAATCGCAGACCCGGAGGGCGGCGAATGCGGCGCTGGCGAGCACATCGCCATTGGCCGGCGAAATCGTCAGCGCGTCCTCGAAACAGGCCAGGGCCTCGCCGTGGCGACCGAGGCGCCGCAACACCGCGCCTTGTTCGTAGAGCGCTTCGACATCTTCCGGCGCGAGCGCGACCACCTTGCCGTAGCTGTGGAGCGCATCGTCGAGACGGCCGAGATCGCGCTCGGCGCTGCCGCGATGACGCAGCGCCCCGAGATGAGCCGGGGCGATCGCCAGCGCCTTGTCGTAGGCGGCGACGGCCTCGTCGAGACGGCCGAGATGCTGGGCGGCGACGCCGCTATTGACCAGTGCATCGACGTGCTCCGGATCGAGCGCAAGCGCCGCCTGGGCGGCGGCCATCGCGTCCTCATGGCGATCGAGCTGGCTGAAGATCGCAGCCTTGTTGGCCAGAGCGCTGGCATTACCGGGCCTTCGCCTGAGCCCGTCGTCATAGCTCGCCAGCGCCCGTTGATGGCGGCCCAGGGCACGCAGGACATTGCCGCGATTGAAATGCGCTTCGGCAAAGCCGGGATCGGCGGCGAGGGCCTCGGTACAGCTTTCCAGCGCCTCCTCGGCGCGGCCGAGGTCCAGCAGCACCGCCCCGCGGCCGTTGAGGGCCTCGGCATAATCCGGCCGATACGACAGCGCGCGCTGATAGCTCTGCAGCGCCTCCTCCAGCCGTCCGAGCGCGCGCTGTGCGTTGCCGAGGCCGTCGAGCGCCTCCGGATAGGCCGGCCGGAGCGACAGCGCCCGCTCATGCTGGGCCATGGCGGCGACATGGTCCCCCGTTCCGTGCAGGGCGCGGCCGAGATCGTTCGCCGCCTCGGGAGACCGCGCCTTGAGCTTGACCGCCTCGGTAAGGAGCCTCACTGCTTCGGGAGCGCCGCCCTGGGCGAGCTTCACCACGCCGGCGAGGTGGAGCGCGTCGAAATGTCCGGAATCCCAGGATATGACGGTCGCGCAGGCTAGCGCGGCGTCATCGAGGCGGCCATCCCGATAGGCGTTCATCGCCTGCCGGATCGCCATGGTCAGATCGGGTCTCCCCGAAGGTGGCGGCACGCTGGGCATCGTCAACGGTTCCGGTCAGCTCATCGGCGTCGGCCCCGCCCACGGGGCTCGCTGGCTCGCTTGGTTTCCACTCTCCTGCGGGGTATTTATCCGCTGGGCAAGTCCAATTGACAGGCTCGCGGGTGCGATCGGAGGAAGCCCTTGGTTTTCACCATGCCGGACAAGCCGGCGGCTTGAAAGGACCGGATCGAGCGGGACCGCATGGGACCTCCTGGACTTGTCGGGGCCGATCGACCAAGTTAGCGGCGCGAAAGGGCAACCACGAAACAGCGTCGGGAGACCTGCCATGCCGCTTCAGCATCTGGAGCACTTTCTGATCCAGACCGAGGATCTCGAAAGCACCAAGGACTGGTTCGTGGACGTGCTCGGCATGAAGGTCGGGCCGGCGCCGGACTTCAAATTCCCGGTCTACTGGCTCTATCTCGGCGACACCGACGTGCTGCACCTCACCCATGGCGGCGCCAAGGCCTCGGCGAACCGGCTCAAATATCTCGGCCAGGAATCCACCGCCACCAGCGGGTCCGGCGTCGTCGACCACGTCGCCTTCCGCGCCACCGGGCTGCTCGACATGATCGACCGCTTCGAGAAAAAGGGTATCGCGTTCCGCGAGCGCCGGGTCGACAATCAGGGGCTCTACCAGTTGTTCCTGATCGATCCCAACGGGGTGAAGATCGAGCTCAATTTCGAAGCCGCCGAAGCCGCGGGCCGCGAGCCGGAATTGATGGCATCGGCGATGTAGGCAACAAGGGACGGCGAGCGGACCCGCGACCGCCGCCGCCCCGGGCCGTCCAGCGAAACGGGGAGCAACATCCATGGATCTATGTTTGCACCGACGCGGCTTCGTGCTCGGCTCCGCCGCCGCGGCGACGACGCTCGTTCCGGCTCTGAGCCGGGCGCAGGAGAATTATCCGTCCCACGCCATCACCTTCATCAATCCGTTCCCGCCGGGCGGTGCCGCCGACGTGGTCGGACGTCCCTTCGCCGCGGTGCTGGAGCCGATCATCAAGCAGCCGGCGGTCATCGACACCAAGGCCGGCGCCGCCGGCGCCGTCGGCGCCCAAGTCGCCGCCAATGCCAAGCCGGACGGGTACACGCTGCTCTTGCACATCGTCTCGATCTCAGGGTTCACCGAGGTCGACAAGCTGTTCGGCCGCAAGCCCAAGTTCACCCGCGACGATTTCATTCCGATTGCGCGCTTCATCGCCGATCCCTGCGTGCTGATCGTCAACGACCAGACGCCCTAC
>DASYNT010000122.1:0-19489 GCA_036008405.1 Xanthobacteraceae bacterium
CAGCGTCGCGCCGCCCATGAGCACGCCCGCGAGGATCAGCAGCGCGAACGGACAGCCGAACAGGAACCGGACATGGGTGGCGCCCACGGTGCCGAGCGTGCCGGTCAGCTCGCGCTGGGCGGCGTTGCGCACGGTCTGCGCGGCGGCGGCGATGAGGGTGAAAACGGCCCAGAGCCAGCTCGGATGCGACACGAAACGACTTCCAAATGGCTCGGTTGACCGTGGGCCCGAGACGATCCCCGTAGAGCTGCAGGCTTCTCGGACGAGATCAGGCTCGAAATCGGCGCGACGGCGGGCGACAACGGGGTGACGAGAGGCCGCGACAACGGGACCAGAACGGCAGGACAGCCCCGACAACGTATTTAATTCGGGCGCGCGGTCTGCGATAGTGGGCCGACTGGGTCGTGCTCCCGAAACTCAGCGCGGAGCCGTCCGGCAGGAACCATGGCGACGCTCTCTGGGCACAGCCCAACCATGCGCACGAGTTTGCCTTTGGTCGATCGGGCGGCGCCATTCAAGGAGGAATTGATGCCCGGATTGAAGTGGAAAGATGAATCGCCTGCGTGCCGTTGCGTCGGATTGTCGGCCGGCGGTCTTGCGGTCGGCCTGACGGCAGCGATGGTTGCGGCAGGCGCAGCGCGGGCAGAGTCGGCAAACGCCATCCCACAGTTTGCATCGTCTAATTTCGGCTGGCAGTCGAACCTCGAGGATTGGGAGGATCCGCCGCCCGGAGCCGGCCACGGTCCGATCAAGAATGACCCGGCCTATCCGTTCCTCAACAATACCGAGGGGAATCGGGCCGGTACGGGTGCGACCAAGCGCATCACCAACACCAAAGACCCCGTGCTCAAGCCGTGGGCGGCCGCGCAGATTCAGGCGACCAATGACGAGATACTGCAGGGCGTGCGCGACATTCCCTTTACGGCGCAGGCGCGGTGCTATCCGGGAGGCGTTCCCGGCCAGCTCTTGTGGCCCTTCGAGCCCGTCTATTTCATCCAGAACCCCAAGGAGGTGTGGATGATCTGGCAGCGCGACCATCTGGTGCGTCGCATCTACCTTACCGACAAGCATTCGGAGCACCTGACGCCGTCCTCGTTCGGCGAATCGATCGGCCATTACGAAAACGGCGATACGCTGGTGATCGATACCGTCGGCCTCTCCACCGGGATCAGCTACATCGACAATTTTCGCACGCCGCACAGCGAGAAGCTGCATGTGGTGGAGCGCTTCACCATCGAGCCGGGCGGCAAAGGCATGTCGGCGCTGGTGACCGTGGAGGACCCCGATACGTTCAATGCGCCGCTCACCATGACGCGGCGATGGTTCAAGTTCGACGGTCCGATGCTGGAGACCGTCTGCTCCGAGAACAACGGCGATTTCTTCAACCAGAACCTGTTTCCTCAGCCCGAGGCAAAAACGCCCGACTTCTGACCTGATTTCGTTTCGCTGCGACTTTTCCGCAGCTTGGAAAAGATGCCGACGCCGCAGCGATGGATGCGGCACTTGCCTGGCCGCTATCGGCGAGTGCGACCGTGGGCGCAACTCGCCCGATGGCGGGCGTCGCAGCCGCCGCTGCCGCCACAGTTGAGGCCGAGAGGAAATGCCGCCGTTACAAATTTCATGCTCTCCTCCCTCTTTCATTGAGTTTCCGGCCCGGGAGAGAGCCTCGCTAATCTCGGCCGGCACTCCCCTTAACCGAATGATGAGACCAAGCCCCGATCACGACAAAACTGAACAAACCAATCTGACGTATAATCTGTCCCAAGGAGATGACACCACCTAAGCTTTTTGAAATGCGACTTCCCATCGGGGCCAAGTGCAGCAACAAAGCGATTCAACCGCTCGCCTTCCTTGCCACGAAATAGATTGGCCGGACCAAGGTTGACCAACGTGGCGGGCCTCTCACCAGCAAGGCGTTTCAACAAGCACCAGTTCCGCGCCAACTCATAGCATCCCGACGCCACTAAATCTTCAACTTGCCACGCTAACCCAGGTGCTAATGTGTATCTATGCCAGTGCGGATAATCGGCCGATTGAGTGTCGTTGGAGCTGCGATATTTAACTTCGATGAAAATAAGGCCGTCCTCACCAAGATCAATGATCACGTCCGGCTCCGATCGGCGATTAGGCTCTTCCCCGAAGCTGTTACACGCCTCAATCAGCTTCATTATAATTTCGTCGCCACGGACGCTGCTTTCAATGGGAACACCCCACAGGAGGATTGTTGGCGCTTTGGTCAACAGTTGGCCCGTGATCACACCGGACCTCTCTAGCGCGGGAAGCATGTCGCCTGAGCGCGACAAATAACTGAACACCACCCATGTGACAGCATCTTCCGATGTAGAAAAGCCGAATCGGCGTAGCTTGGACGGGCGGTTGAGCACGTTGAAAGCGTTCTTGAGGGCTTCAATTGCGCCCTCATGACTTTCGTCCGGAATATTTTGGAGAGGGTCGCTGTATATGTACGTTACAGCTTTTCGGTTTGATGTATTCGACGCACCGACGCGGCACCGCTCGCAGCGACGAATGCAGCTTTCGAAGCTGGTTGCCGTGGGAATTTGTCCGATGCACTGCATTTCTGTCATGACATCGTCGCAATTTGGGCAAATCAGTGGTGGAAGGCGACGCATGGATGCGTCCCCAAGCCGATAGGTGCCCTCCCACTTGACCTCGACCTGGGTCGGCGAGGCGATGCGTCCTTTGTAGGCGCCACTGCCGGTGATACCGGAGAAGCGACCGGTGCCGCCAGAATGCTTCCACGCGCCTTCCATCGTGACGACGCTGGCGGCGGTCGAGATCGTACCGGAGAAGGTGCCGCGATCGATATCGCCGTTGGCGTGACTGTTCATGAAATACCCGGTTTGGATGCCATTGCCAGCGTTCAGGTCAGCAGCCCCCCAAAACGACACCATCGCGCCGTCCCACAGAGGGTCGGACGAAGTCTGTGGCCCGCTGACCTCGATCAGGCTCATTTCGTGATCAGGCACATCCTTCGGGGCGACCAACGCTTGCGAGCTGATCTTGGCCAAGAATGAACCAGATGCTTGCGGCATGTCTGCCTCCCGTTAATACGCGGCCTGGATCGCCGAGTCGCGTTGCTCGTTTCGGCACCGCTTCAGTTGGCGACATTCACCGAAGCATGGCCGAGCGGCCGTAAGGAGGCACCTCATTGGACCTGGTTCGCAAGCTGCTTCCCTTTCCGGCGGCCCACGGCCGGCCCCGTGCCATCCCTCCGATTCCGGGGCTGTGCGGACGCAAGAACCCGATCCGTCGGCGCATCGCCAAATCCTGCTCAGGCGGGCTTTTCCGCCGTCAGCATGTAGTTCACATCCGTGTCGGATGACAGCTGCCAGCGGTCCGCCAGCGGATGGTAGATCACCCCGGTCTTCCCGCTCGGGCGCAGCCCGCCCCGGGCGAGCGCGGTCTCGAGCTCGTCGGGGGTGACGAACTTGTCCCAGCTATGGGTGCCGCGGGGCAGCCAGCGCAGCACGTATTCGGCGCCGACGATGGCGAGGGCGAAGCTCTTGAGGGTGCGGTTGAGCGTCGCCGCGATCATCAGGCCGCCGGGCTTCACCATCTCGGCGCAGCGCCGCACGAACAGGCCGACATCGGCGACGTGCTCGACCACCTCCATGGCGAGCACGAGGTCGAAGCGCTCGCCGGCATCCGCCAGCCGCTCCGCGGTGCCGGCGCGGTAATCGATGGCAAGGCCGCCCTGGGAGGCATGGAGCCCGGCGGCCGCGATATTGGCCGCGGACGGATCGACCCCGACCACGACGGCGCCGAGCCGCGCCAGCGGCTCGCACAGCAGCCCGCCGCCGCAGCCGATGTCCAGAATGCGCAGCCCGGCGAGGCAGCCGGGTTGCCGGGAATCCCGGCCGAACTGCCGGCAGGCGGCATCGCGGACATAGGCGAGGCGCACCGGATTGAACTTGTGCAGCACCGCCATCTTGCCGCGCGGGTCCCACCATTGCCCCGCCAGCCGCGAAAAGCGGGCGACTTCGGCCTCGTCGACCGTGGCATCGGCGCTGAAACTATCGACCGCCATGGATATCCTCGCGTTTTCCGCCGCCGATCGGCGTCATTCCGGGGCGCCGGAGCGAAGCGCAGGCGAACCCGGAATCCAGTAATCATCAGCCTCGGTCACTGGATTCCGGGTTCTCGACCCGCGGCCTTCGGCCGATCTCTCGCCCCGGAATGATGGGTACAAACGTCGGAGTGAGAACACCGGCATCCCGCCGTTGCGGCGGCGGAATCTCGCCGGTATGTATACGCGCCATTTCGCATTGCGGCTCCGGCAATTTCGCCACGGCGCCGGCCAACCAAGAAAGGGGCGCGGCTGGATGGCTCGCCTGGTGATGAAGTTCGGCGGAACCTCGGTGGCCGACATCGAGCGCATCCACAACGTGGCGCGCCACGTCAAGCGCGAGGTCGATGCCGGCCATGAAGTCGCGGTGGTGGTCTCGGCGATGTCGGGGACCACCAACCGGCTGGTCGAGTGGTGCCGCGACGCCGCGATGCTTCACGACGCCCGCGAATACGATACCGTGGTGGCTTCCGGCGAGCAGGTGACCTCCGGGCTGCTCGCCATCGCGCTGCAGGCGGTCGGCGTAACTGCGCGCTCGTGGCAGGGCTGGCAGCTGCCGGTCGCGACCTCCGACGCCCATGCCAGCGCCCGCATCCTCGACATCGACGGCGGGGAGCTGATCAGGCGCTTCAAGGAGCGCAAGGAGGTCGCCGTCATCGCCGGATTCCAGGGCCTGCACAAGGATACCGGCCGGATCACCACGCTGGGCCGCGGCGGCTCGGATACCTCCGCGGTCGCCGTCGCCGCCGCCATCCGCGCCGACCGCTGCGACATCTATACCGACGTGGATGGGGTCTACACCACCGACCCGCGGGTGGTGGCGCGAGCCCGCCGGCTCGACCGGATCGCGTTCGAGGAGATGCTGGAACTGGCCTCCCTGGGCGCCAAGGTGCTGCAGGTGCGCTCGGTCGAGCTCGGCATGGTGCACAAGGTGCGCATCTTCGTCCGTTCGAGCTTCGACCGCCCCGAGGACATCGACCCGCACGGAATTCCGCCGGGAACGCTGATATGCGACGAGGAGGAGATCATGGAGCAGCAGGTCGTCACCGGCATCGCCTTCAGCAAGGACGAAGCCCAGATCTCGATTCGCCGCGTCCAGGACAAGCCGGGGATCGCCGCCAGCATTTTCGGGCCGCTGGCCGACGCCAATATCAATGTGGACATGATCGTGCAGAATGTGTCCGCGGACGGCGCCACCACCGACCTGACCTTCACCGTGCCGGCGGCGGATTTCGAGCGCGCCAAGGAGACCATCGCCGGCGCCAGGGCGACCATCGGCTATGAGCGCCTCGACGCCGCCACCGAGGTCACCAAGGTCTCGGTGATCGGGGTCGGCATGCGCAGCCATGCCGGCGTCGCCGCCCAGGCCTTCAAGGCGCTGGCGGAGCGCGGAATAAACATCCGCGCCATCACCACCTCGGAGATCAAGTTCTCGGTCCTGATCGATGCAGCCTATACCGAGCTCGCGGTGCGGTCGCTGCATTCCCTCTACGGCCTGGACAAGACCTGAATTTGGCGCGGCGCAGCATGGTTCGCAACTTGGTTGCAACTCGGCCTTTCGCCTTGCGGCACCGCCGCCCCTTTGGCTATAGCCGTAGACGAGTTATGCGTGCCGTTGCCGGGGCGCGCGCTACTCCCCCTAGAGTGAGCCGGGAAACGGGCGCGCCCGGTTCGTAAAATTCCGCCCGAAGGACCCTTAGGCCATGCGCGGCGCGCTGGGAGGTCCGCGCGTATTGTTGCGCCGTCTCCGCGAAGTGATGGCGGAGCCGGTCAGCGCGCAGGATCGCCTCGACAAGATCGTGGTGCTGATCGCTGCCAACATGGTGGCGGAGGTTTGCTCCGTCTACGTGTTGCGCGTCGACAGCACGCTCGAACTCTACGCCACCGAAGGCCTCAACCGCCAGGCGGTCCACCAGACCGTGCTGCGCTCCGACGAAGGCCTGGTCGGCCTGGTGGCGAGCGAGGCCAACGCCATCAACCTGTCCGACGCCCAGTCGCATCCGGCGTTCTCCTACCGGCCGGAGACCGGCGAAGAGATCTACCACTCGTTCCTCGGCGTGCCGGTCCTGCGCGCCGGCAACACGCTGGGCGTCCTGGTGGTGCAGAACCGGGCGCGCCGCACCTATTCGGAGGAAGAGGTCGAGGCGCTCCAGACCACCGCCATGGTGCTGGCGGAGATGATCGCGTCGGGCGAATTGTCGGCGCTCGCCTCGCCGGGCGCCGAGCCCGCCGCCCGCCGCACCCTGCACCTGAACGGCACCGCGCTCAACGACGGCATCGCGCTCGGCCACGTGGTGCTGCACGAGCCGCGCGTCGTCATCACCAATTTCATCGCCGACGATCCGCACAAGGAACGCCTGCGCCTGGAGGCGGCGATCACCACGTTGCGCGCCGACCTCGACACCATGCTCGAGCATGGCGACGTCGCCGAGGGCGGCGAGCACCGCGACGTGCTCGAAGCCTATCGCATGTTCGCCCATGACCGCGGCTGGGTGCACAAGCTGGAGGAGGCGGTGCTGACCGGCCTGACCGCCGAGGCCGCCGTCGAGCGCGTGCAATCGGACACCCGCGCCCGCATGCTGCGCCAGACCGACCCCTATCTGCGCGAGCGCCTGCACGACCTCGACGATCTCGCCAACCGCCTGCTGCGCCAGCTGCTCGGCCGCGACCACGCGCCGTCGCGGGAGCACCTGCCGGAAAACGCCGTCATCGTCGCCCGCTCCATGGGACCGGCGGCGCTGCTCGACTACGACCGCAAGCGCCTGCGCGGCGTCATCCTGGAGGAGAGCGGGCCGACCTCCCACGTCGCCATCGTCGCCCGTGCGCTGGGCATCGCCGCGGTCGGCGAGGTCAGCAACGCCATCGGCCTGGTCGATTCCGGCGACGCCATCATCGTCGACGGCGCCCGCGGCGAGGTCCATATCCGGCCCGCTCCCGATCTCGAAGCCGCCTATATCGAGCGGGTACGCCTGCGGGCGCGCCGCCAGCTGCAGTATTTCGCCCTACGCGACAAGCCCTGCGTGACCCGGGACGGCGAAGGCGTCGCGCTGATGATCAATGCCGGCCTGCTGGTCGACCTGCCCCACATCGTCGAGACCGGCGCCGCCGGGATCGGCCTGTTCCGCACCGAACTGCAGTTCATGGTGGCGTCGCAGTTTCCCCGCACCGGCGAGCAGCTCGCGCTCTACCGCGCCGTGCTCGACGCCGCCGGCGGCCGACCCGTGACCTTCCGCACCCTCGATATCGGCGGCGACAAGGTGCTGCCCTATATGCGCAACATCGAGGAGGAAAATCCGGCGCTGGGATGGCGCGCGATCCGGCTCGGCCTCGACCGGCCGGCGCTGCTGCGCAGCCAGATCCGGGCGCTGCTGCGGGCGGCCTCCAATCGCGAGCTCAAGCTGATGTTTCCGATGGTGGCGGCGGTGGAGGAGTTCGACCAGGCCAAGGAACTGGTCGAGCGCGAGCTGACCTATCTGCGCCGGCACGGCCACAAGCTGCCGGAACGGGTCGAGGTCGGTACCATGGTCGAGGTGCCGTCGCTGCTCTACCAGCTCGACGAACTGCTGGAACGGGTGGATTTCCTGTCGGTCGGCTCCAACGATCTCGCCCAGTTCCTGTTCGCCGCCGACCGCGGCAATCCGCGCGTCAACACCCGCTTCGACGAGCTGTCGATACCGATGCTGCGTGCCTTGAAGCACATCGCCGACGCCGGCCTCGCCCACGCCAAGCCGGTGACGCTGTGCGGCGAGATGGCATCGCGGACGATCGGCGCCCTGGCGCTGATCGCGCTCGGATACCGCAAGCTGTCGCTGGCGCCCTCCGCGGTGGGTCCCATCAAGGCGATGCTGCTGGAACTCGATGCCGGCAAGGCCGGCGCCGTGGTAAACGAGCTGATCGCGCGCAAGAACGGCGCCGGCTCGCTCCGAGACGCACTGACGGCCTTTGCCGAGGCCGAGGGCGTTCCCCTTTAACCCTGTTCGATTGCGCTCATGCTCCCCGAGACCAAGCTCGACATCATGCTGGCGCGCCACGCGTCGCTGCAGTCCGAACTCTCCGGCCAGTTGCCGGCGGAAACCTATGTGAAGCTCACCCGCGAGCTCGCCGAGATCGCACCGGTGGTGGAAAAGGTGAAGGCCTACCGCCACGCCATGGCCGAAATCGCCGACCTCGATCACATCATCGCCGATCCCGCGACCGATGCCGAGATGCGCATCGTCGCCGGCGAGGAGCGCCCGCTGCTGGAGCGCAAGCGCGACGCCCTGGAGCAGGACATCAAGCTGGCGCTGATTCCCAAGGACGCTATGGACGACCGCAACGTCATCCTGGAAATCCGCGCGGGCACCGGCGGCGACGAGGCGGCCCTGTTCGCGGGCGACCTCTACCGGATGTACGAGCGCTATGCGGCCGTCCATGGCTGGAAATCGGAGCTGCTGTCCGCCAGCGAGGGCACCAAGGGCGGCTACAAGGAGATCATCGCCGAGATCCGGGGCCGCGGCGCCTTTGCCAAGCTCAAATTCGAGTCCGGCGTCCACCGGGTGCAGCGGGTTCCCGACACCGAGGCGTCGGGCCGCATCCACACCTCGGCCGCCACCGTCGCGGTCCTGCCCGAGGTCGAGGACGTCGACGTCGCCGTCAACGACACCGACCTGCGCATCGACACCATGCGGGCGCAGGGCGCCGGTGGCCAGCACGTCAACAAGACGGAGTCGGCGGTGCGGATCACCCACGTTCCATCGGGCATCGTCGTGATGATGCAGGAGGAACGCAGCCAGCACCGCAACCGCGCCAAGGCGATGGCGCTGTTGCGCGCCAAGCTGTACGACGCCGAACTGCAGAAGCGCGACGCCGAGCGCGCCGCCAACCGGCGCGGCCAGGTCGGCAGCGGCGACCGCTCCGAGCGCATTCGCACCTATAATTTCCCGCAAGGCCGCGTCACCGACCACCGCATCAATTTGACGCTCTACAAGCTGCCCCAGGTGATCGAGGGCGAGGCGCTGGACGAGATCATCGACGCGCTGGTGACCGAGCATCAGGCCTCGCTGCTCGCCGACGCCGACGGCGCGCGGGCGTGACCGGAGCCGCAACGGGCGGCCGGCGCATCGCAGCGGTGCGGCGCGACCTCGCGGCACGGTTGCGCGCCGGCGCGATCGACAGCCCCGACCTCGATGCCCGCCTGCTGGTCGGCCATGCACTCGGGCTCGACCATGCGGGCCTCATGCGCGACGCCGAGCGCCGGCTCGACCGCGCCGACATTGCCGGCATCGAGGCGCTGGCCATGCGTCGCCTCGCCGGCGAACCGGTGGCCCGCATCACCGGCGTCAAAGAGTTCTGGGGATTGCCGATCCGGGTGACCCCGGCGGTCCTGGTGCCGCGCCCGGACACTGAAACGGTGGTGGAAACGGCGCTCGCCAGGCTCGACCGCGACGGGGCGCGGTCGCGACCCCTGCGCATCGCAGACCTCGGTACCGGCTCCGGCGCGATCCTGATTGCACTGCTCCATGAACTGCCCAATGCCTGCGGGATCGGCACCGATTGCGATGCGGCGGCGCTCGCCACCGCGCGGGCGAACGCCGGGAGGCTCGGGGTCGGGGCGCGGGCGGCCTTCATCGCCTGCGACTTCGGGGCGGCGCTGGCGGGAGGCCTGGAACTTGTGGTGGCCAATCCGCCTTATATATCCACGGGCGAGATTGCGGGGCTGGCGCCGGAGGTTCGCAATTTCGATCCGGGCGGCGCCCTCGATGGCGGTCCGGACGGTCTTGCCGCCTATCGGGCGATTACCGCGGACGGGCGACGCCTGCTGGCGCCGGGGGCGCATCTGGTGATGGAAATCGGGGCGGGGCAAGCGAGTGCCGTCTCGGCGCTCGCCGCGGCGGCGGGGCTGGGTTCCATTGCGGCCGTACCCGATCTCGCCGGCATTCCGAGGGTGGTGTCCGCATGCTGCCCATCTTGCCGCCCATGACGAGCCCATGACGCCAGCGCGCAGCGGCCGGGCGCAAACGCAGTAAAAAATCGCTTGGATTATCGACGCAGACCGTCTAGGTTCCGGAATAGGAATCGACCCAAGTTCGAACGGCGCGCCACAATCATGGCCCGGAGCATGGCTCTGCGAGGCCGGTGGCGCGGATGAGATGGATGCCGGAAATCAGCCTGCCGGGGGACAGCATGGTGTGGTTGCGGGCGCCCCACTTGGGATCGGAATGCTTCATCGGTTGAGCGTATCGTCGCAGTCGCACCAGCGTTGCGGGGAGCGTGATGGAAGGTGGGCAACGCCGCGGGGGTCCCGCGGAGAGAGTCTAACTTAAAGATCATTGTGATCCGTTTGGGGTTCCGTCGCGGAGCCCCGCATTGGATGTTCTCGCTTGGCGAGGGCTGCAGCCCGGCGCGCTTCATCGAGCGTGTCCGGATCGAAGAAACGGCGGCATTGGCCGCCCCAATCAAGGGTTGGCGAACACGCAAGCCATGAGAAACGGTCAAAACAAGCGTATGCGGGGGCGGAACCGCAAGAGCCACAATCCACTCACCAGGGTCTACGAATCGAACGGGCCCGACGTCAAAATCCGCGGCACCGCGTCGCATATTGCCGAGAAGTACATTCAGCTTGCGCGCGATTCGCAGACCTCGGGCGATCCGGTGTCGGCAGAGAATTACAACCAGCATGCCGAGCATTACCTGCGCCTGATTGCTGCCGCCCAGGAGCAGTTCCGGCAGACCACGCCGTTCTTCCGCCCCGAGGGCGGATCCGACATGCGCGACGACTACGGCGATGACGGCGACGATGATGTCGGCAGCGCGCCCGGGCCGAACGAGCAGGTGGCATTCGGCACCCGCGACCCGCAGCCCTACCTGCCGCGCGATGCCCAGTTCTTCTCCCCGCGCGAGCAGCAGCAACCCTATGGCGGCCGCCATCCCCAGCCCCAGCGCGGCGGCGAGGAGGACGGCAATGTCGAGCGGCTGCCTTCCTTCATCACCGGCGGTGGCGCTCCCGCGGCGCCGCAGGCGGGCGCGCCCCAGGGTCATGGCCAGAACGGCTTCGATGCCCAGCAGCAGGGCGACCGGTTTCCGTTGCACCGGCGCCGCCGGCGTCACCGCGGCCCCCGCGACCTGTCGCAGGGCGGCCAGGGCATGAGCGACAGCGACGACGCCCCGCAGGGCCCCCGGCCGCCGGGCGAGTGATCCCGGGTTCCCGACCCGCGCAAGGCAGGCGCCGAGCCTGCCGCTCCGGCATCAGATCCGGGCGGCCCCGCCGGGAGACGGCGCCAGCACCGGCTCGAGCACGGGCTCGAGGGTGGGCACCAGTTTCTTCCGGCGTGCCGGGATGGTGCGATAAACCTGCTTGGTGGCTTCCACCAGGTGCACGCCGGCAAACGGCGCGGATACGGTCGCGCCGGTGCGTTCCCAGGCAACCGCCGAGCGCAGGAACCAGCGCTGCTCGATCGGCGGCACATAGAGCGCCTCGCCCCAGGCGGTCGGCGTGAACCAAGTCTGCCGCAGCAATTGCGTGATCTGCGAGCGCGAATAAGGCCGGCCATGCCCGAACGGCGTCGTGTCCATGCGCGCCCACAGGCCGCGCCGGTTCGGCACCACCGCCAGGAGGCGCCCGCCGGGGGCGAGCACCCGCCATACCTCGCGCAGCAGCGCCGGCGGGTCGTGGGTCATTTCCAGGGCATGTACGAAGAGAATGCGGTCGACGGCCGCGTCGGGCAACGGCAGTTCGGTTTCATCCACCAGCGCCGCCAGCGTCGGCCGCAGGGTCGGCCATTTCACCACCCCCTGGGTCGCCGGCATGAAGGCGAGGCAGCGCTCCGCATCTTCGCGAAACAGGCCGAGATAAGGGGTCGAATAACCGATGCCGAGGATGCGCAACCCTTTGCTGCCGGTCCACAGGCGACGAATGCCGACGCCGACGAAGCGCCGCGCCACCTTGCCGAGCGGATGAGCGTAAAAGCTGCGGAGATCGACCACGTCGAGCGACATGGCCCACCGTAACATCGGCCGGGCGAAGCCGCGAGACCGGCGGCGCAGCTCGAATTTCGGCCGTGGCGGCAAAGTTGGCCAAGATGCGAACTCGGCTTTAGACTTGGCGGATGGAAATCGCCGTTTCGGACTTCGACGGTGTCGGCAAGCGCGTCACCCTGGTGGGCCGGCTGGACATTCTGGGCGCCGAGCAGATCGCGGCGCCCCTGACCGAGCTCGCCGGTTCCGACACCAACATCGTCATCGACATGGGCGGCGTCGATTTCATCGCCTCGAATTGCATGCGTCATCTGGTGATTGCTGCGAAGACCGTCGCCTGCGATTCCCGAATCTTGGTTCTGATGTACCCGAGGCCGCTGGTGGCGGTAGCCCTGATCCACGCCGGCCTCCACCACATGCTGCCGATCGTCCACAGTGAAGACGAAGCGCGGGCCGTGCTGAGCCGGCATGCGGGTTGAGGGACCTCCGTCAGCTGTTGACGAAGATCAAAGCGGAGACGGGCAGGATCTTTTTTACTTCGTCGAACACCGCGGCCCCCGATCTCGATGGTGAGGACTCGAAATGTAACGTGTGATTTTCTTCGTGACCTTTTTCGCACTCTCGGCTGCAGGCAGTCTCGCTCACGCCCAAGGGGCCGGCGATCCGCAAGGGGGCCTCGCATTGGCGCAGCGGGTCTGTTCGGAGTGTCACGCGATCCGAAAAGGAGAAGTTCGCTCGCCGAACTCACGATCACCGACGTTTTCGGAGCTCGCCGGCACCCCGGGAATGACGAGCATTGCCTTGATGGTGGCGCTTACGACGCCCCATGCGGGGATGCCGATGTTCATGCTCACAGCCGAGCAGAGAGAAGACGTAATCGCTTACATCCTCGGCCTGCGTTAGCCGATCTCGTCACGATCGCGCGTTCGCGATATGGGCTATCGCTGGCGCTTTGAATGCGGAATGGCAGGAGCAGGTCTGGGCCGAGAATCCGATCGAGCATTATAAGGATCGGGGGACCGGATCGCCCAGAACGGACCATCGGGATTTCTGACGGGGGCCGGCGGCTGCGCCGGATTCGCGATCCATGAACGGCAGAGGGCGGCCCCGGTCGATCGCATCCGGGAAGGCCTGCGTCGGCGCGGCAAAATAAGATCGTCGGACGCCTTCCGGGCGCGCCCGAAACCAGTGTAATTTCGTCGGCCAGCGACCCGCCGGAGGTGCCGAAATCCCGAACGCTGCGAATGGGCGGTATCGGTGCCTCGGCGGGCACCGTTCAGGGATTTGGTTCATCATTCGCATGCCATGGAGCGCGCTCATGCTTCGGCCGGCCGTCATCACCCTGCTCGCCCTTCTCTCGATCGCGTCGGGCGCGTCGGCGCAAACCTGCGCCGGCAGTCCGGTCGCCGTGCAGATTCTCGGCTCCGGCGGCCCGGCCATCAATGCAGAGCGCGCCTCCGCCGGCTATCTGCTGTGGGTCGGAACGCAGGCGAAACTCCTTTTCGACATCGGCGGCGGGACCTACATCCGCTTCGGGCAGAGCCGGGCCAAGCTCGCCGATCTGGAAATGGTCGGCATCAGCCATCTGCATCCAGATCACACCTCCGACCTCGCCGCCCTGATGTGGGGAAGCAATCGCATGCGCAGCGCGCCATTGCCGATCGTCGGTCCCTCCGGCAACCGCGTGGCGCCCGACTTCGCGACCTTCCTCAGCCGCATGTTCGATGCCGAGACCGGCGCGTTTCAGGTGCTCGGCTCGACGCTCGGCGCCGCGCAGCCCGGCGTCGAACGCCCGCCTCTGGCCGTCAGCGTCGTCGACGTGACGAAGACCGAGCCGACCACGGTGCTCGACCGCGACGGCATGACGGTGACCGCATTCCGCATCCCGCACGCCAATCTGCCCACCCTCGCCTATCGCGTGCAGACGCGCGGCGTGTCCATCGTGTTCAGCTCCGATCAGAACGGCAGCGACCCGAAATTCGTCGACTTCGCCAAGGGCGCGGACGTGTTGGTGATGCATCTCGCCATCGCCGCCGACGCACCGCCGAGCCCGCTGCATGCCGCGCCGGCCGTCGTCGGCCGCCTCGCCCGGGAGGCCGGCGTCAAGCGGCTGATCGTGAGCCACATCGGCCAGTTCGACCTCGATGCGGCGATCGCCGACGTGAAGAAGTCCTACACCGGCGCGCTGACCGTCGGCGCCGATCTGCAATGCACGCAGGTGCAGTGAGGGCAGGAGTGGCCCCTGCATCGCGCACCGCACCCATGCGCGCGCGGCCTTGCGCGTCCGCAAGGCGGCTGCGACTATTGGTTCGTGGACGTTCTCGCGCCCACCGTCTTTCGCCGTCGCGTGATCTCGCGCGGCGCCAGCACCAGAGGGAAGCACACAAATGATGTCGTCACAGACGCCGGCCCAGCATTCATTCGCAAACCCGCTGTTCGTTGCTCTTATTGGCGCCGGTTACCTCGGTGTCGCATTTTTCTTCTTTATGATGTTCCGCACGGTCGTGCTGCCGAGTGTGTTCGCGAGCTGATCACGGCATCGGGCTTTGCCCGAGCGGCATCGCTGCCCCGGGCATGCGCGGACCGGCGACGCCAGCGGCATCGCGTCGCAGCTCCCCTCCGCGCCACACGGTCTCTCGGTCGCAGGCGGCGGTTGCGATCGCCGGCCCACGGAGCGGTTGGAGCCATGATCGATGCGGCGGCGTGAATTCATCGCGGGGTACGGCAGTGCCGCGTGGCCGGCGATGGCGGCGCATCGAATGGAGGGGCTCATGACGACATCTTCGACCCGCAGATCCTTCATGCTGTCGGCTGCGGCGATCCCGCTGCTCGAAGGCGCCGGCGCGGGGTCGATCGGCCTCGGCTCCCTGCGGCCCGGCCCGGCCGCCAGCCAGCCGGCCACGCTCGTTCAGGACGGCAAGCGCGTCACGCTCCTGTATTTCACCGACATCCACGCGCACCTGGAAACCCATCCGGAATATGTTCCGGGAGCGAGCCCGGAAATCCAGATGATGGGCGGTTTCGCCCGCCTCAAGACCGCCATCGAGCAGGAGCGTGCGAACTGCGATGGGGCCTGCTTCCTGCTCGACGGCGGCGACGAATTCCAGGGCACCGGGCCCGCGACCTGGTCCGAAGGCGAAGTCGTTCTCGAGCCGCTCAATGCCCTCGGCATAGATGCCTTCGTACCGGGCAACTGGGAAGCCTCATATGGTCCGGAGCGGTTCAAAGAGACCATGGCGCGCCTCCGCTGCCCGGTGATCTGCTATAACCTTCACGACGAGGCCAGCGGCGAGCGGGTGTTCAGGCCCTCGCTGATACTCGAGCGCCACGGCGTCAAAGTGGCCTTCGTCGGCATCACCGACATCGGGGCGAGCCGACGCCAGCCGCCGACCCACTTTCGCGGCCTGGACACGGCGCGGGTCCAGGGCCTGCGCGACTTCGTCAAGGAACTGCGTGCCCGGGAACGGCCTGACCTCGTCGTCGCCGTCAGTCATACCGGGCTGACGATCTCGCGCCAGACCGCACGCGAGATTCCGGAATTCGACGTCATCCTCTCGGCACATACGCACGAGCGAACGACGCGCGAGATCATGGAGGGAAACGTCATCGTGGTCGAGCCCGGTTGTTTCGGCTCGTTCCTCGGCCGCCTCGACCTCGTCCTCGAGCCGGGCGGCGTCGCCGGCCACGCGTTCCGCCTGATCCCGGTTCTGGCGAGCCGCTACGACGAAGACCCGAAGATGAAAGCGCTGGTCGACAAGTCGCTCGCCCCCCATCGCTCCCGCATGTCCGAGCCGGCAGGCACCACCGAGACGCTGCTGATGCGTTATGACGTCCTGGAAACGACGGCTGATGCCTTCATTACCGACGCCGTGCGCGAAATCGCCGGTGCCGACATCGGATTCTCCAACGGATTCCGATTCGGCGTGCCGATCCCGCCCGCGCGTATCACCGATGCCGACCTCTGGAACCTGTTGCCCATGGACGCCCGCATGAAGTTCGGGTGGATCACGGGCCGGGAACTGACGGCCTATCTGGAGCGAGAGCTGGAACTGGTGTTCTCCAAGGACCCGTGGAAGCTCAACGGCGGCTGGGGTGTTCGCGCCTCCGGAATGACGATGGTGTTCAAGGCAGCGGCGGAGCCCGGCCGGCGATTGGTGTCGGTGAAGGTGAACGGCCGCGACGTGGAGGATCAGCAGCGCTACACCATCGCCGGCTGCGAGCGCGACGGCGAGCCGCTCGACATGATCTGCCGCCATCCCGGCACCCACGACGCAAGGGTGCTGCCGATCACCGTCCACCAGGCGCTGCGGCAGTATCTCGAGGCGCATCCCGTCATCGCGCCGCAGCGCGACCGGCGCGAAATCGCCATCGACCTGCCGCCGATCGTATTCAGCCAGGACGCCGCGCTCGCCGGCGGCGACTTGAGCAAGGCCCCGACGACGCCGTCGGGGCTGTCGGCGGGCTAGGACTCGTTCGCCGACAATCGATTCGGTTTTCGTCCCGGCTGCCGTGTGCGGTCGTTTGCTGGGGAGGATGAGGGGGGCAGGGACGGACCAATTCCACGGCACAGACTCGCTGCGAGAGCCCCCTCCCCAACCCTCCCCCGCAAGCGGGAGAGGGAGTAGAAGCATAATCGACCTGCAGTCCCTTGGAGAACGGTGGATGACCCAGTTCGATCCGACTTTGGCTTTGCTCGGCGGGGCGTTGATCGGACTCGCTTCGTCGTTGCTGATGCTGCTCCTTGGCCGCATCGCAGGAATCAGCGGCATCCTGGCTGGATGCTTCGATGGCGTCGGGCGCGACAAGGGCTGGCGGATAGCTTTTATTGCCGGCCTCATTGCCCCGCCATTGATCGGCAGCGCCGCCGGATTTCGCCTGCTGCCCCCGCAAATGCCGGCGAGTTGGATGTTGATTGCTGTTGCCGGACTGTTGGTGGGCTTCGGGACGAGGCTCGGCGGCGGCTGCACATCGGGTCATGGGGTGTGCGGAATCGCTCGTCTATCGACCCGTTCGATTGCGGCGACGATGATCTTCATGATCACCGCGATGATCGTCGTCGCCATCATGCGCCATGGGGTGGGGGGCTAGAGTCGTGTCGACGGCGATTGCAAGCTTCATATGCGGTCTCATCTTCGGTTTCGGCCTGCTGATCTCCGGCATGACCGATCCGGTGAAGGTCTTGGGGTTTCTCGACATTCTCGGGCCCTGGGACCCCACTCTCGGTTTCGTCATGGTCGGGGCGCTTGCCGTGTCCGCCGCCGGATTCGCCGTCGCGAAACGCCGCGGCGCGCCGGTCCTGGCTTCGCAGTGCCTGTGGCCGGCGCGGCGGAGCGTCGACGCATCCCTGGTCGCCGGCTCGATTCTGTTCGGCATCGGATGGGGCCTGGTCGGATTGTGCCCGGGGCCGGCGATAGAAAATCTCGCGACGCTGTCTCCGCGCGTCGTCCTCTTCGTCGTCGCCATGGCGCTTGGGATGATGCTGCAAGAAGCCTGGCAAAGGCTTGCGCGTGCAGCCCGTCCGCCCGTCGGTGCGGCAATCGCGGAGGCCGTCGACGGGTGAGATGAGGCCGCAACAGGACGCATCGCCGATGATCGGCTCGCCCGGGGCAGGGTCGCCGGGCCCGTGCGCCCAACGTCTGCGGCGCCTCATTGATTTCCCAGTATCACTTGCAGGTCGCCGAGAGATACGAAATGTCGAACCATGGAGGGCGGCAAGATGAAACGCGTTGGGATTGCGGCGTTGCTGACAGCCTCGAGCGTTCTGCTCGCCGCTCAGCAGGACAGCCAGTCGATGATCGCCGCGATCAAGGCTGAAGGATTGCGCAGTACCGAAGCGACGGTCCTCTTTCATACACTGACGGATATGATCGGGCCTCGGCTGACCGGATCGCCGGCGCACGTGCAGGCCGCGCATTGGGCCGCCGAACGCCTGAAGGCCTGGGGGCTCGACAACCCGCGGCTCGAACCCTTTCAATTCGGGCGCGGATGGTCCCTCGAGAAGCTTACGGTGGAGATGACGGCGCCGCGCTACATGCCGCTGATCGGATATGCCGAGGCATGGTCTCCGCCGACATCCGGAGTCCTGACCGGCACGCCCGTCTACCTCGGCGACAGCACCGCTGCCGATATCGATCGCCTCGGCCCCCGCCTGCGCGGCGCCATCGTGCTCATGCATCGTCCACAGACCGAGTTTCTCCGCAGCGATCGGCCGCAGCCATCCGAGGGAAACGGCCCGGTGCAAACCGGGAGTCTGCCGCTTCCGGGGCCTTCCAGTTCGACTTCGACATTCGGCATGTTGACCCAGCTCCACGCCTTGGGGGCGGGAGCGGCGCTCAGTCCCGGAGCCATGGAACACGGCACGGTGCGCGTTCAAGGCTTCCCCGGCACGGCGCGCGACGCCGTTCCAACCGTGGTGCTGGCCGCCGAGCATTACAACATGCTGGTCCGGATGGTCGAGGCCGGCGCTTCGCCGCAGCTGCGCATCGAGGTCGGGGCGCGGTCCTACGAGAACGACCTCGACAGCTACAACGTCCTCGCCGAGATACCGGGCGCGGATGCGATGCTGCGGGACGAGGTTGTTCTCGTCGGCGCTCATCTGGATTCATGGCATACGGCGACCGGCGCCACCGATAACGCGGACGGCGTAACGGCCGTGATGGAAGCCATGAGAATCCTGATGGCCGTTCATGCGCGTCCCCGACGTACCATCCGCGTTGCGCTGTGGGGAGGTGAGGAACAAGGGCTGCTGGGCGCCCGCGCTTACGTAGAACAGCACCTTCGGGATGATGCCTCCCGCAGCAAGATCTCCGTTTACCTGAACGACGATCCCGGAACGGGCCCGACATACGGCTTCTACATGGAGAACAACGAGCCGGCGAAACGAATCTTCGATGCGTGGCTCGCGCCGTTGCGGGATATCGGAGTGCGGCGCAACGTGATCGAAGGCATCGGCGCCACGGACCACGTGCCGTTCGATCGGGCGGGCATTCCGGCGTTCACCGTGATCAAGGACTTTCGGAATTACGATGTTCGCACCCGCCACACCAATGCCGATCTGGCCGATGCCGTGAAGGTCGAGGACCTCCGGCAGGCTGCCGTCTTCATGGCCGTCATGACGTGGCAGGCCGCCATGCGCGACGAACCCATCCCTCGCCAGAAGCGCTGAGGACTCGTCCGCGAATTATCGCTTTAATTTGCGTGATCGAGCGGCTTTTCTACTCCTCCCCCGCAAGCGGGTCGCAAGCGGGAGAGGGGACGAAAACCAAATCGATCGTTGGCGGACGAATCCTGAGACGAGTCCAAATCCCTGAACGCTACGGCATCACGCCGGCGGCCTTGAAGGTGTCGCGCGAGGCCGGGCGGGCGAGGTAGGCGAGAAACGCCCGCGCCGGCGCGGCGGCGGCGCTCGTGGCCGGGATGTAGGCCGAGTACTCGTTGACGAACTCGATC
>DASYNT010000123.1:0-7859 GCA_036008405.1 Xanthobacteraceae bacterium
CAGCTTCTGCTTCTATTGCATGATGACGACAGTGCTGTCCCCGGTCCTGCTATGGGCGGTGTGGCGGCTGCGATAGACGTTTGCGACGCGACGACGCCGCGGGGGCCGGAATGTCATGAATGAAGCTTTCATAACCGAAGCCGAGCGCGCGGCCGCCGATCCTCGGCGCATCGATTCCGATTACGTCTTCCATGAGCTGACGCGCAGCATCTGCCCCCATTGCCGCAAGGTGATGGACGCCAAGATTCTGCTGCGCGACAACAAAGTCTATATGAGCAAGCGCTGCCCCGACTGCGGGCCGTTCATGGCGCTCGTCTACGCCGACGCGAACGCCTACACGTCATTTGCGCCTTACAACAAGCCCGGCACGATTCCGCTGGCCTACGGCACGGCGATCGCACACGGCTGTCCCCATGATTGCGGCCTGTGCCCCGACCACGAGCAGCATGCATGCCTCGGGATCATCGAGGTCAACAGCGCCTGCAACATGGATTGCCCGCTGTGCTTTGCCGATGCCGCGCCGGGATTCAGCCTGAGCCTCGAAGAGGTCGAGCAGATGCTCGACGATTACGTTCGCACCGAGGGCCGGCCCGAGGTGGTCCAGTTTTCCGGGGGCGAGCCGACCATCCACCCGCGCATCATCGATTTCGTGCGCTCGGCGCAGGCCCGCAAGATCCGGTTCGTGATGCTCAACACCAACGGCAGGCGCATTGCCCGGGACGATCGCTTTCTGGAGCAACTGAACGAAGTGCGGCCGGCCTTCTACTTTCAGTTCGACGGCTTCGAACCGGAGACCTACCGGATCATCCGCGGCGAGCCGGACCTCCTGGAGAAGAAGCTGCGGGCGCTCGACCGGCTTGCTTCGATCGGGCTCGGCGTCACCATCGTTCCGGCCATCGAGCGCGGGGTCAACGAGCATGAAATCGGCCGGATCGTCGAATTCGCCATCAAGCACCCGGCGATCCGCGGGGTGACGTTTCAACCGGCGTTCCATGCCGGCCGTCACATGCAGCACGACCCGATGCGCCGGATGACGATCCCCGATATCGTCGGCCTGATCGAAGCGCAAACCGGCGGCAAGTTCGTCGCCGGCGACTTCGTGCCGGTGCCGTGCTGCTTTCCGACGTGCAATTCGGTGACTTACGCCTTTGTCGAAGGCGACCAGGTAACGCCGCTGCCGCGCATCCTCAACGTCAACGATTACCTCGACTACATCACCAATCGCGTGGTTCCCGATTTCAGCCTGGAGATCAAGGCGGCGCTGGAAGGCCTGTGGTCGTCCTCGTCGGTCGCCGGATCGCCCAAGGCGTTCGAGCAGATCGCGGCGTCGTGCCAGGCATGCAGCGTTCCCGGCAGCCTGACGGTCGGCGACATCGCCAAGAGCATGATCATGATCATGCTGCAGGATTTCATGGATCCCTGGACCTTCAACCAGAAGAACCTGATGAAGTGCTGCAAGGAGTTCCTGCTGCCCGGCGGCAAGCAGGTTCCGTTCTGCGCCTACAATACGATCGGCTATCGCGAACAGGCGCGAGCCCAGCTCACCGCCATGGAACCCGAGCGGCGCCGCGCGGTGCGCGAAGGTCGCCCCTACCAGCCGCAGCCGGTCGTGTTCGACTTCGGCGGCGGGGGGCGCGCTTGATCGGCGAACCGGAAAGCACGACCGCGCCGCAGATCGCGGCCGCAGACCCTTCGCCTGCCGCCGTAAAGCAATGCTGTGCCGCCCTGTACGAGAGCGACGCGGCCCGGTTGCTGATGGGCGACTCGTTCCATCCCGGCGGCGTCGAACTGACCGAGCGCCTCGGCCGGCTGCTCGATCTCACGCCGCGGTCGCGCGTATTGGATGTGGCGGCCGGCAAGGGAACGAGCGCGCTGTTCCTGGCCACGCGGTTCGGATGCGAGGTGACGGGCATCGACTACGGTCCCCACAATGTCGAAGAGGCCCGCCGGAATGCGAAAGACCGCGGCCTGGACGCAAGGGTCTCCTTCCGCCAGGCGGATGCCGAGCGGCTCCCTTTCGCCGACGACTCGTTCGACGCCGTCATCTGCGAATGCGCCTTTTGCACCTTCCCGGACAAGCCGGCGGCGGCCAGCGAGTTCGCGCGGGTGCTGGGTGCGGGTGGCCGGGTCGGGCTCAGCGATCTGACGCGAAACGGCGCGCTCGCCCCGGAACTCGACGGCCTATTGTCGCGGATCGCCTGCATCGCCGACGCGCAGCCGCCCGCCGCATATGTCGCGTTTCTTTCCGCTGCTGGCTTGAAAGCGGGAGTGACCGAGCCACACGATCATGCGCTCGTCGAACTCGTGAACCAGATGCGCACACGGCTGCTTGCTGCCGAGGTCATGGTGGGACTGAAGAAGCTCGCCCTGCCCGGCTTTGATTTCGAAGCCGCAAAGACCATCGCCAAGCACGCACTTCAGGCGATCGCAGCGGGCAGACTGGGCTACGCGATCGTCACGGCGTCAAGAAGATGACGAAGCGATAAGGCGACAACGCCGGCATAAGCATCAGTCGCTATCACGAGGACACTTATCACGAGGACATTTCGGCGGTCGAACGCCTCGCCGCCGGGCGCGCGGCGCGCCCGCGCCGCCGTCGTGAGTTGACCCAATTGGCGGCACCGACCGTGACGATCTGTCCGCGAACGAACGCTGTCCGCAACGATCTTGCTGATGACCGCGGATTGGCGCATCCTGCGGCCCGGGAGCGTCATTTCCGGATCGCTCGGCCGGCTCGATGTCGCTTGAATCCGACTCTCGAAAGCAGGAATCGATGCAATGAAACGGCGTGACGTATTGGCTGGTCTTGCGGCGCTGACGGGATGCGCGCTCGCGCCCCATGGAGCGCCGGCCCAGGCCCGCTATCCCGACCGGGCGATCAAGCTGGTGGTGCCGTTCGCTCCCGGCGGCGTCAACGATGCGGTGGCGCGGTTGTGGGCGGAGCGGATGAAGGGCCCGCTGGGCAATGTCTACATCGAGAACCAGGGCGGCGCAGGGGGCGCTGTCGGGGCCCTTGCGGTCGCCCATGCCCAGCCCGACGGCTACACCATCCTGCTCGGCGGCGCCGGCGCCATGGTCCTCAACCCGATCGGGATGACCAAGCCGCTGTACGATCCGATCAAGGATTTCGCGCCGATCGCGATGCTCGCCGTGCCGGCGCTCTCCATCCTGGTCAACCCGAGCGTTCCCGTGCACACGCTCAAGGAGCTGATCGCCTATGCCAAGGCCAATCCGGGCAAGCTCGCCTATGGCTCGGCCGGCGCAGGGTCGATGACGCATCTCGCCGGCGAGCTGTTCAAATCGCTGGCGAAAACGCCGGACATCGTCCACGTGCCCTACAAGGGCTCGGGACCGTCGCTCTCGGACGTGGTCAGCGGCCACGTGCCGATCGTCGTCGCCAACATCACCAGCCAAGTGCTCGAATTGCATATCACCGGCAAGCTGCGGATGATCGTCGTCACCGCCCCCGATCGCCTGGTCGCGGCACCGGATGTTCCGACCGCGGTGGAGGCCGGCCTGCCCGGCATGATCGCGGTGAATTTCACCGGGCTGTTCGCGCCGCGCGCGACGCCCAAGCCGATCGTCGATCAGATCGCCGCCGCGACCGACAAGGTGATGGAGGAGGACGACTTCCGCGCCATGCTGATTGCGTCGGGGCTCGAGCCCTACCGCCATTCGACGCCCGACAAGACCCGGCAATTCGTCGAGCAGGACATCGCGCGTTGGACGCCGGTGTTTCGGTCCATCGGCATGAAGCTCGATTGAGCGCAGGCGAAAGGCGGTCCCGGCCGTCGGCTTGGCGGGTTCGCGCACGGGTCGGATCATTTCATGTTTGCCGCGAAATCCGGGAGGCCATCATGGCGAGACTCGCGCTGAAATCGGTGCCGACCGCGCTCGCGCGGCTGTTCGCTTGCGCCGGGGTGGCATGGAGCGCAAGCGGCTTAGGCGTCTGCGCCGTACAGGCTGCCGAATACACGCTGATGCCGAGCCCGCAAACCGTGAATATCGGCAATTTCAACGCCGCGAGCAGGCCGGCGCTGACCATCGAGTCCGGCGACACCGTCGTCATCGAGACCGCCGCCGCGATGGAACCGGCCGAGATCGATCAATCCGGAGTCGTTGCCCCCGCCACCGTCCCGCAATATCTCCGTGACATCTATCGCGACGTCAAAGACCGCGGCCCCGGCCCCCACATTCTCACCGGGCCGGTATTCGTCACCGGCGCGATGCCGGGCGACGTGCTCGAAGTGCGCATCCTCGCGATCGATCTCGCGGTCGACTACGGCTACAACCGCCAACGGCCTTATGACGGCGCATTGCCCGAAGAGTTTCCTGGGTTCTTTCAGCGCATCATGCGGATCGATCGCCGAGCGAAGACCGCCGAGATCGCGCTCGGGGTCGTCGTTCCGCTGACGCGCCCGTTCTTCGGCACCATGGGGCTCGCACCCTCCCCCGCCATGGGCCGGATCAGCTCGATGCCGCCGGGCGTCCACACCGGCAACATCGACAACAAGGACGTGGTGGCGGGGGCGACGCTGTACATGCCGGTCTACGCGCCCGGCGCGCTGTTCTCCGTGGGCGACGGCCATGGCGCCCAGGGCGAGGGCGAGGTCGACCTCAGCGCGGTCGAGACCGGGTTGCGCGGCAGGTTCCAGTTCATCGTGCGCAAGGACATGAAGATCACCTGGCCGCGCGCCGAGACCGCCACCCATTGGATCGTGATGGGGCTCAACCCGAACCTCGAAGAGGCCATGAAGATCGCGGTGCGCGAGACCATCGCGCTCATCACCGAGCGGTTTCCCAGGCTCAGCCGCCAGGAGGCCTACATGATCGCGAGCATCGCGGTCGACTACCACGTCACCCAGGTGGTCGACGGCACCAAGGGCATCCACGGCATGATCCCGAAGGCGATCTTCGCGGGGCAGTGAAACGGCCGGGCGAACTGAACGATGACGATCGTAGTCCGGCGCGCAACGGCCGCCAACGCTGAATTGGTATCGGCTCTCAATGCCGATGTGCAGGCGGTCCACGCTGCGGCGCTGCCGCTACGGTTCAAGCCGCCCGGACCGGACACATTCCCGGTAAAGGAAGCTCTCGCGCTCCTCGAGAAGCCGGAAAGTCTCGTATTCCTCGCCTACGCCGAGCGGCAGCCCGCGGGTTACGCTTATGCCGAGGTCGTTCATCGACCAGAGACGTCCCGCACATTCGCCTTTGAGATGGTCCATATTCATCACATTAGCGTCGCATCCGAATTCCGTAGACAGGGCGTCGGGAGTGCCCTGCTGGGCGCCGTGCGCGCCTCGGGACTGGAATTGGGGATTGCTCTTTTGACGCTTGATGTCTGGTCGTTCAATGAAGATGCGCGCGCCTTCTTCGAACGAAACGGATTTTGTCCATATATCGAACGACTGTGGTGCCGATGAAGAGGCCTTTATTCTGCGACGAACACCTTTGAAGAGACATGGTCGAAGCCAGGAAGATGTAGCGCACATCTGCCGCGCCCCTACTCCTGATTTAGCGCGAGGTCCTTCGCCATGAGGATTTCATCGTAGTAGCGGCCGTTTTGCTTGAGGGCATGGAGTTCGATCCCGTACTCCAGGAACCCCTGACCGGCATACAGCCGCCGCGCCGCTTCATTTCCTTGACCACGCTCAGCTGGATCAGCTCGACGCGGTCACGCGCAAGAGCGACGATGGCCTCGACCAATCGCCGCCCGACGCCGGCCCTTCTCGCGTCGGGCCGCACATACATCCCGACGAGCAACCCCTTATGGGCCCTCTTGTCGCCTTGCTGGATGACGAGCGCGGCGATACCGAGCAGCACTGCGGTGCGGAAGGCGCCGAGCACGAACGAGGTGCTCAGGCGGTCCGCGAACCAACTCGCGGGTTTGACGCTCTCGGCCGCAAAGCTGCTGCCGAACGCTTCCGGATTGCACCGAAGCGACTCCAGCCGGATGTCGCGAAATTTTTCGGCTTCGTCCGCGCCCAATCGGCGGATCTGAATATCCGCGATGTCCATAGCGTTGCCCCGACAAGGACTGCGGCGGCGATCACGGATGGTGTCGCTGGCAGGCACGACTTCTGCTAACTTCTCCCGCCCGACCTCGGTCGACGTCGGCTGGGGACGCCGGCGTTGCGTAGGTAGGAGCAAAACCCACACCCTGCCCTTCCCGAACTCGGGGAGCGAAAGCAAGCCGGCGAGGTTTTGACGTTACATAGAAACGGTCGCAAAAACGAGGGAGGAAGCATCATGGTTTCTCGACAAGGCATCTCGCGCCGGCACCTGCTGGCGACATCGGCTGCGGCGGCGGGCGGGCTGGCGCTGGGCGGCATCTCCGGCGTCGGCGCGCAGGGCGCCACCCGCATCGATGCGATGGCGCCGGAGCTCGACAAGATCATCTCCACCACCGAGGCGATCAGGGAACTGGTCAACGGCCTGGGCGGCCCGCTCGGCCCGGTGGAAGGGCCGGTGTGGTGGAAGGAAGGCGGCTACCTCCTGTTCAGCGACATTCACGCCAGCAAGCGGATGAAATACACGCCGGGTCAAGGCGTGAGCGTTTTCAAGGAGAAGACCAACCAGGCCAACGGGCTGACCCGCGACCTCCAGGGCCGGCTGCTGGCCTGCGAGCACGAGACCCGACGCGTCACCAGGCAGGAACTGGACGGCAGCCTCACCGTGATCGCCAACAGCTTCCAGGGCCGCCGCCTCAACCGCCCGAACGACGTGGTGGTGAAATCCGACGGCAGCATCTATTTCACCGACCCCTGGACCAGCCCAGACGTGCCGGAGCAGTGGGACCTCACCTTCGCGGGCGTCTATCATGTGACCCCCGATCTCGGCACATTGACGCTGCTGGTCGACGATTTCCTGTTGCCCAACGGGCTCGCCTTCTCGCCCGACGAAAGCGTCCTCTATGTCAACGATTCCCGGCGTCGCCATATCCGGGCGTTCGATGTCGCGGCCAACGGCACGCTGGCGCGCCAGACCGATCGCGTGTTCGCCGACCTCGGCGGCGCGGAGCCGGGTGGGCCCGACGGCATGAAGGTGGACGTCGCCGGCAACGTCTATTGCGGCGGCTCGGGCGGCATCTACATCCTCGATCCCAAGGGAAAGAAGCTCGGCCGCATCGTTCACGGCTATCCCGCCACCACCAATATCGGGTTCGGCGGCGACGATTGGAAGGCGCTGTTCTTTACCAGCCGGTCCGCCCTGGGGGCCGTCAACCTCAAGGTCGCCGGCGTGCCGGTCCCGGTGGCAAAGAAGGCGTGAGGCCGGCGTCGGCTTCCGCGCCATTCCGGGCGCCGCGCACGGTCGCGGCGCACCCGGAATCCGGGCACTGCTCGCGCGCCGGAATAACCCTCCTGGACGCCGCGGGGCTACCCCAGTCTCACTTGATGCTGAATCGCACCGGCACCACGAAAGACAGCTCGCTATTTGGAATCTGCGTTGGAGGCCGTGGCATCGGCTGAGCCCGGTTGAGCATGGCGAGGGTCTCGGCATCGAGTGTCGGGGATCCCGAGCTTTGCACGATGCGGCTCGCCCGCACCCAGCCGTCTCGGTCGATGGTGAAGGCGACCTGCGCTGTACCTCGCTCGTCGTGGGCGCGCGCCTCGGCGGGATAGCGCTTGAAGCGCTCGATATGGGCGACCAGCGTGCTTTCCCATCGCTTGACGGCAGCCGACGTGACCACTGCGGCGCCCGGCGTCGGCGGCGCCGGTGCGGCGGGCATCGCGACCGACGGCAGCGCCGTCGGCGGCCGCTCCTCGGTCGGCGGCTTCGGCTTGGGCGGCTCGGGCACCGGCAAGGCGACCTCGGCCTCCTGCTCGGGCGGCTTGGTCTCCTGCTCCTTGGGCGGCGTC
>DASYNT010000124.1:0-5860 GCA_036008405.1 Xanthobacteraceae bacterium
CGGGTGAGCGAGTTCACGGTGCCGACCGAAATCGGCACGCTCAAGGGCTATGCCTATGTGACGCCGTTCGACAAGGTCTACCACATGGCGCTGGTGCACGGGCGCATCGGCGACGGTCGCGACGTGCCGACGCGGCTCCACCGCGCCGACCTCCTGCGCGATATCTTCGGCGGCGCCGTCGCTGTCCATGGCGCGCTGCGCCGGTTCGAGCAGGAAGGGCGCGGCGTGATCGTGATCCTGCGCGACGGCTCGGCCGGGGTGCCGGTGGCGGCCCTGCCGCAGGGCAGCGCCGCCGGCTCCGACGCGGCACGGCAGCGCGAATGGCGCGAGATCGGGCTCGGCGCGCAGATTCTTCGCGACCTCGGCATTTCCTCGATCCGGCTGCTGACCTCCGCCGAGCATCGCTATGTCGGCCTCGCCGGCTTCGGCATCGAGATCGCCGCCAGCGAGCCGATCGGCTAATACGGACGCGACCATTAAGATCTTATTTGGCGGACGACACTGCGGCCTTGTAATATAACCGCTTTGGCGGGCACGCATATCAGCGTAAGCGTGATCATCATAAGCGGTACCTTCCACGAAATCGGAGCAAGACGATGGGCTCATCGGGTGTCAGGCTGGCAGCAAGCGTATGGACCGTCTGCGCGTGGGTGGCGGTACCCGCGCACGCGCAACAGAGCCCGGCTCCGCCGGACTTCTCGTTCCATTATGGGGTGGGATGGGCATCGGCCGACGGAAATGGTGCCAACTTTTCCCCCGTGCCCGGCAAGTTACCCCCTGTGGCCGACGACCCGGCGCACCCCTACGTTCCGAACGGCAGGGGCATTCAGCCGACCTTTCGCATCGGCGATGTCAGCAATCCCAACTTGAAGCCGTGGGTCAAGGAGCAGATGAAGAAAGACAATGACGAAGTGCTCGCGGGAAAAGCGGCCTTCACGGCCCGATCAAGCTGCATGCCCGCAGGTGTTCCAGGCTATATGGCCTATGGCGGCGGGGACGAGCCCATTTACTTCGTGCAGACACCGAAAACGGTGCTGATGATCTACCAGGGCAATCAGGAGGTCCGCCACATCCATCTCGACGTTCCCCATTCGGAAAATCCGAAGCCGTCCTGGTATGGAGAGTCGGTCGGTCACTACGAGGGCGATACGCTCGTCATCGACACGATTGCGCAAAACACCGATACGTTCCTCGATTTCTACCGCACTCCGCATACTGACAAACTGCATGTCGTCGAGCGCTGGAGGAAGATCGACAATGGCCGGTTCATCGAGGTGGTATTTACGGTAGAGGACCCGGACGCCTTCTATGCGCCCTGGACCGCGTCGCGCCGTTGGC
This sequence comes from Xanthobacteraceae bacterium, assembly GCA_036008405.1. Taxonomy (GTDB): domain Bacteria; phylum Pseudomonadota; class Alphaproteobacteria; order Rhizobiales; family Xanthobacteraceae; genus JAJPKK01. The sequence continues at coordinate 1,339 of DASYNT010000124.1, forward strand.
GGCGTGCCGAGCACCCTATGATCGAGGAACCCTGCGCCGAGAACAATCAGCATTTCGATTGGCATATTCCGGTCGCCGACAAGCCGGAATTCTAATCGCCGTCCGGGCGCAGGGCCATGCTGCGGACGCGCGTCAGAGCGCGGTGATGCATCGAGATATCATGGAGGTCGAAGAGACGTCGAACCTGACATCGATCCGGTTATTAGTCGGTTTGGCTTGCTTCCGCGGCATGACGACGCAAAGTTTCGCTGCTGATGACGCTGTTCGACCGCAGATCCCGAATTTCTCGTCGGTCGATTGCTACCGAACCGACTGTGACCGGGCGTCGCTTCCTGTCGCTCGCACGGTTTGCTATGGTCGGGACGTATACTGCCATAGCTCACGACGTCACAAGGGAGGAAACAAAATGAACCGTCGCTCCGCTACCTTTATGGGGTTGGTTCTCGCCGGGGCCGCCATATTCTGGCACGCACACGACGCCTCCGGGCAAACCGGCTGGACCACGCTGTTCGACGGCTCCAACCTGAACAATTTCGAGCCCATCGGCAACGCAAATTGGCGGATGCTCGAAGGCGGCGTCGTGCAGGCCGATGTGGGCAGCGGATTCCTGGTCACGAAGCAGGAGTACGGCGACTTCCAGCTCAGGGCCGAATTCTGGGTCGATGCCACCGCCAACAGCGGCATCTTCATCCGCGCCACCGATCCCAAGCGGGTCACCGGGCAAAATGCCTACGAGGTGAACATCTTCGATTCCCGCCCCGACCCGAGCTACGGCACCGGGGCGATCGTCAATGTGGCCAAGGTGTCGCCCATGCCCAGGGCCGCCAACCAGTGGAACACCTACGACATCACGGCCAAGGGCGGTGAATTCACCGTGATCCTCAACGGCATCAAGACTGTCGATGGCGCCAAGGACAGCAAACTCGCCAAGGGAAGGATCGCGCTTCAGTACGGCGGCGGCATCGTGAGATTCCGAAAGGTCGAGATCAGGCCGCTCTGATCGGCGCCGCTTTACGCCGCGTCCATGCAAGGTCCCTCCGCACGCGGGTGGGCCGGGATCGCTGCATGACGGAGGGCCGCTCCTGGCCGCAGCCTCGTCACGGTGGCGCCTGATCTCGGAAGAGATCGGACGCCGCAGCGGTCATGGCGGCTGCCGGTCCGAAGCGTCCCCGCCTTTTCTTGCTCGCCCGGGCGTGTCACCATGGTCGCGTCGAAAGCGGAGGCGAGGATGCGCTCATCCAGGATGATGGCTGCCGCCATCGCGGTGATCGGCGGGTTGGCGATCGCGGTAGCGACGGTCGGACTCCCGGTTACCGATGCGGGAGCCCAGGGCGCGAGGCGGCCGCCGGGCCGTGCGGTCGAGACCAATGTGGATGTCGAGCTGGTGATCGCCGTCGACGTGTCCTACTCCATGGACCCCGACGAGCAGGCGCTGCAGCGCGAAGGCTACATCATCGGGCTGACCTCGCCGGAATTCCTCGACGCCCTCCATCAGGGCATGCACGGCAAGATCGCGATCACTTATTTCGAATGGGCGGGCTCCGGCGACCAGAGGATCGTGGTGCCGTGGCGGCTGATCGACGGCCCGGCCGCCGCCCGCGCCTTCGCCGACGAGATCGCGCGCGCGCCCTATCGCCGCGCCTATCGCACCTCGATCTCGGGCGCCTTGCGGTTCGCCCAGCCGCTGTTCGAGAACAGCGGCTTTCGCGGCCTGCGCCGCGTCATCGCCGTCTCGGGCGACGGCGTCAACAATCAGGGCGTCCCGGTGACGCTGGTGCGCGACGAGGCGCTCGAGCGCGGCATCACCATCAACGGCCTGCCGATCCTGCTCAAGCGGCCATCGGCGGAGACCATGGATATCGAGAATCTCGATGTCTATTACGAGGATTGCGTGATCGGCGGGCCGGGCGCGTTCGTGATCCCGATCAGGGAGCGCGATCAGTTCCGCGAAGCCACCCGCACCAAGCTGGTGCTCGAAATCGCCGGACTGCAGCCGCCGCCGCGCGTCATGCCCGCCGCCGCCTCGGCGCCGCGCATCTCCTGCCTGATCGGCGAGCGCATGTGGCAGGAACGCTGGGGCGGAATCGACTTCAGGTAAATCCGGGGCGCGCCGATCGGGCCTTTTTTCGTTGGTCGAGCAAAGCATTCACTTCACTGGTCAGCGCCGCGGCGGTGGCGACCCCGGAATCCGGAGGCTGCACCAAATCCGGTTTCCAGGTTCGAGCGAAGCATGGCAGTGCCAAATCGGAGAGAATCAGGGCGCTTGAGAGGAATTATGTTGCCGTTACGGTACTTTGCATGGGGTTGTTTTACACAAAAAGCGAACCCCCCGCCCAATGCCCGTTCGGGGAGGGAGCCGGGACGAGCCTGCGGTTCTGGAGCAGTGGTGGAAGACGCCCCGCTTTCGGAAAGACAGGCTCACCGCGTGAGCAGCGCCACGATCTCCACGTGGGCGGAATAGCGGAACTGGTCGACCGGCGTGACCGCGGTCATGCGATAGCCGCCGTCAATCAGGAGCTTGGCGTCGCGGGCGAAGGTGCCCGCATTGCATGACACCGCGACGATGACGGGAACGCTGCTGCTGGCGAGCTCGCGCGCCTGCGCCGCGGCGCCTTGGCGCGGCGGGTCGAACACGACGGCATCGAGTTCCGCCAGTTCCTTGGCTAGCAAAGGCCGGCGGAACAGGTCGCGCCGCTCCGCCCGGATCGGCTTGAGGCCGCTCGCGCCGGCGGCGGCGCGGGTGAGCGCGGCGATGGCGCCCGCGTCGGCATCGGCGGCGATAACGCGGGCGCGTTCGGCGAGCCGCAGCGCGAACGGCCCGACGCCGGCGAAGAGATCGGCGACGGATTTCGCCGTGCCGGCATGCGACAGCACCAGCCGTGCGAGCGCGGCTTCGCCTTCCTCGGTCGCCTGTAGAAATGCGCCGGGCGGCAACGCCACCGTGCCGCGGCCCATCTTCACTATCGGCGCGGCGCGTTGCGCCACCAGCTCGCCATGGCGTGTGATGCGGGCGAGGCGATGGGTCTCGGCGATCCCGACGAGCGCGAGCGACAGCTGCGGATCGAGCGGGCCCGAGCCCCGGATATCCACATCTATGCCGGCATCGGTCGCAGTCGCCTGGATGTCGAGCGGCTTGCCGGCCGGGCGGAGCGCCTCGGCCATCGCCCAGGCGGCTTCGATGAGCCCGCCCAGGCCGGGCGCGAGGATCGGGCAGCGGTCGATCGGTACGATATGATGCGCCTGGCGCGCGGCAAAGCCGACCTCCAGCACGTCATGGGTGGCGCCGCGGGCATGCAGCACCGCGCGCCGGCGTCCGGCGCCATGGGCGTCGACGAGATCCTCCACCGGCGCCGCGATGCCGGCCTGGCGCAGCGCATCGACCACGAGGTCGCGCTTCCAGGCGCGATAGCGCGCAGTCTGCCAATGCTGGAGGGCGCAGCCCCCGCACACGCCGAAATGCGGGCAGATCGGCGCGATACGCTCGGCGCTCGCGGTCTCCACCCGCAGGAGATGGCCGCGATCCGGATGGCCGGGCCATGGTTCGGTCTCGACGGTCTCGCCAGGCAGCGTGTAGGGCACATAGACCGAACCCGCCTTGGTGAGCGCGACGCCGTCGCCCTGGCGGCCGATGTGATCGATGGTCAACCGGTCAACCAAGATGCGCGCCGATGAAGAATTCGCGATTGCCGTCGGCGCCGGCGATGGGCGAGTCGCACTGCATGATCCTGGTCAGGCCGAGCGAGGCCGCGAGGCTCGCGGTTTCCTCGCACACGCGCCGATGCAGGTCGGGATCGCGTACGATGCCCTTCTTGGCCTGCGCACGGGTCAGCTCGAATTGCGGCTTGATCAGCGCGACGATATCCGCCGGCCGTGCCGCGAGCGCGATTGCGGCGGGCAGGACGAGCTTCAAGGAGATGAAGCTGACATCGATGGTGACCACATCCGGCCGCTCCGGCAGGCAGGCGGGATCGAGCTTGCGAATGTCCGTGCGCTCCAACGAGACGATTTCCGCGCGTCCGCGCAGCCGCGGATGCAGCTGGCAGGTCCCGACATCGACGGCATAGATCCGCCGCGCGCCGCGGGCGAGCAGCACGTCGCAGAAGCCGCCGGTGCTCGCGCCGATATCGAGACAGATGCGGCCGGACGCAGCGATGCCGAAACGGTCGAGCGCGGCTGCGAGCTTGACGCCGCCGCGCGACACCCAGGCGAAGGCCGGCTCTGCGCGCAGCGCCGCATCGACCGCGATCTCTTCGGACGGCTTGCGCACCGGCGCGGCGTCGGCGGTGACGAGCCCGGCGGCGATCGCGGCCTGCGCCTTGGCGCGGCTTTCGAACAGGCCGCGCTCGACGAGCAGGCGATCGGCGCGCAGGCGAGGGGGCATGGCGGTTCGGGTGCTGTGTGTGACGATGGCGGACCGTCCGGGCGATCGGCGTCTTTATTTATACGACGGCCGGCAATCCAGCGGACGCATTTTTCCGATGGTGCAAGTTCCGGAGACTGTGGCGGCCGGTCTCGATCTGCT
>DASYNT010000125.1:0-23515 GCA_036008405.1 Xanthobacteraceae bacterium
ACCAAATGAATGAGTCGGAACACTAGAATTCCCTATCGGGCGACCTGAACCCGTGGTTGACCTAATGCAAAATGCCGGCTCCTATCCGACGCCATGTAAGCTATTGTTTGCGATATTTTTTCCACTTGCGCACGCGGCAGCGGTTGGTTTGGTGGAAAATCAAACGTCTCCAATGAGTTGACGAGAAAGATCGGCGCGCGGGCCGGGCTGACCAACACCTTGAATCCATTTATTTTTCCACTACATTCATAAGAGTCGGGTTGAAAGTGGAAAATTCATGTCCATCAAGGAGCTAAGAGGAGAGCAACGGCGCCAGCTGATCGACACTCGACAGGTGTTTGATGCTTGGCGAGCGGCCCACCACGAAGCAAAGCATCGCTTCGCGGGAAGCATGAGATGGGGCAAGCGGAAAGATACCGAGTATCTTCTCCGAAAGACGAGGCAAACCGAAAAGTCTCTTGGGCGACGCAGCGTTGAGACAGAACGCATTTACGGAGCGTTTGTGAGTGGCCGCGCCGAAAATCATGATCGGCTCGCAGGTCTTACCAATCGCCTGGACGAATTGGCCCCGGTCAACCGGGCGATGGGTCTCGGTCGGGTGCCGGTAATCGCGGCGCGCATTCTCAGGGAATGTGACGAGGCAGGGCTGCTCGGAGAACACCTGACGATCGTCGGCACAACTGCCTTGTATGCATATGAGGCTGAAGCAGGTGTGCAGACGCAAAGCGACCTCGTTGCGTCACTTGACATCGACCTTCTCTACGATGCGCGTCGCCGCCTCAGCCTGGCATTTACCGGCGTCCACGCTGCAGGTCTCATCGGCCTGCTCCGTGCCGTGGACACTTCCTTCGCTCCTGTGCGTCCACGCAGCTTCCGCGCGGCAAACCGCGATGGTTATCTTGTCGATCTAATCCGGCCTGAAGGAAGAGACCCGATCGGTGACAAATCGAAGCCAGCACTGACAGATCTCCCTGAAGATTTGGAAGGCGCGGCAATTTTCGGTCTCGGGTGGTTGGTCAATTCGCCCAAAATGGATGTCGTCGCAATCGATGAACGCGGTTATCCGGTTCGGATGGTGGTCATCGATCCGCGCGCATTTGCGCTTCACAAGGCCTGGGTCTCGTTGCGGGAGGACCGGGAACCCGTGAGAGCGAAGCGCGATTTCCAACAAGCCAAAGCCGCCGCCCTCATAGCGACGCGATATCTTCGGCGACCCTTTGAGAGCACGGAACTAGACGCGCTGCCGAACGCGCTGAGGGAGCTCGCTCCGAAGGTCGCAACTGCGAATGATGATGGCTCGAAGCGTCTCACAAAGCCAAATTGGTAGGATCAAGTGCGGTGACTTGATGGGCACTGAGGGCGCTTCGCCTGACCCCGCAGAGTACCGTTTCACGCCGCGCTGGCGAGGATCGCGCGTTCCGCGGCGGCGATCGCCTCGGGCGTGCCCACATGCATCCACACGCCTTCGAGCCGCAGGCCGTAGAACCGGCCTGCGTCGATGGCACGATCGAACAGGAGGTTGAGCGAAAACGGCCCGTCGGGCGCCCCAGTGAACAGGGCCGGAGACAGAATGGCGACGCCGGCATAGACGAACGGCGCCACCTCGCGCTCGCTGCGGCGGCGCAGGCGGCCGTCCGGGGCCATGGCGAAATCGCCGCGGCCGACATACCCGACGCTGCTCGACGTCGCCGCGAGAAGCAGGAGCGCATCCATCCGCGCCGGGTTGAAGCCCTCGGCGAGGCGAACCAGGTTGGACTTCACGCCGTCGATCCAGATGGTGTCGGAGTTGAGATGAAAGAACGGCGCAGCGCCGAGGGTGGGCAGCGCCTTGACCACGCCGCCGCCGGTGTCGAGCAGGCTCGCGCGCTCGTCCGAAATGACGATCCGCGGCACCCGCCTGCCGGCAAGGTGACGCTCGATCTGATCGGCGAGGTAATGAACGTTGACGACGGCGGTCTCGACGCCGGTCGCGGCAAGGCGATCGAGCACGTTGTCGAGCAGCGGCTTGCCGCCGACGGTGATGAGCGGCTTGGGCGTGCGATCGGTGAGCGGGCGCATGCGAATGCCGTTGCCGGCCGCCAGAACCATGGCGCAGCGCGGAACCGCGGATCGGACAGTGCTCGTCATTGCCACCTCGGCCACCTCGAACGAATCAAGCGAGTTTGTTCGGTCCACCCAACAAGAATGTGACGCATGATACCGTCACCTGCCTCCAGGAGCGGCGTTGCCGTTAGGACATCGTTCGCCAACAACCGATTCAGTTTTCGTCCCCTCTCCCGCTTCTGGGGAGGGTCAGGGAGGAGGCACTTCCACGGCACAGACTCGCTACGAGAGCCCCCTCCCCAACCCTCCCCCGCAAGCGGGAGAGGGAGTAGAAAAGCAGTTCGTTCACGGGAATTGAAGCGATAATTCACGGACGAGTCCTTTAAGGCCGGCGCCGCGCCACCGCATGACGGTCGGTGCTTTGCAACCATAGCCTCGGCATGGTTACCAATTCCTTTCATTCCGGCGGCGGGACGTTACGCAGATACCAGCCATCGAGTGCGTCCAACGCCGGATGTGCCAGAGCGCGCCGCAGATAATTCCACACGCGCGGCATGTGGCGAAGATATTGCGACTTGTGGTCGCGGCGGTCCAGCCGGGCGAAAATGCCGAGGATCTTGGTGGCCCGCTGCACCGCGAGCGTCGCGTAGAGCCGGGCGAACGAGATCGCGTCGAACCGCGGATCGACCTGGCGCCGCGCGCCGACGTAACGGCCGAACAGGGCGATCTCGGCCTCTTCCGGCACGTCGACGCGGGCATCCTGGAGGAGCGAGGCGAGGTCGTAGGCGCCCGGCCCCAGAACTGCGTCCTGGAAGTCGAGCAGGCCGACCTTGGCGATGCCTTCGCGCTCGTTCAGCCACATGATGTTGGGGGAATGGAAATCGCGCAGCACCCAGGTCTTGGGCGCGTCGAGCACCGGCCGCAGCGCATCGCGCCACAGCGACTGGAAATGCGCGCGCGCTTCCGCGGAGGCGGCGCCGCCGCGGTGCGGGAGATACCAGTCGACCAGGAGCTCGGCCTCGATGAGGAAGGCATCGAGGTCATAGCTCGGCAGCGCATATTCGACGTCCGGGCCGATCGGCAGCGCCGCCGGCAGGTCGAGCCCGTGCAGCACCACCAGGAGGTCCGCCGCGCGCGCATAGCGTTCGATGACCGGCCGCGGCGGGTCCCCCGCGACGATCAGCTCGGTGCCGAGATCCTCGAGCACCACGAGACCGGCATCGCAGTCGGCGGCATAGATCTTCGGCGCCGAGAAGCCGCGCTCGCGCAGCCCCTGCGCCATGGCGACGAACGGCCTCACATTCTCGGCGAGATGGGCGATCGCGCTGTAGCTCAGCCCGCGCTTGACCGGAGGCCCGTCGGGCTTGGCCGGCCACTTCATCACGATGAAGGTGCGTCCATCGACGGTGAGGCGCTCATAGGAGCGGCTCGACGCGTCGCCGGCGATCCGTTTGCGCTCCGCCGCCTCGTAGCCCTCGTCGTGGAGAAAGCGGTGCAGCGCGGCCAAATGCGCGATCCGCGCCGCCGCAGCGCCCTGCCCGACGACGCGGGCGACGCGGCGCTCGAGCGCATGGTCCGGGTCGAGCGCGAGCGCGACCTCGATGCGATCGGCCGGCAGCGCATCGCCGGCGCGGTCGGGCCATTCCATCACCACCACGGCGCCGGGAACGTCGTCGATGCCGAGCTCGGCGAGCTCGCCCGGTCCGGACAACCGGTAGAGGTCGGCATGCACGAGTGCGAACGGGGCGAGGTCGTAGGCCTGCACCAGGGTGAAGGTCGGGCTCGGCACCTCGATCTCCACGCCGCCGGCGAGATGGGCGATCATGGCGCGCACCAGCGTGGTCTTGCCGGAGCCGAGATCGCCGGAAAGCGCGACGAAGTCGCCGGGCGCCAGCAGGTTCGCGAGGTCGATGGCGAGACGCCGCGTCGCGTCCTCGTTGGCGAGCGCGATCGTGAAGGTCGCCGCCCCGGGTGAGTTCGATTGCATCGATGCCTGCGCCGTCATTCACCTATTCGGCGGCGCTGAGGGAGGCGGCGGCCGCGACCGGAAAGATGCATACCACCGTGGTCCCCTGCCCCGGAACCGACTCGATGCTCACCTTGCCGCCATGCAGTTCGACGAAGGAGCGCACGATCGAGAGCCCGAGCCCGGCGCCGCGATGGCCGGTGCCGCTCGTGCCGGATTCGAACCAGTCGAATACCTTATCCTTGATCTCGCTGGAAATACCGGGGCCGTGGTCGCTCACCGCGAAGATCACGGCGTCGGCGGCGCGCAATGCCGTCAGCGCCACGGTCTCGCCGGGCGGCGAGAACCCGACCGCGTTGGCCAGCAGGTTGAACAGGATCTGCCGGACGCGGCGCTCGTCGGCGACGAAGCTCCCGATGTCGGGGGGCGCCTTGATGTCCAGCGTGATGTTGTTCTTGACCAGCCGGTCCTGAACGCCTTCGGCGGCCGCATGCATGGTGGCGCGGATGTCGACCGGCTCGAGGTCGAGCCGCATCGCGCCGGCGCCGATCGAGGCGAGGTCGAGGATGTTGTTGATGATGGCGAGCAGCGCATTGCTCGATGCGGTGATGTAGCCGAGATATTCGCGCTGCTTTTCCGTGAGCGGGCCGGTCACGGGATCGTCGAGGAAGTGGGTAAAGCCGATGATGTTGGTGAGCGGCGAGCGCAGCTCGTAGGAGACGTGCTGGACGAAGTCGATCTTGATGGCGTCCGCCGCCACCAGCGCCTCGTTGCGCTCGGTCAGCACCCGCTCGACATGCACGGAATCGGTGATGTCATGGAAGGTGACGAGGGTCGCCCCGTCCGGCAGCGGCACGGTGCGGCAGTCGATGACGGCGCCGTCGGTACGCTCGATGCGCAGCGTCTTCGGCGTGCGGTCTTCCAGCGCGGTGACGGCGGTATGCAGTGTCTGCCAGGTCGCTTCCCCGGCATGGAACGCCCGGCATGAGGCGATCACCGCCTCGATGTGGGGACGCTGTTCCAGCGTGTCTGGCGCCAGGCCCCACATCTTCGCGAACACCGGGTTGAACAGCCGCACCCTGCCGTCGCTGCCGAACACCGCGACCGCCTCGGAGAGGTTGTCGAGGGTTTCGCGCTGGACCCGGATCAGGGCGTCGAAGCGCCGCTCGAGATTGAGCCGCTCGGTGACGTCGTCGAACAGATAGGTCACTCCGCCGTCGGGATTGGGCGTAGTGACGACGCGCAGCGTGCGCAGGTCGGGCAGATGCCACTCGGATTCCCTGGGCTCGGTGGCGCGGTAGGCCTCGTGCAACTGGGCTTTCCAGGACCGGAAATCCTGCTGCTCCGGCAGCCGGCGGGCCGCCCGCAGGCGATCGAGCACGGCGGAATCGGTCGGGGTTTCGTCGAGGAAGCCGGGATCGATGTCCCACAAGGTCCGGTAGGCGGAATTGTAGAACGCCAGCTTGTGGTCGGCGCCGAACATGGCGACCGCGGTGGTGAGCTGGTCGAGGGTACGGCGGTGGGCGAGGACGGTGCGGGCGATTTCGGCGCGCAGCGTCTCGACCTCGCTCGCATCGAGGCCGAAGCCGGCGCTGCCGCCGGCCACCGGCAGGTCGGTGACGTCGAAGATGCGGCGCGCACCGGCCACGATCACCGCGGCGCGACGCATGACGGGCACGCCGTCGGCGCGGCCGCGTTCGAGATCGGCGCGGGTCGCGCTGTCGAGCAGTTCGCGCCCGGCGGCGACGGCGCTGGTGGCGTCGGGCGCCTCCACGGCCCGGGCATAGGCCGAATTGACGAAAGCGATCCGGCCGCTGCCATCGCGCACCCATGCCGGAGCGGGCAGCGCTTCGATCACGGCGCGCAGGGCGCCGGCCTCGCCCTGCAGCTGCTGGTGATGATGAACGAGGTCGGCGAGGTCGCGCTTGACGCCGCTCACATCGGCGAGCTTGAGCACCGCGCTGCCGCCGATCGCGCGGCCTTCGGCGGTGAGGTAGCGGCCCGAGGCGGTGGTGAGCGAGATCGCGAAGCTCTCGCCACGCCCCAACAGCCGGTCGACATGGGTTTCGAGGTGCAACGCCTGTTCGGGACGCAGCCAGGCGGCAAAGGTCAGGACATGGTCGACCGTAAGCTCCGGCGCGATGATCGCGGGGTCGCCGATGATTTCCGGCACGGCATTGTTCCACGCCACCACCACCTGCGGCTCCGACAGGATGATATCGTAGAGCCGGTCGATCTCGCGGGCGAGCGCCGCCGCCTCGGCATCGGTGCGGGTGCGCTGCGCCCCCAGGCGATCGTAGGTGCGCACCAGCAGCACCGAGCTGACCACCGCGAAGAACAACACGCCGATGAACAGCGCGAGCCCCGCCAGCTCGTGCTGGTCGATCGACTTGAGCGCGTCCACATAGGCGAGCCCGAGCGCCATGGGGTCGCCCTGTGCCGCGGCCTCGCGGCTGAGACAGACGAGCGTGGCCGCCGCGCGGGAAACGCCGAAGGCAGCGAGCATCGCGCATCGGCGCCGATGCGGTGGCATCCCCATGCCGCTCGCCCGGATCAGGTCCGGCATCCGCAGCCCCTTACCCCCGCCCCGCCATCCGGGCGGGACCGCAATGACTCGGCGAACGACGCGCCCCTGCGCCATCCGGGCAGATGGTGCCCATCTGCTCGGATAAGCCACCCAGGCGAGCGCACCGCCCGAAACGATCAATGACACGAGAACAAAAACTGGGCGCCGGGGCCCCCACCCTCAACCCCGCCCCGGCGTTCGCGACTGGCCCCCCTGGACCGAGCCACGAATCACATCAATGTAGACTCAAGTGCCGACGCTCCATAAGAGTCCAGATCGTGAACGGCTAGGAAGAGATACGCAATCGCATCGGTGCGAGCAAAATTTCTGATAGATTTGCAGCCGGCCAAGCGTCGCGCCGGCGACGCTTCGCACGGGCACGAAGTCGCGCAAGCACAAGACGCGCGGGCCCGCAGACGCGCAGGCACGAGACGCGCAAGTCCGCAGAGGTGTCGCATGCTGGTTCAATCCCTCGGCTATGTCGGTCTTCGCGCCAAGGGTATCGACGATTGGTCGGGCTACGGGACGCGGCTGCTCGGCCTGCAGGCGGTCGACCGCAGCCGCTCGACACTGGCACTGCGCATGGACGACCGCAAGCAGCGGCTGATCGTGAACGCCGATGGCGGCGCGGGCATCGGCTTTTTCGGCTGGGAGGTCGAGGACGCCGCCGCGCTCGACCGGCTGGGAGCGCATCTCGACTCCCATGGCATCGAGGCGGCCCGCGGCGTCCGCGCGCTCGCCGAGGAACGCCACGTCGCCGATCTCCTGGTGGTGCGCGACCCCCTGGGCAACCGGCTGGAATTCTTCCACGGCGCCGAGGCGGCGGCGGACCCGTTCGTGCCCGGACGCAACATTTCGGGGTTCCGCACCGGCGCGCTCGGCCTCGGCCATGTGGTCCTACATGTGGAGCGGATCGAGGAGATGATGGAGTTCTACCGCGACATCATCGGGTTCCGCCTCAGCGACTATTTCCTGCGGCCCTACGAGCTCTATTTCCTCCACGTGAACCGGCGCCACCACAGCATCGCCTTTGCCGCCACCGGCAAGAACGCGGTCCATCACATGATGCTGGAACTGTTCAGCCTCGACGATGTCGGCCAGGGTTACGACCTCGCCGCCGGCGGGGCCGGGGAGGCGATGGGGGACGCGGGCGGGGAACCGAGTCGCCTTGCGGTGACGCTGGGGCGCCATTGCGGCGATTTCGTCACTTCGTTCTACACCTGGAACCCGTCGGGATTCATGACCGAATACGGCTGGGGCGCCCGCGACATCGACCCCGATGCCTGGCAGCCCTCCGAGCGCAAGGAGGGCCCGAGCATCTGGGGCCACGACCGCGCCTGGCTTTCCCCGCAACAGCGCGCCGAGGCGCGCGCCATGCGGCTCGCCAATGCCGAGCGCGGGCTGCGCCGCCCGGTCCAGGTGCTGCCCGGCAACCACGAGGTGATGGCGGGCGTGTGCCCGTGGTTCGACGACATCAAGCGGCAGCAGAAGCGCGCGTGAGACGCGCCGGCGGTGTGCGCCGGTGCGGATCATCGCGGATCATCATCGAATAATCAGCACAATCGACGCCGGCAACCCGCCGCCGTGCCTGCGGCAGCGGCCACCCAGGCACCGGCCGGGCGTCCGGCAAGCACCCTACTTGCTCCCGTAGCCGGCCGGCAGGACTTTGCGCGGATCGACCCGCACGACCAGGTACACGATCTGGTCGGAAGTGATCTCGGTGAACCAATGCGGTGTGTTCGGCGGAATGATCACGACGTCGCCCGGCCCGATCTTGCGGCTGTGGCCGCCCACCACCTTGCCGCCGCCCGTGCTGGGACCATTGAGGGTCGTCACCACGGGGCTGTCGGGTGCGATCGCCTTCTCGTTCTCGATCGTCCCGCCGGTCACCAGCGTCCCCTCGCCGGAAATGACATGGTAGACTTCCGTGATCTCGCTGTGCTCGACGCCGAAGCCGACGTCGCGGCCCGCCGTCTTGGCGCGGTGGACGACGCCGACCCCGACATTGTACTCGCCGTTGACGCTCACCACCTTGATCTGCTGATCGCTCACCGGCGCCGAGATCGTCTTCTGCACCGTGGAGAGAATGTCGGCGTTGGAAATATCCGCCGCCGTCCCGCGCGGCTGATGCGGGGGCGCGGTCTGGGCCAGCGCCTGGCCTGCTGTCGCGCAGGCGAACACGAACACAAGGGCGGTCTTCATGTTTCCTCCTTTGTCGTCGGACGTTCGTCGTGGGATGCGCGCGACCACACCGGTGATGGGAGCAGGCCCGCCCTGGGGCGCGAGCCGCCCGGCAGGCGGATCAATTGGTGACCGCCTCGGTCTGGGGCTTGTCCTTGTCGGTGATATTGAGCTCGATCGAGCGCACCGGCTTGTTCGAGAGGTTCTGGTTGCGGTGGACCGTGCCGCGCGGGACGTAGACGCTCTCGCCCGCCTTGAGGATGCGCGGCGCCTCGCCCTTGACGGTGAACGTGGCCTCGCCCTCCTGCACCGCCCACCATTGGTCGCCCGGATGGCGATGAAACTGGTTTCCCGCGCCGGGCGGAATGACCACCGACTGCAGCCGCACCACGCGGGAGGGGTCTTTTTCCAGCGGTCCCAGGAAATAGCGCGTTGCCTGGAACGCCGGCCCCTGTTGCGGCTCCTGCGACCATGCGGCACCTGCCGCCAGACCGGCGGACGCAAAGACGGCCGCGATTACGAGCTTGTTCATCGAACCCTCCCTTGGTTTTCTGCAAGATCGAAGGGTAGAGCATTCGAGCGCAGCGCGCAAAGCCCGAGACGTTGGATCAATCCTCATCCGTGCGCGTGACGAAGTCGCGCGAGCCCGGCTCGAGCCCATCCGTTGCGGCGCCAAGCGGAACCGGCATGGGTGCAGCGCCCTGCGCGTCTCGATCAAGACCTCGGACGTTGAAGCTTCGCCGGCAAAATGGCCGGGACGAACCCGGCCATTGCGCGCTTCTTCTATTCGTCTCTTCTTATCTCCTTGCGTCTCGTCCTATGCAGTCAGATCAATCCAGCGGTTCCACCTTGACGATGGACGCGCCGTGATTGTTGCCCACCCACAGCACCGTCTTGGGTCCGTTGTCCTGCACGAAGACGCGCCGGATATTGGTCGAACGGGGCATCAGGTATTCGGTGATCTGGCCGCTCCTGGTGTCGAGGCGGGCGACCAGATCGTTGAGCATCGAGCCGGTCCAGACTTCCGAGGCGTCCTTGTCGGGGGCGACATCATAGGCGGCGCCGTATTTGGTCGGGAGCGGATATTCCTTGATCGCCGCCGTCTTGGGATCGAACAGGCCGATGGCGTTGCCGCCATATTCGGCGAACCACAGCCGGTTCTGCTGGTCGACCCGGCCGCGCCGCGGCTTCGAATTCTTGATCGGCGTCTGGTAGATGACGGCCATGCCGGTCTTGGCGTCGCGCAGCCCTATGCTGGTGCCGCTGAATTCGAGCTGATAAACGTTGTTGCGTTCATCGGTGGGCATCCCGTAGGCGGCAATCTGCTTGCCGTTCACGTCCGTGGAAGCGCCCAGATTTTCGTACCGGCCGGTCGCCACATCCAGGCGGTACATGTAGTGCGTGTCCTGGTTGTTGGTCCAGACCCTGCCGTCGACATTGGCGTGCTGCGGCGACACCATCGAGGCCTGCGCCGAGGTCGACTGCCATTCCTTCGGGAACGGATACGCCGTCACCTCATGCGTCTGCCGATCGATCCGCGCCACCCCCGCCTGGTACATCAACGCCAGCCAGACATTCTTCTGATCCGCATCGAGCTCGATTTCCAGGCTGCCCTTCGGCTGTTCCGGCTTGAGCACCGGAATCGGAATGTCCGTCGCCTTGCCGGTGTCGGGATTCATCACGCCGGCAAACTGATTGCTGAAGTCCGAATACCACACCATGCCATCCTGATCGACGATCACGTCATGGGGCTGGGTTTCTTTGCGCGGCAAGTCGTATTCGGTGTAGATGACCCTGGTCGCCGCGCCCTTGGGACGCGGCAGCGTCTTGAGCTCCCAGGCGCGCGTGTCCGTCGTGCTCATGTCGACGCCGGCGAGCCACGCCGACATGGCGTCCCACTGCGGCCGCGGCATCGGCGAGCGGTCGCCGCGCGGCCCGGGAAGCAGGGGCTGCGGACGGGTCGGCATGCTGCCGGGCGAGTAGGTGCCCATGCGTTGGAAGATCTGCTTGAACTCCGCGGCGTCATGGGCCGAGGCGAAGACGCGCTGCAGCGTGTGGCAGCCCACGCAATTGGCCATGTTGTCCTTGAGGTTGTCGGGGCCCGGCGCGCTGAGCAGCCATTCCGCATTGGAGAGTTGGTTCGCCAGGTTTTTGGTCTTCACCAGCTTGATGTCCGCCATGGATCCGCCGGCCGCAATATCGACCGCCCTGGGTCCGTCGAGATCGTAGCCCGCGGCCCGGATGCCGAGCGCATAGTGGCCGGCGTCGAGCCGGTCCGCCGGGAAGCTGTAGTGGCCCTTCGCATCGGTGACGACCGTGACAGTGATGGTCGATCCCTGCTTCTTGGCGCTCACCAGCACGCCTTCCATCGCGCCTTCGTCGGCCGAGGAGACCTGGCCGCTCAGCGCGGCGGCAGCCTGCGCCTCCGCGGAAAGGAGCGGCATCCCCGCCAGAGCGCCCACGACACAAGCCAAAGCGAGCAGAGCCCTGTATTTCATGATTGTCTCCCTGTATTGATGGTTTCCATCCAAATCGATTGCCGGCATGCTCGCACGTTTCGGCCCATCTCAAAAGTGCCTCGACGGGCGACCGCTTCTGGTGCGGGGGACGACGACCGAGAGCGACAAGCTTGCTGCCAGGCCCCTCCGCGACCCTCGCCCGCAGGCGGGGGCGGGAGCAAAAAACCGTTCGATCGCGGATGAAGCGACAATTCGCGGACGAACCCTTATTTCAGCAGGTAGCCGAAGCGCTGGCGGGCGAGGCGCGCCGCCTCGCGGGACGGCGCGTTGACCTTGGGAAACTTGTCGCGCCAGTGCCAGGGACGGCAGGCATCGATGATCGCCCGACTGTTGGTGAAATCGCCCTTGGCCTTGCGCTCCGGCTCGATCCGCGCGTCGAGCGGAGTGCTCCAGGCATTGTGGATGATGTCGATCGAGGTCGCCGGATCGGAGCGCGTGAGCATCGCCCAGATCAGCTCCTCCAGGTTGGACACGTCGATGTCGTCGTCAGTCACGATGACGTAGCGGCCCGCATAGGCGCCGGAGTGGCACATGGCCGCGACGTGGCCGGCCTGGGCGGCGTGGCCCGGATAGCGCTGCCTAATGGCGACGCCGAGCAGCAGGCGCGCGGTGCCGATCTCGTGCGCCCAGGCGGCAACGACGTCGGGAACGCCGGCCTTGACAATGTTCTCGCGCACGATCGCCGAGCGGGTGAGCGCGCGATAACGGGCGATCTCGTCGGGCGGGCGCTGCGGCGCGCAGCCGAGCAGGATCGGATTGTTGCGGTGATAGATCGCCTTGATGTCCATCACCGGCTCGTCGCGGACATCGCTGCCGTAATAGCCCATCCACTCGCCGAACGGGCCTTCCGGCTTGACGTTGCCCGGCTGGACGAAGCCCTCGATCACGATCTCCGCATTGGCCGGAACCGGCAGCCCGGTGATCGGCGCCTTCACCACCTCGACCGGGGTGCCGCGGATGCCGCCGATGACGTCGTATTCGCACACGCCGTAGGGCACCTCGCTCGACGCCATCAGGAACGACATCGGGTCGCAGCCGACCACGATGGCGACCGGCATCGGCTCCTTGCGCGCCTCGTACTTGTCGCGCTGGATGCGGCCGTGCTTGCCGGGCGAGATATAGAAGCCGACGGATTTGTCATCGTGGATCATCACGCGATAGGTGCCGCAATTGATCCAGCCCTCGTCCGGATCGCGGGTCACGTTGAAGCTGCCGGTGCCGATATAGCGGCCGCCGTCTTCGGGATGCCACTTCGGCGTCGGGAACATGGTGACGTCGACGGCGTCGCCGGTGATCACGTTCTCGAACACCGGCCCGTCGTTGACATAGCGTGGCGGAATGCGCTCGAGGTCGGCCAGGTAATGCTCGCGAAACGCCTCGCTGAGCTCGAGCTTGGACAAATGCAGCGGAAAGCCCAGCGTCATTTTCTGCCGCCGGCCGCCGAAAAAATTGACCACCACCCGGCTGCCGGCGAGCGCTCCCGGAATATCCTCGAACACCACACACGGGGCGTTCTCGTCGTGCAGGATGACCTCGGCGGCGGCACCGATGTCGTGTTGCCAGGTGAGCCCGCCGACCTCGCGGATTTCGCCGAGCTTGCGCGCCTCCTCGATCCACTCGCGCAGGTCGGTATAGGCGATCTGCGGCCGCAGGCCGGATGCGGCCGCCGCGCCGCCCGCCCGTCCGGGTTCGGCTGCGCCGATGGCATTCCCCATCGCGGAGGAATTCAGGTCGTCCTTTGCCATCGCTTCCTCCACATGCTTTCGGCGGCGCCCGGTGGTCACAACCACATTTGGACTCGAGTGTCCGGTGGACTTCAAGTGTCCGGACCGGTCTGCCCCTTCGCGCATTGAGGCAATGCACGACTTGTCCAAACGGATGGGGACCATCGGACCGGGTCGCGCCGCTTGCGGGGCGGCGAACAGGGCCGGAAGAATGCACGCAATCCGATCGCCGCGCCAGCAGCCGGTCCGGCATCTGCGGGTCCGGTATATGTCCGGCATCGATGCCGCGACGCTACACCCCCGGGACCGCCTTCAACCCCGGCAGCACAGCGCCGAGCAGGGTCGGCGGCCACGGGATCGCCAGCACCCGGTCGAACAGGGCGTAGATGAACGCCGTCGTGGCGGCCGCCATCGGCAGCGTCAGCGACCAGCGCTCGCGCCCTTCCAGTCGCATATAGGCGACAATGAAGATCGGCACCGTCGCGATCAGCCCGATCGCCGCCATCGAAGCGAGGAAGGCCGCCATCCAGCCGAAGAACATGGCGCCGCGTGAGAGCTTCACGCCGATCGGCAGATGGCCGATATGGGATTCGATATCCATGTGGATTTTCTGCCGGCCGGCTCCGGCGCGCTGCTCCAGTTCCGGCAGGACGCCGCCGGCGGCGCCGGGGCGAGCCGCCTTCGCCGGCCTGCCGAAGACGTCGTTGGCAAGCGTCAGCACGCCGAACAGCAGCGCGCCGACGCCGACGATCAGGGGAATGATCCTGGCCTCGATGCCCCAGTCGCGGCTCGCCTGCAGCATGGCGCCGACGATGCAGATCAGCGCCGCCGGCAACAGGTTGCCGGGGCCGAACCGGGGAGCGCCGAAGCCCGCGAGCATGTGCCGCACGCCGCCCTGGGCCCGCACGTCGCTGAGCAACGACCGCAGCAGGCCGGTCAAGGCGAGCGCGAACATGACGATCACGACCGGACGCAGCAGCCAGTCGATTCCATAGCGCTGGATCGAGATGAACATGAAGCGCTCGATGAACTTGCCGAGGATGAAGCCGAGCACCAGCGGCGGGCGCGGCCATCGGCAGTGCTTCATCGCCCAGCCGACGACACCGAAGCACAGCAGCGCATAGAGGTCGCCCCACTGCCGTCCGCCCTCGAACGCCCCGATATAGACGAGGCTGAGCACCACCGGCATGATCAGCGTGTAGCGCAGGGTCGCGAGCTTGGCGAACTGGCCGCTGAACAGGAAGCACAGGCCGGAGCCGAGAATGTTGGCGATGGCGATGCTCCACACCATCGAATAGGTCACGTCCAGGTTCTTGCCGAGCATGTCGGGGCCGGGCGCCAGCCCATGGATCAGGAATGCGCCCAGCAGGATCGCCATCCCGGCGCTGGTCGGCACGCCGAAAGCGACCATCGGCACCAGCGCCCCGCCCTCGCGGGCATTGGTGGCGCTTTCCGCGGCGATGACGCCGCGAATGTCGCCCTTGCCGAAAGTCGCCAGAGCGCCCTTCTCGGTCCGCAGCGCGTGGGCGTAGGAGATCCAGTCGATGATCGACACCGCAATGCCGGGGATCGCTCCCATGAACGAGCCGATCCAGGAGCACCGCAGGATCAGGAACCAGTTGGCGAAGCAGTCCTCGACGCCGAGCAGCAGGCCGGTCTTGACGTCGATCTTGACGCCTTCGGGCACAACGGCGGTGCGGGCGATCGCCAGGTCGCAAAGCTCCGGCAGCGCAAAGATCCCGAGCACGATCGGCACCAGCGGCAATCCGTCGGCCAGGAACAGGCTGTCGAGCGTCCAGCGCTGCATCCCGGTCTGCGCCTCTTCGCCGACCATGGACAGCATGACGCCGAAGCAGCCGGCGGCGAGACCGCGCAGCGGCGCATTGCCCGACAGCACCGCCACCATGGAGAGGCCGAAGACTGCGAACGCCAGCAGCTCCGGCGAGCCGATATAGAGCATCAGCAGCCGCAATATGGGCAGGCTGACGCCCATGAGCGCCGCCCCGAACAGGCCGCCCATCAACGCCGACATGTAGGAAGCGCCGAGCGCGCGCCCGGCCTGCCCCTGCCGGGTCAGCGGATAGCCGTCCAGCGTGGTCGCCGCCGACGCCGCATGGCCGGGCACGCCGAACAGGATCGCCGAGATCGGATCGGCGGTCGTGGTGGTGGCCCCGAGGCCTAGCAGCAGCGCGAATGCCGCATGGGGATCGAGCTCGTAGGTGAACGGCAGCAACATCGCGGTGCCGGCGATCCCGCCGATGCCCGGCAATAGGCCGAGGCCGAGCCCCATGCAGACACCGGCGAACAGGTAGACCAGCCGATGCGGGTCGAGGATGATCAGCAGGGCCTGTCCGGCCGCATGCAGCATATCCACTTCCATGGTCGTGCATCCCGGGCGCCGCCGGCCGGATCGAGCCTGACTGCCATGCGAGTTTAATCATGCCGGCGACCCGGATGTAAAACACCGCGCGGCCGACTATGCTCCAGGAGGATCATGCTCGAGGAAACCACGCTCGAGGAAAAGGTCGTCTCGCCCGGGAGGTTGCATGCCGTTTTCCAGTTGGCGCGGAATCGTCGGGATGATCAATCCGACCATGCGCCCCGGCGTCACCGAGGAGGTCATCCGCCTGCTTCCGCCCGGCATCGGGCTCATTCCGCTGTTTCTCGATTTTCGCCGCGGCAACACCGACGAGTTCAAAGCGGCAATGCCGGCCTATGAGCGCAATATCGCACTCCTGGCCGAGCAGGCCTGCGACCTCATCAATCCCGTCGGCGCGCCGCCATTCATGGTGCTGGGCCGCGAAGCCGAAGCCCGGCTGGTCGCAGGCTGGGAGAAGAAATACAACACGACGATCTTCACCGTCGCGCAGAACCATGTCGCCGCACTCACGGCCCTGAAGGTCAAGACCATCGTCGGCGCGACCTATTTTTCCGGCCAGATCAACGATGTCTTCGCCACCTATTTCCGCGACGCGGGGTTCGCCGTGCGCGGCATGGAGGGTATCGAGGTGCCGTTCGACAAGGTGCAGGAACTCTCGGGCGAGCAGGTCTATGCCCACATCAAACGCAGCTTCCTGCGCCACAAGGGCGCCGACGCCATCTACATGCTGGGCTCGGGTTGGCGCACGCTCGAAATCGTCCAGACCCTGGAGCGCGACCTGCAGGTGCCGGTGGTGCACCCGGTCACGGCGCGGGTGTGGGAAATCCAGAAGCGGCTCCACGTGCGCGGGCCGCGCTCCGGTTACGGCCATCTGCTGGAGGCCCTGCCGTAGCGGGCGTCGGTGGCTCGACCGACGGACGGGCTGCGGATGCCGCATCGGCTTACGCCGGCTGCAGACATGTCGTGGCGCAGGGCATGGCGGCGGTGGGTCACGAGCGGTGATCGGAGCCTCTTACGGGCGCATCAAAAACCGTCTAACTTCGCTGAATAGAGCTGCCAGCAGGATGTGCCGTGGTCCTGCAATCTCAAAGGCAGTGTTGGTGCCGTCGGCGGGCGAATATTCCGCGAATTGCAGCAACTCGTGTGCCGGGGCCATGGACGCCCCTGCGGTTCCATTTTGAAATACAGAGGGAGAAACAAAATGAATCGGCGCAACGCGGTCGGACTGTCTGCGATTTCGGCGTTAGGATTGGCGCTGTTTGCGGGCAACGCACCGGCCCAACCTGCGAATGACCTCGTGGGAACCTGGGCGCCAGTCGCGGTGGACGCGTATGGTCCCAATCCCAAAGGTTCTCTGATCTTCGAAGCCAATGGTCGCTATTCTCTGCAATTGATGAAGCCCAACCTTCCAAAATATGAGTCGAACAACCGTACTCAGGGAAGTCCGGCGGAATACAAAATCACAGTCGAGGGTATCCTCTCCCACTTCGGGACATACTCAGTCAGCGGGACCGATCTGATCTACCACATTGAGGCCAGTTCGTTCCCGAATTGGAACGGCACCGATCAGAAGCGAACCAATTTCTCCGTCATGGGAGATGAGCTCAAGTATACCAACCAAGCTCCATCAGGTGGGTATCAGTACCTGGTGCCCGCCAGTGCTCCGTTCGTGATATGGCGGCGTGTCAAGTAGACGCCCTTCCCATATCATTCGTTCGGCGAATATCCCGGCATGTCGCCGTGCTGAGCCGCGAGACCCTTTGATTCGAAGGCGCCTCTGGAAAGAATTGCGTCAGCCGCAAAGGTCTCCTCACGTCTGGACGACATGCGGAGGTCCAAGGCGGGTCAAACCCCGCTCCCATCTCCAGCGCTCGGATGTCTCGATTCCCCGGACATGGCCGCGAGCGGAGTGTCCGTTGATCAGGACGTCCCATTCTGCTTTAGGACTTGTCCGTAAATTTTCCCTCTCCCGCGTGCGGGGAGGGTTGCGGAGGGGGCTCTGGTAGCGAATCTGTGCCGTGGAATTGCCCCCTCCCTGACCCCCCTGACCCTCCCCGCAAGCGGACCGCAAGCGGGAGAGGGGACGAAAACTGAATCGATTGTTGGCAGACGAGTCCTTAGGATGATCCTGGGCAACGCCGCGCCGGGAACGCCCGGGCGAGCCACGAGAAAGATCGAGGACCATCGATGATCGCCACTCTGCAGCGCCGGACGCGGGCCATGTTCCTGATCGGACTGATCGCGGGCCTGCCGGCGGCGGCGGCCGCGCAGTCGGTCGAGCAGTTCTACCGCGGCCGCACCGTCACGCTGGTGGTCGGGACGTCGCCGGGCGGCATCAACGATATTTCGTCCCGCCTGGTGGCGAGGCATCTCGGCCGTTTCATTCCCGGCAATCCGAACATCATCGTCCAGAACGTGCCGGGCGGCGGCGGCCTCGTCACCGCCAATCGCATCTTCAATGCGGCCGAGCGCGACGGATCGGTGCTCACCAAGCTCGAGCGCGCGGTGCCGCAGCTCGCCATCCAGGGCAACCGCAACGCCAATTTCGATCCGATGAAGTTCACCTGGCTCGGCAGCCTGTCGTCCTATGCCGACGACGCCTATCTGCTGCTCGTCAATGCCGGCCATGGCGCGCGCACGGTCGCCGATCTCAAGCGGCCCGGCGTCTCGGTCACCGTAGGCGCCGACAATGCAGCGTCGAGCAACCTCATCTTCGGCCTGCTGGCGCGGGAGGCGCTCGGCCTCAACGTGAAGGTGGTGCGCGGCTATACCGGTGCGGCGCCGCTGTTTCTCGCCATGCAGAGCGGCGAGCTCGACGGCCAGATGGTCGGGCTGAGCTCGATCCGGTCGGGCCAGCGCGACCTGTGGAACCGCAAGGCGTTCCGGCCCCTGCTGCAGTTCGGCCGCACCACGCGCCTCGCGGAGCTGCCCGACATTCCGACCGGGCGCGAGCTCGCGGCCGATCCCGGCAGCCTCGCTTTGATCGAGTTCGCCGAGCTGCCTTTCTTCATGGCGCTGCCGTTCGCCGCGCCGCCCGGCCTGCCCCGCGACCGCGCCGAGGCGCTCGGCGAGGCATTCATGGCGATGTGCCGCGACCTGGCCTTCGTCCAGGAAGCCGGCGCGCTCGGCCTCGACCTCAGCCCGATCGACGGCGCCCAGGTGGCCGGGCTCATCGCGAAATCGGCCGCCACGCCCAAGCCGGTGATCGACCGCTACAACGCCCTGCTGGCGCCGCGACGGAACTGATCTCGGCGCCAGCGGGCGCCGACCGGCACGACGGGAGGACGGCATTGGGGAAGGTCCGGGTGACGGTCGACACCGGAGGCACGTTTTCGGATTTCGTATGTCTCGATGAGGACACCGGTGCGATTTCCGTCACCAAGCTGCCGAGCACCCCCGACGACCCGTCGCGCGCCATCGTGGACGGCATCGAGGCGCTGCTGGGCGGCGGCATCCGCGCCGCGGACATCGCCTTCCTCTGCCACGGCACGACCGTCGGCACCAATGCGCTGCTGGAGGGCAAGGGCGTCAGGACCGCGCTGCTGGTGACCGAGGGGTTTGCCGGCATCTACGAGGTCGGCGAGCAGGCGCGGCCCTACGGCGCCGCCATTTTCGACATCATGTAC
Organism: Xanthobacteraceae bacterium; assembly: GCA_036008405.1. GTDB lineage: Bacteria > Pseudomonadota > Alphaproteobacteria > Rhizobiales > Xanthobacteraceae > JAJPKK01. Next base: position 19,006 of record DASYNT010000125.1, read on the forward strand.
GACAAGCCGCCTCTGCTGGCGCCGCGCAGCCTGACCGGCGAGGTGCGCGAACGGGTCGATTTTCGCGGCGAGGTGCTGCTGCCGCTCGACGAGGCGGCGTTGCGCACGACCTTGCACGCACTGGCGCGCCGGGAACCGGCCTCGATCGCGGTGTGCCTGCTGTTCTCGTTCCTGCATCCGCAGCATGAGCAGCGGGTCGGCGCCATCATCGCCGAGGAACTGCCGGGATGCAGCGTCTCGCTGTCATCGGAGGTCCTGCCCCAGATCCGCGAGTATTATCGGCTGAGTACCACCGTCATCAACGCCTACCTGCAGCCGATTCTCGAACGCTATCTCGCCAATCTCGACCGCCGGCTCGCCGCCGCGGGCGTCGCCACCCCGCAGAAATACGTGATGCAATCCAATGGCGGCATGTCGACCTTCGAGGCGGCGGCGCGCCGGGCGGTGACGACCGTCTTGTCGGGCCCGGCGGGCGGGGTGACGGCGGGCGTCGCCGCCTGCCGCGCCGTCGGCATCCCCGACATCATCACCTTCGACATGGGCGGCACCTCCTGCGACGTCGCGTTGATCCGCGGCGGGATGCCGTTCGTGTCGAGCCGCGGCAAGATCGAGGGCCACGACATCGCGGTCCCGATGATGGATATCAACACGGTGAGCGCCGGCGGCGGGACCATCGCGAGAGCGAGCCCGCTCGGCGAGATCGAAGTCGGGCCGCACAGCGCCGGCGCGATGCCGGGCCCGGCCTGCTACGGCCGTGGCGAATTGCCGACCGTCACCGATTGCAATCTCGCGCTCGGCTATCTGAGCGCCGACAATTTCCTCGGCGGCCGCATGCGGCTCGATGCCGAACGCGCCCGCAGCGCGATCGCGACGCAAGTCGCGGGTCCCCTCGGCATGCCGGTCGCCCGGGCGGCGGAAGGCATCATCCGCATCATCGACGTCAAGATGGAGGAGGCCATCAAGGCGATCTCGACCATGCGCGGCCACGACCTGCGGGATTTCATGCTGCTCGCTTTCGGTGGCGCCGGGCCGCTCCATGCCGGCCGCATCGCCCGCGCGCTCGGCATGGCCGGCGTCATGGTGCCGCTCTATCCCGGCGTGTTCTCCGCGATCGGGCTCATGATGTCGAACGTGAGACACGACTACGTCCAGTCCCGCATGACGGCCATCGCGGACCTGACCGGCGACGCCGTCGAGGCGATGTTCGCGCGGCTCGCCCGCGAGGCGCTGGCGGACCTGCAGCGGGACGGATTTGCGGCCGCCCGCATCCGGCTCGATCGCGCCGTCGACATGCGCTATGCCGGCCAGGGCTACGAAGTGAGCGTCCCTTGCGACGAGGACGCGGTGCGCCGCGACGGCATCGCCGGATTGCGCCGGCGCTTCGACGAGATGCACAGGCAGATGTTCGGCCACATGGCGCCGGACCAGCCTGTCGAGGTCGTGTCCTATCGGCTGTGCGGCATCGGAACCGTGTCGGCGCCGCCAATGCCGAAATTCGAGCCGACCGGCGCAGCGCTGTCCGATGCGCTACGCGAATACCGGCCGGCGCGGTTCGACGGCGAAAGCCTCGTCTGCCCGGTCTATCAGCGCGAGCGTCTCGACGTCGGGCTGGCGGTGCAGGGCCCGGCCATCCTCGACCAGTTCGACTGCACCACGGTCATTTGTCGCGGCCAGAACGCGCGGGTCGACGCGTGGAAGAACCTCGCCATCACCGAGGGCGCGCCATGATGCCCGCCGTCGACGCGATCGACCTCGAGGTCGTCAAGGCGAGCCTCGGCGGTATCGTCCAGGAAATGCAGAACTCGCTGTATCGCACCGGCTTCTCGACCATCGTGCGCGAATCCCAGGACGCGTCCTGCGCGCTGATGAACGAGCGCGGCGAGGTGGTCGCCCAGCACGTGGTGCTGCCGCTCCATATCGGGGCGTTCCCGGCCTGCTGCGCCGCCGTAATCGCGGCGTTCGGCGACACGATCGCGCCGGGCGATGCCTTCCTGATCAATCATCCCTACCAGGGCGGCAGCCCCCATGCCCCGGACATGGCGGTGATCACGCCGGTTTTCGTCGACGGCGCATTGTTCGGCTTCTGCGGCAGCATTGCGCACAAAGGCGACATCGGCGGCCCGGTGCCCGGAAGCTGTTCCGGCCAGGCGCGCGAGATCTTCAACGAAGGCCTGCAGATTCCGGCGGTGCGCTATCACAGCGGCCACGTTCCCAACGCCGACCTGGAGCGCATCATCGCCGCCAACAGTCGCACCCCGGAGCTGGTGCTCGGCGACATTCGCGGCCAGCTCGGCGCCGACCGGCTCGGCGAAAAGCGGCTGGCCGAGCTGGTGGCAAGGCACGGCGCGGCGAAAATCCGCGCCTGCTGGGACCGGCTGTTCGAGATGGCGCGCGCGCGGGTAAAGCGCGCGGTGGCCGGCTGGAAGGACGGGCGGTTCGAGGCGGAGCGCTTCGTCGACGACGACGGCATCGAATTGGAACGGCCGGTGCGCATCCATGTGGCGGTCGACAAGCACGGCGATTCTCTTCATTTCGATTTCACCGCATCCGCCGACCAGACCGCAGGCCCGGCCAATATCCGTCCGCCGCTGGTGCAGGCGGCCTGCGCCTATTGCCTCATCTCGCTGATCGACCCGCACATCTATGTGTGCAGCGGACTGTTGCAGGGCTTCTCCATGACGACGCGGGAAGGCAGCGTGCTCGACCCGCGCTTCCCGGCCCCGGTCAACACCTACAACCCGACCGTCCATGCGTTGGTGGACGCCATCTTCGCCGCCCTGAGCCATGTCGCGCCGGCCAGGGCCCGTGCCGACGGCAGCGGCAGCCGGTCGATCATTCTCGGCGGCCGCAACCCGGTTACGGGCTGCAATTACGTCCAGTACGAGATCGTGGCGGGCGGCGCCGGCGCCCGCGCCACCCGGGACGGCCCGTCCGGCATCACGGTCAACCAGAGCAACGCGCGGATCGCGCCGGTCGAGATCGTCGAGACCGAATTCCCGACCCGCCTGCTGCGCTTCGATCTCATTGCCGATTCGGGCGGCGCCGGTCGCAATCGGGGCGGCCTCGGGCTGCGGCGCGAATATCTCAATCTGGAGGACGCGCGGTTCTCCATCCGCTCGATGAAGCATGTGATACCGCCGAGCGGCTGCGCCGAGGGCCTGGACGGACGCCCCGGCGACATCGTGATCAACCCGGACGGCGCGGCGGCCCGACGCCTGCCGACCCGCTATGCGGACTACCCGCTGCGGCGCGGCGACGTATTCCGGCTCGACACCCCTGGCGGCGGCGGCTATGGCGATCCGCTGGAGCGCGAGCCGGAAAGGGTGCTTGCGGACTTGCGCGAAGGCTATATCACCGGAGCGGCGGCGGAGCGCGATTACGGGGTCGTGGTGGTCCAAACCGAACACGGCCCCGCCATCGATTTCGCGGCAACGGCACGCCGGCGCAACGAGGGAAAGCCATGACGGAAGCAGCAATCACAAGGACCGGCGTGATCGGCCTCGGCGCCATGGGGCTGCAGATGGCGCGCCACATGGTCGCCAAGGGGTTCGAGGTGTGCGGGACCGATATCGACCCGGACGCGATGCGTCGCGCTTCAGCGCACGGCGTGCGCCTGTGCGGGTCGGCCGCCGAGATCGGCGATCGTGCCGACATCGTGGTCCTGATGGTGGCGACCGATGCCCAGGTCGACGACCTCGTCCGCGCCTCGGGCCTGCTCGACCGCCTGAGCCCCGGCGCGGTCGTCTGCATCGCGAGTTCGATCGCGCCGCAGACCTGCCGCGACCTTGCCGCCCTCGCCGCCGCCCGCGGCATCGGTGTGCTCGACACCCCGGTTGTGCTGGGCCAGGAGGCCGCCAATAATGGGGAACTGACCATCTATGCGGGCGGCGAGGAACGCTGGGTCGAACGGGCGACGCCCGCCCTTCGCGCATTTGGGCGCAAGATCATCCATGTCGGCGCGATCGGCAGCGGCCAGATCGCCAAGACCATGAACAACCTGATGCTGTGGGCATGCATGTGCGCGAACTTCGAGGTGCTGACGCTGGCGAAGTCGCTCGGCGCCGACGTGCCCAAGCTGATCGAGGCGCTCGGCCATGGCAGCGGCGCCAACTGGTCGCTGTCACGGTGGGGGACGGGTACCGGCAAATGGGCCGAAAAGGACATGGACGTGGCGCTCGATATCGCCCAGCACGCCAAGGTCCCGATGCCCTTGGCCGGGCTGGTCGACCAGTTGGTGAAATCGATCAACCAGGACAAGATGAAGGCGCTGCTGGCCTGAGCAGCAACCCGGCAGGGGGCAGAGCCGCGACCATTCGGGAGTGACAGATGACGAAACGCCTCGCGATCATGGTGCTCGGCCTCACCATCGCGGCCGCCGCGGGGACGGCGGCGCAGGAGCCGGCGCTTACCAAGGTGCGGGTCGGTTATGACGGCTTCTCGATGACTTCGGGGCCGTTGAATTACGCGACCAAAAAGGGCCTGTTCAAACAATTCGGGCTCGATGTCACCC
>DASYNT010000126.1:0-16080 GCA_036008405.1 Xanthobacteraceae bacterium
GCCGTTCGTACCGGACGAATTGTACGACGAGGTGCGCATGGCGGCGCCCTTCGCCGGCCTCGAACGCGCCGATTTCGACGCCGTGGTCGATTTCGTCGCCACCGGCGGCTATGCGCTCAAGGTCTATGAGCGCTTCGCCAAGATCCGCCAGGGCAAGGACGGCCGCTATCGCGTCGCCAATCCCCGCGTCGCCCAGCATTACCGGCTCAATGTGGGCACCATCGTCGAGGAGACCATGATCAAGGTCCGGCTGATGCGCTCGCGCCAGCTCGGGCGCAGCCCGATGGAGATGAAGGCGACGGGGCGCAGCCCGACAGACATGGTGGCGATCGGGCGGAGCCCGATGGAGATGAAGGCGACGGGGCGCAGCCCGACGGGGACCATCGCGGCCGGGCATGGGCCGACCGGGATGATTGCGCGCGGCGGCCGGGTGCTCGGCGAGCTCGAGGAATATTTCATCGAGGGGCTGACGCCGGGCGACACCTTCGTGTTCGGCGGCGAGGTGCTCCGCTTCGAGGCGATGGCGCAGGACGAGGCCTATGTCTCGCGTGCCCATGCCGACGATCCCAAGGTGCCGGCCTATGCGGGTGGAAAGTTTCCGCTCAGCACCTACCTCGCCGCCCGGGTGCGCGACCTGATTTCGCAGCCGCAGGCATGGCCGGCGCTGCCGGCCCAGGTGCGCGACTGGCTCGGCATCCAGCAGTGGCGCTCGCTGGTGCCGCAGCCCGGTGAGCTCCTGGTCGAGACCTTTCCCCGCGCGGACAAGAGCTACCTCGTCTGCTATCCCTTCGAGGGCCGGCTGGTGCACCAGACCCTCGGCATGCTGCTGACCCGAAGGCTCGAACGGGCGCGGTTGCGGCCGCTCGGCTTCGTCGCCAATGAATATGCGCTGGCGGTGTGGAGCCTCGGCGACCCTGCCCGCGCCATTCGCACCGGGCAGCTGTCGCTGGCGCAGCTGTTCGACGAAGACATGCTGGGCGACGACCTCGAGGCCTGGCTCGCCGAATCGGCGCTGATGAAACGCACGTTCCGGCAATGCGCGATCATATCCGGGCTGATCCAGCGCCGCTCCCCCGGCGAGGAAAAGAAGCAGCGCCAGATGACGATCTCCACCGACCTCGTCTACGACGTGCTGCGCCGCCACCAGGCCGACCACATCCTGCTGCGTGCGGCGCGGCAGGAGGCGGCGGCCGGCCTTCTCGATATCCGCCGCCTTGCCACAATGCTTACGCGAATCAGGGGGCATATCGTCCACGCGGCGCTCGACCACGTATCCCCGCTCGCGGTGCCGGTGATGCTGGAGATCGGGCGCGAATCCGTTTATGGCGAAGCATCGGAGTCGCTGCTCGCGGAGGCGGAACTGGTGAACGAGGCCATGCGGTGACGCGATCGATCGCAGATTCCGGGGCGGCAGCGCTTGCCGCACCGACTTTCGCCCTGGCTGCGGCAGGGGCGGGGGCGGGCGCGGGGGAAATCACGGTGGCCGGCGTGCCGCTCCTCGCCGATGTCGCCGGCGCGCTCTACTGGCCGGAAGAAGGATTGCTGGTCGTCTCCGACCTGCATCTCGAAAAAGGCTCGGCCTTCGCCGCGCGCGGCGTGCTGATGCCGCCCTATGATACCGCATCGACGCTGCAACGGCTGGCCGGCCTGATGGCGCGCTATGCCGTCCATATCGTGGTCGCGCTCGGCGACAATTTCCATGATGGCGGCGGCCCGGCGCGACTCGGCGACGCCGACCGCGCCCATCTGCTCGCATTGCAGCAGGGACGCGACTGGGTGTGGATCGCCGGCAATCACGATCCCGACCCGGGCGAGGGCATCGGCGGCGCCTTTGCGCGGTCGCTGGCACTCGGCCCTTTGTCGTTTCGCCACGAGCCGGCGGCGGCGCCCGGCCGGGGTGCGGCCGCCGGCGGCAGCCATGGCGAGATCGCCGGCCACCTGCACCCCGCCGCCCGCGTGCACCAGCGGGGCCGCACCCTGACGCGCAAATGCTTCGCCACCGACGGCGCAAGGCTGGTGATGCCGGCCTTCGGCGCCTATACCGGCGGGCTCAACATCCGCGACATCGCGTTCCTGAAAGTTTTCGGCGCGCTCGGCTTCACCGCCCACCTCATCGGGCGGCAGCGGCTCTACAGCTTCGCCGCGGCGAGGTGTTTGGTGGATTGAAGGCGGCATCCCGATCTTTTCCGCCGAGGTGCGAGCAAGCCCGGACGGAACGACGTTTCATCCACCCCGGCAAGCGGCACTGCATAGGCCCAGCCAGGTTGGTCTTCTGCCATGGCCACGGCGGACTAATCACTCGTCCGTGAATCATCGCTTCAATTTGCGCGATCGAACAGATTTTTTGCTCCCTCTCCCGCTTGCGGGGGAGGGTTGGAGAGGGGGCTTTGCAGCGAGTCTGTGCGAGTGGTCTTGCCCCCTCGCTGACCCACGCTGACCCTCCCCCGCAAGCCGAGAGAGGACGAAAACTGAATCAATTGTCGACGGACGAATCCTAATGGCCGGATTGGATGCTCGCCGATCGAAAAATCTTCTTGCAATTATATATTTTCCTATTTAGGAAAGTGTCTATGAGCCCCGCGTTCAAAGCCATCGCCGCCGAGCCGCGCCGGCGCATCCTCAATTACCTGGCGGGCGGGCCCATGACGGTTGGCGAAATCGCCGCCAAGTTCGACATGGCGACACCGTCCATCTCCAAACACTTGTCGGTGCTCAAGCAGGCGGGTTTGGTTCATGAGCAGAAGCGCGGACAGTTCGTGATCTACAGCATCGCCGCGGACAATTTGACCAATACTCTTTACCAGTTTCTTAGCCCATTCTGCCCGCAGGCTCGAAAGATTGCGACCCAGCGGAAGCGTGAAAGGAAAGACAAGTGACGGTCGCAGGGACATCGCATGCGACTGAGCGCGTCGTGGATTTTCTCGGCGATCTCGGGTCGCGCTGGGGATTGCCGGCCCAGGCCTGCCGCGTACACGGCTATCTCTACCTGAGCGCCAGACCGTTCGCGGAAGCCGAACTGAGCGCGAAGCTGAACTTGAGCGAATCTGCGCTCTGCGAGGCGCTGGCGTGGCTCGCGGAGTATCGACTGATCGAGCGCACCCGCTCCGATACGTGGCGGACCGACAGCGACCCTTGGGGCCTGATGATGCGCGCGCTCGAAGAGCGGCGACGGCGCGAGCTCGGCCCCGCGCGCGACTTGCTGCGTGATTGCCGGCGCGCCGCCCTCGCGGAGGGCGGGCATCAGCGCACGGTAGTGTCGCAAATCGAAAAACTGCTGCGTCTGTTCGAGGATCTGGCTGCCATCGGCAGGCAGACCCAGCGGCTGTCTCCGTCAAACATTCGGCACTTGGTGGGACTCGGCGGGCTCGCCGCCCGCGTCCTCGATCGGACTCTCGGCAGGAGGGAACACCCATGAGCGACGACCGCGATGCCTTCAAAGTCAATTCACTCACTGGTCTGGACCATGCCAGCCCGGTGGAGGGCGAAGTCGTCTGGAATCCCGCGCGCTCGATCTGGAACAGCGGGATGTTCCTTGCGGCCGTGATCCTCGGACCACTCACGTTCAGTTGGAGCGCGCTTGTCGTTTTCCTCGCGACGGCCGGGGTGACGCTCTGCGCCGGGCATTCGGTCGGCTTTCATCGGCGCCTCATCCATCGCAGCTTCGACTGCCCGATGTGGCTGGAGCACACCCTCATCTGGCTCGGTACGGCGGTCGGGATGGGCGGGCCGATTTGGACGGTCCGGTTCCACGATAGCCGCGATTGGGCGCAGCGTCAGCGGGATTGCCATTGGTTCCTGCGACACGGCAAACCGCTTCTCGTCGACGGATTCTATTATTTGAACTTTCGGCTCAAGCTGAAGCGGCCTCCGGGCTTCGAGCCAGGGCCCGCCATCGGCGATGACCGCTTCTACGCCTTCCTACAGCGCACGTGGATGGCGCACCAGATTCCAATCGCGCTTGTGCTCTATCTGCTGGGCGGCTGGTCCTGGGTTGTATGGGGCGTGTGCGTGCGCGTCGCCGCCTGCACCGTCATGCATTGGTATATTTCCTACTTCGCCCACACCCAAGGACCGCAGGATTGGACGGTCGACGACGCCGTGATCCAGGCACACAACGTTCCGCTGATGGCAATACCGACCATGGGCGAAAGCTGGCACTGCAACCACCATGCCTTTCCGAGTTCCGCACGGCATGGCCTCTATCCCGGCCAGATCGACCTCGGCTGGCATTTCATCCAGTTGCTGCAATGGCTCGGGCTGGCGTGGAACGTGAAGGTTCCAGCGAATCTTCCTCCGCGCCCCGGCATCAGCCCGGTGACACCGCGGGCCCTGACTGTTACCGCGCCCGGCCAAGCGCTTTTGTCGCGCGTCCGGAATTGAATGATGGGACCGACCGTCGGTGAGGCGCGCGCCGAATTCAGACGGGCGAACGGACTGGCGGACGACGAGCCCATGCGCTCGACGTGGGCATGTCGGGTCGGCCCCTTCCGCATCCGACTGCCCAATTTCGAGTGGCGCCGGCAGGCGATCCTCGCGCACGATCTGCACCACGTCATGACCGGGATTCCGTGCGGCATGCGCGGCGAATTTCAGATCGCCGCGTGGGAATTCGGGGCCGGGCCGATGCCGCATTGGGGCGCGGTCTTGTCTTGCCTGCCGCTTGTCTTGCTGGGCCTGTTCTGGTCGCCTCGGCGCATTTTGCAGGCTTATCTCGCAGGGCGGCGCTGTCGCAGTCTCCACAGATCGAAAGCAATCGACGGCCTGCTCGCAACGCCGTTGCATGTGGCGCGCGTGAACTTGGGACACCGGCGCTGAATTTGACTCGGCGGCAGGAGGTCGAAATCGGCGCTCGGCTTCACCGCGCACCTCATCGGGCGGCAGAGGCTCTACAGCTTCGCCGCGGCGCGGTGCCTGGCGGATTAGTCTGGCGATGCTTCGCCCGGCCTTCGGCGCTCCGCTTGGCGAAGATGCAGGGCGCTGGAAAGGCCGGCACACTGCGAATAACCGCAAATACAGCAAGCCTTGCAACGTTGCGCGCTAAGATGCTAATCTAGTCATCGTGACTAGATTCAGAAAATCAAGGCCTACCAAGCAACCGAAGCCCCGGCGCCGCGCCCTTGGCCGCCGGCGCATGGGCTACTGGCTGTTGCAGGATGCCAAGGCGCGCTTCAGCGAGCTGGTGCGGCGCGTCCGCAGCGAGGGGCCGCAGCACGTCACGGTGCATGGACGCGACGAAGTCGTCGTCGTCGCGGCGGAAGAGTTTCGCCGCCTCAAGGGCGACCCGACGGGGCAGGCGCTCGTCGCCGCCATGCAGGCCTCGCCGCATCGTGACATCGATATCGAGCCGGGGCGAATGCCCATGCCGGTGCGCGGCGTCGCTCTGTGACGGGCTGGCTGCTGGACACCAATGTCTTATCCGAGCTGCGCCGTCCGAAGCCCGCGCCCAAGGTGGTCGCATTCGTTGCCGCCCAGCCGCTCGAATCGCTCTACGTCAGTGCGGTGACGCTGGCCGAAATTCGATTCGGAATCGAACTCGTGACCGATGTCACCAAGCGCGCCGAGCTCTATGACTGGCTGGCACACAGGGTACGGCCCACGTTCGACCAACGCGTCCTGCCGGTCACGGAAGACGTGATGTTCAAGTGGCGGCTCCTGGTCGAAGAGGGGCGCCGGGCGGGGCATACTTTCTCGCAGCCCGACCTCATCATCGGCGCGACGGCTTTGCAGCACGGGTTGACCGTCGTGTCGCGCGATACTCGCGACTACGAGAAGGCGCGGGTGCCGGTCTTCGACCCGTGGAAGGAAGCGACCGCAAGCAAGGGGAGCCCGGGTTGAACGCGAGCGAAGGGCCGGGGCAGCGCAATCCTGAATTGCGCACTGTACTCCCCCGCGCGCTGCGGGCTCTGATGTGAGCGGCTTGGAAACGCCCGAATCGTCGAACCGAAACCTGAAGATAATCAATGGGGGGCTACTATGCATGTACTTTGCATGGGGTTGTTTTCCAAAAAACGACCCCGGCCCCCGGCTGAAAGCACCTTGGGGACCTCAATCCCGCCTGAACACGACCGAGGCGAACCAGCCGGTCATCAGCGCCATCGCGGCGGTCGCGATGCCGTAGAGGAGGCCGTGATCGGCGGCCGATCCGGCGATGAAGCGCTCGAAGCCGACCTTGGCGATTTCGAAAGTCGAATTGGTGTGTGCGATCATGGCGCCGTCGGCGAACAGCTTGACGTCGACGTCATAGGTTCCGATCTGCGCTTCGGCGGGGATATCGATCGAGCCGCGGAACAGCGCCGGCGTCAGGAACGTGATCGCGTCGGTGGATTCGCTGTAGAGCCGGCGCTCCTCCTTGAGCCGCAGGAACGCCTGTCGGAACTGGTCGTCGACGACCACGTCGGCGATGTCTTCGCCGATCTGCTGGGGCAGCAGGACATGGGCGAGACCGATCTGCTGACGGCGCAGCGTATCCTCGTCGGCGATCGCATCGAACGGCCTGGTCGCCAGCACGGCCAGGTAGGAAGGCACTTCCACGAAGGTCCGCGATTCCACGTTGACCCAGATGCCGAACACGCGCGCCTTGCGCCGCGTCACCTCGGTCTGGCGCGGCCCGGTGACGGTGGCGACGATGTCATAGGCGCCCTTGCGCGGCGCCGTATCGGCTTCCGGCTCGATGGTCCCGAACAGGACGAGCTCGACGCCGTTGAAGATCGACGTGATCTGCACCCGGGGGCTCGACAGCGAAGCGATCAGGCGCTCGGCCGCGGCCGGCGCCGCCGCCACCAGGAGCATGGCGAGCAGGGCGGCGCGCTTCATTCCACTCCCTCGAGCGGGCGGACCGAGAACAGGTCGTCGGGCTTGATGACGAGGTCGAAGGCAAAGCGCAGCCCGACCGCGAGCACCAGCACCCCGAGCAGCAGGCGCAACCTTTCGCTGCGCATCTTCTGGCCGGACCGGGCGCCGAATTGCGCGCCGATCACGCCGCCCACCATCAGGATGAGGGCAAGCACGGCATCGACGAGATGGTTGGTCGCGGCGTGGAGGATGGTCGCCGACGCCATGGTGATCAAGGTGAGCACCATGGAGGTGCCGATGACCACATTGGTCGGCACCCGCAGCAGATAGATCAGCATCGGGACCAGCAGGAAGCCGCCGCCGATGCCCATGATGGCGCCGACGAAGCCCATGGTGAATCCGATCGCCACCACCGGGATGGCGGATACGTAGATGCGGGACTGCTTGAACCGGATCTTGAGCGGCAGACCGTGGATCCAGGTGTGGCTGCCGGGATGGCGCGGTTGCCCCGGCTTGCCCCGGCGCTCCCGCAGCATCGCGCGCACGCCGTCGACCACCATCATGGTGCCGACCGAGCCGAGCAGGAGCACGTAGGAGACGCCGATGGTGATGTCGAGTTGGCCGACCGTGCGCAGCAGCGTGAACAGCCACACCCCGGCGATCGTACCGACGATGCCCCCGGCCAGCAGCATCAGGGCGAGCGCGAGATCGAGCGCGCGGCGGCGCCAATAGGAGAGCGCGCCGGACATCGAGGAGGCCGCGATGTGGCTCGACACCGTCGCAACCGCCACCGCCGGCGATACCCCGATGAAGATCAGCAACGGCGTCATCAGGAAGCCGCCGCCGATGCCGAACATGCCCGAAATGAACCCCACCGCGAGCCCCATCGCGAGCACGAGGAACACATTGACGGGGAGGTCGGCGATCGGAAGGTAAATTTCCACGGGCTCGTTCCGACGGTACGACGTGGTGGGAACTTCATGCTGGGGGTGGGGTCGCCCTCGAAAGGAACGGCCAATTCAACCGGTATTCCCTTGCCGCACAAACGCAAGGTTTTTTTGCCCGCAAGCGCCCCCATCCCAGCATCCGGCATCGCGCCGCCGCAACCGTCCGGATTGGCAACTTATTGAAGCGACGTGAATATTCTCCTGGCCCGCAGCCATGATGTCACAGCACTTCGCGGCCAATCGGGCGCGCTCAAAGCGCGCAGGCGTAATCGCGACCTTGCCGACTTCCAATGCGTCCGCCGCCATCCCTTGGTCGACGAAACGTGTTCAGCGGCGCGGGCTGCCGGCCTTGTGGGCGGCGGCGAGGGCGACCTGGTCCCAACCGCCGGGCGGCGTTTTGGCCGAGATTGCCTCCTCCGGCTGGCTTTCGGGGATGAAGGCTTCGACGCTCTGGCGCGCCGCGGCCAATTGCTGCTCGTCGAGATGGGTAGCGACGTCGAGGACTTTCTTGTCGGCATCCTTGTCGCCGCCCTTGGCGGCTAGCGCGAACCACTTGTAGGATTCGACCAGGTTGCGTTCGACGCCGACGCCGCGCGCATAGAGAATGGCGAGATTGTACTGGCTGTCGACCACCCCGTAGGCGGCCGCCTTGCGGAACCACTGCGTAGCCACCGCGTATTCCGGCTTGCCGTCGATGCCCTCCGAATACAGCACCGCGAGGTTGTGCATCGCCTTGGCATTGCCCTTATCGGCCGCGGCGAGGTACAGGCGGCGCGCCTCCTGCAGGTCCTTTTTCAGGCCGACACCCTCGTACATGCTGCCGAGGCGGAACTGGGCCGGCGCGATACCGCGTCGCGCGGCGCGGTCGAACCAGATGGCCGCCGTCGCGAGATCCTGGGGCACGACCTTGCCCTCGGCAAAGCGGGCAGCGACCTCGTAGCTTGCGGAAGGGTCGCCGGCGGTCGCGGCGGCGATGAGGGCCTTGCCGCCGATCGCGGCCGGGAGGGCATCCTTGGTGGGGTCACGGGGCGGCGCGGACGCTGCGGTTTGCGGCCCCGTGGCTTGTGCCGCGACTTGTGGCGCGTCCTGGATTTCCGCCGCCCTGGGTGCGGCTTGCTGCGGCGCTGATCCGATCGGGTCACCCGATGCCGCCGCGGTGCGGGGCGCGATGTCGATGTCGATGCCGAGGCCCGAGGCGATGGCGGACCCGGATGCGGCGCGGGTAAGACCCTCCGAGGCGGCGCCCTTGCCCTTGGTCGGCGAGGGGCTTGGGGGCGCCAGCGGAGCGATCGGCGGTGGGGCGAGCGCCGGCGCGCTCGGCAGCGATCGCGATGGAGTCGCTTCGGTCTGGGAGGCCGGTGGGCTCGGTTGCGTCGAATTCGAGCCGGTGAAGAAATCGATCGCCAGGCGCAGGGCGCCGAGCATGAGCGCGATCACGCTGATGCCGACGAGCAGGGATTTGATTCGCGGGCCCAGTTTGCCCATAAAGGCGCCCGGCTGCCTTGCGCTCTCGTTTTCGCCGGCCGCCGCCGATCGCGGAGCCGGCTGGCTCGCCTGCCCGCCGGTCACTGCCTGGGCGGCCCGGCGCGCCGCCGCGACGAAATTGGCGCGGACCGACAGGTCGGCGTCGACCGCGGCCGGGGACACGCCGGCGCTGGCTTCCGAGGCGGCGATCCTGTCGGTGGCTGTGAACATCCCGCGCATTCGCCGCCCGCCGAAGCCGGGCTCGAGCGGGGCATCCGGCGGCAGGTCGGAAACGATCGGCTGGCGCGGTTGCGGCACCGGCGCGGCGGGCTTTGCCGGCACCGGCGGCTCGGCCATCGACATGATGAGGCGGTCGCGCAGCGACGCCGATGCCGGCGCCAGTGCCAAGGCATCGGCGACCGGCGGCGGCGCCGGCTTGGCGGCGGACGGCGCGCGCGACGGTGACTCCGCCTCCGTCTTCGTCGTGCGGCCGTCCTTGCCGCGGAGGTCTTCCTCGATGGTGGCGAGACGGTCCACCACCTGCTCGATAGTGCCGTAGACCGCCTCGAAGGTGTCCTGAGTGCGCCGGTCGATCGCGCCCTGCAGCTCCTTCAAGGTGGCGACATCGCGCCGGATCGCCTCGGCCGGTGCGCTCACCGCACGCGTGGTGCACTCGATCAGCTCCTGCTGGATCGCCTGCAGCTTCTTTTCGTTCTGGGTGCGCAACCCGTTGATCTGTTCCAGCAGGTCGCCGACGCCGCGTTCGACGCTGTCGAGCCGGCTCAGTCGGGCCTCCGATGCGTCGAGCTTCTCGACCAGGCCGACGATCCGCCCTTCGAGATTCCTGAGCGCGCCCTGATCGGCGCTCCGGACTTCGACGGATTCGAGCCGGTCGGCGAGCTTCTTGATGATCGCCTCGAAGTCGGCGGGAATGGCGACGCTTTCGGCGCGGCTCTTGTCGAACGCCGCGGCCATATCCGCCAGGCGCTTGTCCAGCGTCATCATGGCGGCGCCGGAGTCCGGCCGTGCGCTGTTGTCGATCTTTTCGGCCAGCGCATGAATCTCGCGCGAGAGCCCGGCGATGTCGGCCGGCGAAGCGATCTGGGTGGCGAGGCTGCGCAGCGCGCCGATCGCATCATCGAGCCGATGCAGCCCATCGGGGGCGGCGGCCTGGGACGCGATCGCATCGGCCTTGCGCGAGAGTTCCTTGACCGTCTCGGCGAGGTTCGCGATGTCGCCGACCGGAGCCATGGCGCCGAGCCGCTCGCGCAGGTCGGCGAGGCTGCGCTCGATCTCGGCGATCACGGGATGGTTCTGGAGCGATGCGCGATTCTCCTCGATGCGGGCGCCGAGCGCCCGGACTTCCTGTTCGAGCGAAGCGAGCGCGCCGGCGGGCAATGCGCTCTTAAGCGTATCGGCGATCTCGGCGAGGTCCTTGCGCAGCGCGGACGCGATTTCCTCGGCGCGCACCGGCGGAAACAGCTTGCGGATCTCCGCCGTCAGCACGCGCATCTGCTCCTCGACCGAGGCCCCCGCATGTTGCGGCAGCGACTCCCGGAGCGCGTTGCCGATCTCGTTGAAGTCCTTGCGCAGCGCGGACGCGATTTCGCCTGCACTGAGCGGCTGCCGCAGCCGGTTGACCTCGTCGGAAAGGCCGCGAACCTGCTGCTCGATCGCAGCCACCGCCTGCGGCGGCATCGCGTCGTTGATCCGGCGTCCGATGTCGGCGATGTCGTTGCGCAGCAGGTTGAGGTGCTCGGGGGGCGCGAACGCCCGGGCGGCTTCGATCTGGCTCGCAAGGTGGCGCAGTTGCTCCTCCACTGCCTCGATCGAGCGTTTCGGCGTCGCCTGCTCGATGGTACGCGTAAGGTCGGCGGCGAAGTCGTCGAAATGCATGGACCCCTGCAGCGCCTTGATCTGGGCTGCGATGTCGGCGAGCTGCTGCTCGACGGCCGAGTCCGCTGATGGACCGGGCGGTGATTTTTCCGCGGCCGCGGGAGCCGGCGCATCGAGCGGCTGCGGTCGGGCGAATTCGTCGTCCAGCGCATGCTGCCGGGCGGTGATCTCGGCCAACGCCTCGTCGACCCCCTCGTGGCGCCCGGTTTCGTTGCGCTCGACGGGTGCCGGCTGCCGTTTGTTGCCGAGGCTGTCGAGCCGGCGATCGATCCGCGCGATGGCCTCGGCAAGACGGGCGCTGCGCATCTCTTCGCTGGCGGCCGACATGGCGGCATGACGGGCGGAGTCGTCGCGCGACAGGCTATCGATCCGCCATTTCAGTTCATCGATCTGGCGGCCGATGGTGGCGATATGATCGTCGTCCGGCCGCGTCGCCGGGCGCGGATGGCGCAGCGGCCCGGGGCCGCGCGGCGCCGGCGCTTCCGGTTCGCCGGGAGAAGCGCCCTTGTCGGCCATCTCGATGATGAGCGCGTTCAGCCAGGAGCCGACGGAGACACCGGAACGCCGTGCGGCCTCGCGCGCGACCTCCCGCGCATCGGGATGAACGCCTTTGACGTGCCACGGCACGGGTCTCATGCTCGCTCCGGTGTGTTTGGGCTTCTGACGCACGTTTTGACGACAGCACCGGTGCCGCTCCGCTTCGACGCAGCGTCGATCTGAGCGGCCCGCTAAACGGACTTTCCTCGGATTAGGGTAAAAAGGGGGTTAACGACCGGGAGAAAAACGCGGAATTTCATATGCCGGCCGCACGGAGGTGCGATTTGGGCGGGAAGTGTTGCGGTCCCGCCCCGGCGGGGCCGGCCCATTTGAGTTTGGTCCGCTGGTGCCGATATATGCCGCTCGGTGGGGCTGCAGCCGCCCGTCGAAGGAGAATGCCATGCCCGCCTACAAGGCGCCGGTCGAGGATGCTTTGTTCCTGCTCAACGACGTCTTCCAGATCGAGCGCTTCGCCAATCTGCCCGGCTTTGCCGAGGCCTCGCCGGATGTCGTCGCAGCCATGCTCGGCACGGCGGCGCGATTCTGCGAAGAGGTGCTGACGCCGCTCAACCGTGTCGGCGACGAGGAAGGCTGCCGCCGCGGCGATGACGGCCGCGTAGCGACGCCGGCCGGGTTCAAGGACGCCTACCGCCGTTGCGTCGAAGGCGGCTGGATCGGCGTGTCGGTGCCGTCGGCCTATGGCGGTCTCGGCCTGCCGGTGGCGCTCACCCAGGTGATCAGCGAATTCCTGGTCTCCGCGAACCTTGCCTTCGCCATGTATCCGACCCTGACCCAGGGCGCGATCGCGGCCCTGCTGGTGCACGGCTCCGACGAGCAGAAAGCGCTGTATGTGCCGAAGATGGCGGCCGGCGAATGGACCGGCACCATGAACCTGACCGAATCCCATTGCGGCACCGATCTCGGCCTGATCCGCACCAAGGCGGTGCCGCAGCCGGACGGCAGCTTTCGCATCACCGGGACCAAGATCTTCATTTCGGCGGGCGAGCACGACCTCGCGCCCAACATCGTCCATCTGGTGCTCGCGCGAATCGAAGGGGCCCCGGCGGGCACCCACGGGCTGTCCCTGTTCGTCGTGCCGAAGATCATCCCCAATCCCGACGGCTCATTGGGGGCGGCGAATGCGGTGTCCTGCGGCGCGCTCGAGGACAAGATGGGCATCCACGGCAACGCCACCTGCGTGATGAATTATGACGGCGCCTCCGGCTGGCTGGTGGCCGAGGAAAATCGCGGCCTGCATGCCATGTTCGTGATGATGAACGAGGCGCGCATCGGCGTCGGGCTGCAGGGCCTCGCGCTGTCCGAGGTCGCCTATCAGAACGCGGCGCAATACGCCAAGGACCGGCTGCAGGGCCGCGCCCTCACCGGTGCCAAGTTCAAGGACTTGCCGGCCGACCCGATCATCGTGCATCCCGACGTGCGGCGCACCCTGATGACCATCCGTGCCTTCAACGAGGCGGCCCGTGCGCTGGTGATGTGGATATCGATCCAGAGCGACGTCGCCCGCCACTCCGGCAGCGACACCGAGCGCCAGGCGGCGGAGGACCAGCTGAGCCTGCTGACGCCGGTGATCAAGGGGGTACTCACCGACATCGGATTCGCCAATACCGTGATGGCCCAGCAGGTGTTCGGCGGCCACGGCTATATCCGCGAATGGGGCATGGAGCAGTTCGTGCGCGATGCCCGCATTCCCATGATCTATGAAGGGGCGAACGGCATCCAGGCGCTCGACCTCGTCGGCCGCAAGCTCGGCAAGGACGGCGGCCGGGCGATCATCGCGTTCTTCAACGAGGTGCAGGGCGCCGTCAAGGAGCAGTCGGGCGACGCCGTATTGAAGGCGCTGGCGGAGCCGCTGGGCAAGGCGCTCGGCCATCTGCAGCAGGCCACCATGTGGTTCATGCAGAACGCCATGGCGAAACCCGACAATGCCGGCGCCGGGGCGACCGACTACATGCATCTCTTCGGCCTCGTGGCGCTCGGCTACATGTGGTGCCGCATCGCCGCGGCGGCGCAGGCCGCCCGCGCCGCCGACACCTCCGGCCGGATGGAGGCCAAGCTCGTCATCGCCCGGTTCTTCATGGAGCGCCTGCTGCCGGAAACCGCGACCTGCCTCGCCCGCATCCAGGCCGGCGCGGCGGCGGTGATGGAGCTGCCGGCGGAGGCGTTTTGATGGATTGGGGTAAACCCGTAGATAGACGAAGCCGGCACACTTCTAGGATCGCCTATGTCCCCACTCGATGTCCCCCGTCCCGCCTGGATGACCGAAGATGTCGTGCTGCTCGAGGAGCAGGCGCGCCGCTTCATCGATGCGCAGTTCGTGCCCCACCTCGAGCGCTGGAACGAGGAGGGCATGTACGACCGCGAGGTCTGGGCCAAGGCCGGCGCGGCCGGGCTGTTGTGCGCGTCGATGCCGGAGCAATATGGCGGCGCGGGCGGCAGCTTCGCCCACGAGGTCGCGATCAATCGCGCGCTCAGCCTGGCCGGCTTCGATGCCTTCGGCGCCCCGCTGCATTCCGGCATCGTCGCCCCCTACATCCTGCATCACGGCACCGAGGAGCAGAAGCGGCGCTGGCTGCCGCGGCTCGCCACCGGCGAACTCGTCGGCGCCATCGCCATGACCGAGCCGGGCGCCGGCTCCGACCTGCAGGGCGTGCGCACGCGCGCGGCAAGGCACGGCAACGGCTACGTCCTCGACGGCGCCAAGACCTTCATCAGCAATGGCCAGCACGCCAATCTCGTGATCGTGGTCGCCAAGACCGACCCCGCTGCCGGCGCCAAGGGCATCTCCCTGATGGTGGTGGAGACCGACGAAGTCCAGGGCTTCCGCCGCGGCCGCAAGCTCAAGAAGCTCGGCTTCGACGCCGCCGATACCTCGGAGCTGTTCTTCGAGAACGTCGCGCTGCCGGCCGAAAGCCTGCTCGGCGCCGCCGAGAACCAGGGCTTCGCCCAGCTCATGTCCGAGCTGCCGCAGGAGCGGCTGATCGTCGCCGTGCATGCCCAGGCGATGATCGAGCGCGCGCTCACGCTCACCATCGACTATGTGAAGCAGCGCGAGGCGTTCGGCCGCAAGCTGATCGAGTTCCAGAACACCCAGTTCGTGCTGGCGGACTGCAAGACCGAGGCGACGGTGGCGCGGGTCTTTGTCGATCATTGCATCGGCAGGTTGATCGAAGGGGCGCTCGACACCGTCGCCGCGTCGATGGCCAAGTGCTGGGTCACCGACACCGAAGGGAAAATCGTCGATCGCTGCCTGCAATTGTTCGGAGGCTATGGCTATATGGACGAGTATCCGATCTCGCGCATGTATCGGGATTCCCGGGTCCTGCGCATCTATGCCGGCACCAACGAGATCATGAAGCTGGTGATCGCGCGCAGCTTGTGATCGAAGCAGGGGGCGGATATGCGGAGAGCAAGATGACCGACGCCTTCATCTACGACCACGTGCGCACGCCGCGGGGCCGCGGCAAGGCCGACGGCGCGCTTCACGAGGTGACCGCGCTCGCTCTCGCGACCCAGGCGCTCGCCACGCTGCGGCAGCGCAACCGGCTCGATGCGGCGCTGGTCGACGACGTCGTGCTCGGCTGCGTCGATCCGGTCGGCGAAGCCGGCGGCGACATCGCCCGCGTCGCGGCGCTCTGCGCCGGCTACGGCAACGGCGTCCCGGGTGTCCAGATCAACCGGTTCTGCGCGTCCGGGCTCGATGCGGTGAACTTCGCCGCGGCCGAGGTGATGTCGGGCCAGCACGACATGACGGTGGGCGGCGGTGTGGAATCCATGAGCCGGGTCGGCATCGGCGCGTCCGGCGGCGCCTGGCCGGTCGATCCTTCCATCGCGATCCCGTCCTATTTCATGCCCCAGGGCGTTTCCGCCGATCTCATCGCCACCAAATACGGCTTCTCACGCGACGACGTCGTGCTCGGCTGCGTCGATCCGGTCGGCGAAGCCGGCGGCGACATCGCGCGAGCCGCGGCGCTTTGCGCCGATTTCGGCGACCGGGTGCCCGGCGTGCAAATCAACCGATTCTGTGCCTCCGGTCTCGACGCGGTGAATTTCGCGGCGGCCCAGATCATGGCCGGCCAGCATGATCTCGCCATCGGGGGCGGCGTCGAATCCATGAGCCGGGTCGGCATCGGTGCTTCGGGTGGCGCCTGGCCCGTCGATCCTGCGATCGCGATCAAGGCCTATTTCATGCCGCAGGGCGTCTCGGCGGATCTGATCGCGACGAAATACGGCTTCTCGCGCGACGATGTCGACGCTTATGCGGTCGAGAGCCAGCGGCGCGCCGCCAAGGCGTGGAACGAGGGCCGGTTCGCGAAATCGGTCGCGCCGGTGAAGGATGTGAACGGCATCACTCTTCTTGCCAAGGATGAGCACATGCGCCCGGCGACCGACATGCAGTCGCTCGCCGCGCTCAAGCCGTCCTTCG
>DASYNT010000127.1:0-36117 GCA_036008405.1 Xanthobacteraceae bacterium
TTTGGCTTTCTCTTCAAGCGATTGGAGAATGCGCAAACGGAGCCCCCCTGGCTGCTCGATGTTGCTGCATGCGAGCTTGCCTGCGCTCAGGTGCGTGCTCATGAAAAAGCGGGGGAATCGGCAGTCGCAGATTCTGTGCCCGGCGCCGTGCGTTGCCGTCCTGGTGCCGTGCTCTTGCGCTGCACCCACGACGTTCGTTCGGTTTTTGAAGATGGCGCCGGCCATGGCGCCGGGGTGAAGCGCGATACATTGCTAGTGGTTTTCATTCCGCCACACGACGATCACGTTCAGATATGCGACGTCGGTCGCGAGGTGTTCGATCTGCTTGCCGCGTGCCGTCAGTGGACGGACCCTACGACGCTCGGCCCCGTGCGCGGCTCGGATGAACTCGTGAGCGATCTCGCGGCCCGCGGGCTGCTCGAGGTACGGTAGGGAGCATTTGCAATCATCGGCAAATTTCCGCCCGTGCAAGGCGGGGTCAGCATGCAGGCCTATTGGAATGCACATCGGCGCGCCGCCACGGGTCCATGAAGGGCGGCGGGAACCGCTGGCTGACGGTGTCACAGCGACGATCTTGAGGTGGAGCGATGGAACGCGAACCGTCCTGACGATTGCCAGGGATCTGAATCCGCAGTCCGGCGGCGCCACCTCCAGCAACCTGAAGTAGAACCAACATCAATTCGTGTTGAATTCGATCGGATCGGAGAAGCACATCGGTCGCGATGGTCGATTCGGGCCAGACGATCCGCCCAATGGCATACAAAAGCCGGGCGATAGCGCAGTTGTGCTAGACTGAGCACAATAAATAATCAACCAATTAAACGTAGCCTTTGGCTTCGGCCACAGTCGCTCATGGGTTGGCAGACTTTTTTGAACTGGGGCCTGACGCATAACCGACGGCGTGGGTCAATTGTAGCGATGCCTGTACACAACATCAGCCGGCGCGGCGTTGTCGCACTTGTTTGTGGCGTCTCGGTTCCATGGCACGTCGAGGCCCAGGCGCAATCGATGCCTGTCGTCGGGCTTCTCGGTACCACAGCGGTTGGCCGGCAACCGGGCGACGGCTTCGTTGCGGTTCGTCAGGGACTTGCCGAGCAGGGATTCGTAGTCGGCGCAAATGTGGTCTTTGATCTTCGCGGCGCCCAGGGGCACATCGATCAGCTGCCGGCCATGGCGGCCGACCTCGTCAGGCGGGGTGTCGCGGTCTTAATGACCGGCGGCAACGAGGCGGCCCTCGCCGCCAAGTCCGCCACTGCCACGATCCCGATCGTCTTCACGGTCGGCGATGATCCGACCGAGATCGGGCTTGTGCCAAGTCTGGCCCGTCCAGGCGGAAATGCCACAGGGGTTAGCGTCTTCGGCCCGGAACTGGCGGAGAGGCGCCTTCAGATCCTGCGTGAGCTCGTGCCGAATGTCATGACAGTGGCGTCGGTGACCGGCGCCATGCCGCTCTCCTCCTGGAAAGAATCGATCGAAACGGCGGCAAACAATCTTAAACTGAAAGTGATCACATTCCAGGTGGATTCCGTTGACGACTTCGAGCCGGTATTTGCCTCCGCCGCAAGGAGCGGAGCGCGTGGCCTTCTGGTTGGTGCCGGTCGGTTCTTAATACGCTATCGCGCCCAGATCGTGGCGCTCGCGTCGCGCTACCGATTGCCGACGATCTATCCGTGGCAGGAGTTCGCCGAGATGGGCGGGCTGGTAAGCTATGGGCCTGACGTTTATGAAGCATACACGCAAGCGGGTCGGTATGCCGGCCGCATCCTCAAGGGTGCCTCTCCCGGCGATTTACCGGTCCAGCTGCCCACGAAATTCAGAATGGTAATCAATCTCAAGGCGGCTGAAACCCTCGGCCTCACCCTTCCACGATCGCTGATAGCGCGCGCCGACAAGGTGATCTATTGACGCTTTCCGATCTGCGGAATTCTTGATTTCTGCAAGCCGGCCAAGAAGTAGGCCGAGCGCGTCGCGCTCCGCCCTCAAAAGCGGCGATCGTTCCAACGGTAAGCTGCAGACGCTGCAATTCCGCTTGATCTCTGAAGTTAGCCGCGGCGGTAACCAGCCGCCAGCCGCGCCGCTCGCTGGCGTCACCGGCAGCTAGAATGGCGCTGCCGGCGCTTTGTGGCAGCGGTGATGCCAGCCGCGCCTGATGCAGGCTCGGCCAGCTCGACCCACTGCGATTTCTCCCAGTAGACCCTCAGTTGTTGCGGAGCCATCATTGTGCGTTGCATCAACACCTGCAAATCATCGTGGCGTGTTCGTCATGAGAAACGCAAGGCGCTCAACCTCTATAGGCGCAGCCGTCGCGGTGGCGCCGTTCAGCTTTGCCGGCGGTCTATATTTTGCGGTCACTTGTGGTGGTGTGCCTAAACTCGAGGGCGGTGTCGCCGAGGCGGCCGGTCACCGGAGCCAACTGCGTCATTTGTAAACGGCGGCCGAGGTTTAACGCGATTTTATCGATCGCGGACGAGCGCCTTCTCGCATACGAGTTGACTGCCGGCATTGCCGACCCACACCTGATGACCGGCGTCGGCTTGCGGCGCATCCGAGGTGGCCAAGCCTCGGCACGTTCGTTCGTCTGATAATGGTACATAGGTATGCCTGAATGATTGTGATTATTCACAGGTTTTGTCGGGAGATCTCACAGTTTACAGTCTTGGCGCCGGCGAAGATGCTGGGCGGACGATGACGGCGGAAGGGGTGCCGGAGGATGGCAGACGCTCCGAAGAAGATCCTGTGCATCGAGGATGATCGTGAGACCGCCAAGTTGATCGCTGAAGAACTAAGTGAGCGGGGATTCGAGGTTCTGATCGCTTATGAAGGACATGAAGGGTTCATTTCGATTCTCAAAGGAATTCCCGACTTGGTATTGTGCGACATCGGCCTGCCTCAAATGTCGGGTTTCGAGATACTGGAACGTTTGAATGGGATCTCGGCCCGCCTCGAGAAAGTCCCATTCGTATTTTTGACCGCACTGTCCGATCGCGGCAACGAGTTGCGGGGACGGCAATTAGGCGCGGACGATTACATTACCAAGCCGATCGATTTTGGCATCCTCGAAACGATCATTAATGCGCGCCTGGCCATCGTCGCGCGTACCAAGATCTGGCCGCAGCGCACGCAACTCAATGATCGCGAGGCGGAAGTACTGACCTGGGCCGCGCGTGGCAGGACATCGGCGCAGATCGCTGAGTTTCTTGGCTTGTCCAAGCGGACGATCGATTTTCACCTCGACAACGCTCGCGAGAAACTCGGCGCGCACACCCGCACCGAGGCGGTGGTAAAGGCGGCAGCTGGTGGTTTCATAAAGCCATAGAACCTCGTTCGACGTTGACATGTCAGGGACGGCGCCACTGTGATCTTTCACAGGCACGCCCTGAATCTCTCACAGTAGAACGAGGTTCCCGCAGAAGGCATTATGCTGCGTCGCGGAACACCACACTGACGTTGTACGAGAGGGGATCGCCATGGCATCCGGACGCCGGAGCGTCACGACCATTGTCGCGGTTGCGCTATTGATCGGCGCTGTCGGAATGTATTCGGCAGGCCACATATACGGCTGGCTGAAGTCAGGTCTCGAGGCGGCGAGCACCGACGCAAAGGCTCAGGGAAACGATGCGGCGGCGGTACGGACCGTGGCCCCGTCCGGCGTCCCGAGCATGGAACTCAGCGACAAGCAATTGGCCTCGGTCAAGGTCGTGAGCGTGGGAGACTATCTTTTTCCGGTCGAGAAATCCGCCGTCGGGAGCATCGACTTCAACGAGGAAATGACCGTCCAGGTCTTCACCCCGTATCAAGGCAAGATCATCGATTTGTTCGCCAGGGTCGGCGACGAGGTGAAGAAGGGCCAGACCTTGTTCACCATCGACAGCCCGGACCTGCTCGCGGCCGACTCGAACTTGATCGCCGCCGAGGGCGTACTGGATTTGACGACCCGCAATCTGGCGCGCCTCAAGAAGCTTTACGAGACGCGAGCCGTCGCGCAAAAGGACTTGGAACAGGGAATTTCAGACCAGCAGACCGCCGAGGGTGCGTTGCGTGCGGCGCGCGATGCGGTGCGCATTTTCGGCAAGACCGATCCGGAGATCGATATGATCATCAAGGATCGCAAGGCCGATCCGACGCTGGTCGTGCGCAGTCCGATTGCAGGCCGCGTCACGGCGCGAAACGCGGCACCCGGTCTTTTTGTCCAGCCCGGCAATGCGCCGGCTCCTTATTCGGTGGCCGACATCTCGACCATGTGGATGCTGGCAAATGTCGCCGAAAGCGACGTCCCTGCCTTTCATGTCGGTCAGGAGGTCAAGGTCTCGGTTTTATCCTATCCGGGCAAAGTGTTCGAGGGGCGGATTTCCACCATCGATTCGATGGTCGATCCAAATTCGCGTCGGTTGTTGACCCGCTCGGACATCAGCGATCCCGATCACGAATTGCGGTCCGGGATGTTCGCGACCTTCGTGATCCGCGTCGGCGACCCCGTGCGCTCGCTCGCCGTTCCACTCGATGGCGTGGTCCGCGAAGGCGACGGCACGATGACGGTATGGGTAACCACCGACCGACGGCGGTTCACCCAGCGCGTGGTCAAGATCGGAATGCAGAAGGACGGCTTCCGGCAGATTCTCGAGGGCTTGCAGCCCGGCGAATTGGTGGCGACCGAGGGCGCGGTGTACCTGAGCAACATGATCGTCATCGGGCAGACGGGCGGCTGAGCGCGACCTCGCGCCACCTTACGAGCAATCAGGCGCATAGCACGACAGGAGGCGTGGTGTGCTGAAGGGAATTCTTACGTTCGGCCTGACCCGCCGTCCCATCATCCTGCTGGGGCTGCTGGTATTCCTCAGCGCCGGGGTCATTGCGTTCACGAAGCTCAACATCGAGGCATATCCCAATCCAGCGCCGGTGATCCTCGAAATCACCGCCCAGGCACCGGGTTTGTCCGCCGAGGAGATGGAGCGCTACTACACCATCCCGATGGAGATCGGCCTCTATCCCACCGCCGGAATCGAGAGCATCCGGTCGACCTCGTTCTACGGCCTGTCCTTCGTGCGCGTCACCTTCAAATACGGCGTCGATTACTACGCCGCTCTCGTGCAAACGGGTCTGAACCTCCAGCAAAACGTCACGCTGCCGCAGAATCAGATTCCGCAAATCCAGATGTCGAGCACGGTCGGCGAAATCTATCGCTACCAGGTCGTCGGTCCGCCGCATTTCGGCCTGACCAATTTGCGCACCGTGCAGACCTGGATCGCGACTCGCCGAATATTCAGCGTGCCGGGCGTCGTTCAGATCAATCCGTGGGGCGGTCCGACCAAGCAATACAATGTCGACGTCGATCTACACAAGCTGGACGCCTACAGCGTCACGATTCCACAGATCATCACCGCCCTGAGCAACGCGAACGTCAACGTCGGCGGCCGCGAAATCGTGGTCGGTCAGCAGTCGGTGAATATTCGCGGCCTCGGCCTCATGGACAGCGGCGGCGACGACGATTTGACGAAGGGCTATCGAACCGCGGACATCGAGAACGTGGTTCTGGCCCAATATAACGGCGTCCCCGTGCTGGTAAAGGACGTCGCCAAGGTCGAAGTCGGCTATGTGCCGCGGCTCGGAATCGCCGGCAAGGACCATGATGACGACGTGGTGCTCTCCATCGTGGTGATGAACCGCACGATGCACACCAACGACGTGCTGCCGCGCGTCAAAGCGGAAGTCGAGAGAATCAACAACGACGGCAGCCTGCCGCCGGGCGTGAAGCTCGTCCCCTATTACGACCGCGCGTCCCTCGTCGAGATCACGACCCATACGGTGCTGCATAACCTCATCTTCGGCTGCCTGCTGGTCTTCTTCATCCAGTGGATATTCCTCGGCGATCTGCGCAGCGCGGTCGTCGTGGCGGCCAACATTCCGTTCGCTTTGGCGTTCAGCGTCATCATGATGGTGCTGACCGGCCAGGACGCAAATCTCTTGTCGGTCGGCGCCGTCGACTTCGGCATCATCGTCGATTCGGCCGTCATCATGGTCGAGAACATATTCCGAAATTTCCAGGCGCCGCCCGAGCAGAGGCAAACGGCCCTGCATCAGCTTTCCGAGGGGCATTGGGGGGAGGACCCGACCAAGGAAAGGCCCGGGACCACCAGCTTATGGACCGACCGGCTCCGCCTCATCCTGGTCAGCGCCATGCAGGTCGACAGCGCGATCTTCTTCTCCGCCGCGATCACGGTCGCAGCCTTCGTACCGCTGTTCACGATGCAAGGGGTGGAAGGCCAGATTTTCCGGCCGATGGCGCAAACCTACGGCTACGCGCTCGCCGGCGCGCTGTTCGCAACCTTCACGGTCACACCGGTGCTCGCGTCGTTGGTCCTGCCGGAGCACCTCAGCGAAGTCGAAACCATCGTGGTTCGCGCGTTGCGTGCCGTTTACGAACCGGTGCTGCACTGGTCGCTTACACATCGCAAGACGATGGCCCTGATCGGCGCGGCGTTCCTGGTCGTGGTGGGATTTATCGGCACCCGGCTCGGAAGCGAGTTCCTGCCGCACCTGGAAGAGGGCAATCTATGGATTCGCGTGCAGTTGCCGCCATCGACCGGATTGGTGTCGGGCACCCCGGCAACCGGCAAGCTGCGCGAGATCATGCTTCGCCATCCGGAGATCCTCACCGTGGTCTCCCAGCACGGTCGACCGGACGACGGCAGCGATGCCTCCCCGTTCTCCAACGTCGAGCTGTTTGCGCCGCTCAAGCCGTTCGACCAGTGGCCGGCGGGCTACACCAAGGACAAGCTCGTCGAAGAGTTGAACAAGGAATTTGCCGATGAGGTGCCTGGGGCCACCTTCAATTTCTCGCAATATATCCAGGACAATCTCGAGGAAGCGCTGTCCGGCGTAAAGGGCGCGAACTCGGTGAAGGTCCTGGGACGAAGCCTCGCCGTTCAGGAGCAACTCGCGAGCCAGATCACGCACGAGATGCAGCAGGTAAAGGGCATCACCGACCTCGGCATCTTCCACGTCCTCGGGCAGCCGAACCTGAACATCAAGATGGACCGTGAGAAGACCGCCCGTTACGGCCTCAACACCGGCGATGTCAACACCACGCTCCAGGCGGCGCTGGGAGGCACGGTGGCGACGACTCTGTTGGAGGGAGACCGCCAGTTCAACGTCACGGTTCGCCTTCCTGAGCAGTATCGCGATAATCTCGATACGGTCGGCGACATCAAAATCGCCGGAGGGAACGGCGGCAATGCATATATTCCGCTACGCGAGCTCGCCACCATCACGCTCGATACCGGCGCATCCTATATCTACCACGAGAGCAGCCAGCGTTATCTTCCGATCAAGTTCAGCGTGCGCGGCCGCGACCTCGGTGGAGCGGTTTCCGAAGCGCAGGCGCGGATCGCCAAAAACGTGAAATTGCCCGAGGGCTATCGCCTCATCTGGGCCGGAGAATTCGAAGACCTTCAGAAGGCCCAGGAAAGATTGGCGGTGATCGTTCCGATCAGCCTGCTTTTCATCCTGGTGCTGCTCTATGGCCTGTTCAATTCGCTGCGCGACAGCCTGCTGGCGCTGGCGGGCATTCCGTTCGCGGTCGCGGGCGGCGTGATCGCGCTCTATGTGACCGATTTGGATTTCAGTGTTTCCGCAGCCATCGGGTTCGTCTCGCTGTTCGGTGTGTCCGTGATGGACGGCATTCTGATGATCATCTACTACAATCAGGTCAAAGCCGCCGGCATGCACGCCACCGACGCCATGTTCCACGCCGCGACCCAGCGGATGCGGCCGATGCTAATGACCGCCATGTCGGCCTGTATCGGCTTGTTCCCAGCCGCGATCTCCACTGCGATCGGCAGCCAGGTGCAGCGTCCGCTGGCGACCGTCGTGGTCGGCGGCTTGCTGATTGGACCGATCATGCTGCTGGTCGTGGTGCCGGCGCTCCGGATGATGTTCCTCGGTCGTGAGCGCGATCCTGAAGCAACGAACCCGGCTGGCTCGGGCAACCTGGCTCCGGCTGAGTGAGGACACACCGCCGCGATTGCTCATCCATGAGGAGGAGGCACGCATGAAAATCGGCTTTCGACTGCTCGCCATCCTGGCGCTCGGCGCCTCGTCGATGCAGGTCGCTGTGGCCGGACATCACGGCCACCGCGCCAGCGCCGGCACCGCGGCAAGTCGTTCCGGAACGGATGCGCAGAGCCTCGTGAAAACCCCGGCGGCAGGTAGTCAGCAAGGCCCGGGTCCAGCCTTGCCGGGCGATGTCGCGGATCACGCGAATGGCGGCGGAGTGAAGGATGGTTCCGGGCTCACCAATGCGCACAAGGGGAACGCGGACGAGGTATCCGCGAAAACTGACACCGTCCCGAAGACCACACCGGCCGCAACCCACGGGCTTCAACGCGCCGCGACGCCCGCGCCCGGCACCGACGGCAAGCTGGGTGATGCGGGGGTTCCGATCGACACCCGCATCACCGTCAATCAGGGCCGTGAAACCATCAAGGGCAAAGACCGTCGGTTCAATAAGAACAAGACCGCCGCTGCACCGGGGATCGGGGTCAAACATGAACCCCTCCGCAACTTGCGCCAGGGATCTCTGGTCGGAACTAATGCAGGCCCACGCCGCAATGCCATCGGTGCGGTCATCGGAACCGAGAAAACCGTTGCCAACGGCGGTGGAATAGCTGGTGCCGCCGCGCCGTCGAGCAACGTCGCGCTGCAGAGGGCCGGTGCGATGCTCCACGAACCCGATAACAAGATCGCAATCGGCAATACCGCAGTCAAAACTCAGAGCCTCGGCACATCGGAGCCTGGCAACCACGCTTCCCCCGCCGCCGCTGCTCTCAGGGTCGAATCGTCGAACGGTCTGAGCATGAGTGGAACCGGAATCATTCGACCGGGGCTCGGCGTCGTCGCGCTCGGTGGCCCGGCAAGAAACGGCACATCCGGCCTCAGCGGCAGCAGCTTCCGGACGAGGCACCCCTGAGCCTTCCCGCGACGCGCTCGCGCCCCAGCCGCGGCTTCGCAGCACGGCTTGGACCCGAAGCCGCCGCGCGGCCTATTGCGCCTTGATCCCGAACTTCTTGATGATCGGCGACCATTTCTCGATCTCGGCCTTTTGGAACGCGGCGAGCGCCTCCGGCGTCTCCTTCTCGCGCGGCGGAAACTGTATTCCGAGATCGGCAAGGCGCGCGCGCGCCGCCGGGTTGTCCATCACATCCACGACGGCGGCATTGAGCCTGCCGATGACGTCCTTCGGCGTGCCCTTCGGTGCCCAGAGTCCGACCAAAATGGAGAGGTAAAGTCCGGGCATTCCCGCTTCGTCCACGGTCGGGACATCGGGCGCTGCTGCCAAGCGGCTCGTCGTCATGACAGCATACGCTTTAATCGTACCGGCGCGCAGGTGCGGCAGGACATTGGGCGACGCGTCGACCATCAGGTCGGTGTGTCCGGCGACCGAGTCGTCTATCGCGCGACCCGCACCGCGATGGGGCACGTATTGGAATCGGGCGCCAATAGCGTTCTGCAAGAAGACGCCGGCAACGTGGCTTGTGCCTCCAACGCCTGAGGTCCCGACCGATACCTTGTCCTGGTTGGTCTTCAGCCAGGCGATCAACTCCTTGAGATTGTTTGCCGGCACCGCCTTCTTGGTGACGATCAACACCGGTGGACCCGGGAGTTGCGCGATCGGCTCGAAGTCCCCGAAGAGGTCGTAGTCCAGTTCGTGGGTCACGCCCAATGCGACATGCGTGCCCCAATTGCCGACGACGACCGTATAGCCGTCCGGCGATGCGCGGGCGACACGGCGAAGCCCGATGGAGCCGCCGGAGCCGACAACGTTTTCAACCGACACCGGTTGTCCAAGCGCCCTTCCCATGCGGTCGCCGAGCACCCGGGCGATCAGGTCGGTCGCCCCTCCCGCGGCGTACGGAACAACGATCGTGATCGGTCGCGACGGGTAGGGTTGCGTCATCGCCATGCGCGAGACCGCCGGCAGAGCAGCAGCACCCGCTACCAGATGCAGAAATTGGCGGCGCGGAAGTTTCATGGCGTGCTCCCGAAGATAAAGGCAAGCGCCGCGCACTACCGCGTGCGCCGACCAACGCAAAATTGATTCCAAAATGCTCGCCCGCCGATGGCACCGACACTGCCGCTAATTGGCGGAACTGCGGCAGGTCCCGCAGGCAGCTCTCGAATGAGACTACACCGATTGCCGGTGTTTCTGGAAGAGGGGTTGCCGGCAGCTCTGGCCCATTTCCGAAGCCACGGCCGCCCGCACCGGCGGCCGGTCCCTGGGGAACCCGTCGCCGCTGATACAGCGCCCGCCGACCGGTGCATCAACCTGCCGCACGCCAGCGATTGGCTTCTTCCATGCCGGTCGCGATGCTCGGCGGCGGAAAGTGACCCAACTCCGTCATCGGCGATCCAATTGTTTTGCGTTGCGAGGTGCATCATTCGATCGCCTCGTCGGCGTGGGCGAGCAGCGTTGCCGGCACTTCGATGCCGAGCGCCTTGGCGGTTTTCAGGTTGATGACGAACTGAACCTGGTCGGCAGCACGACCGGCTGCCCGGCAGGCTTGGCGCTCTTGAGGATACTGCCGGTATAGTTGCGAGCCCCGACCTGTCCTACGCGACGAGCTTTCTGGACGGTTCCCTGGGCGCGGGTGCCCACGGTCCGACCTGAACGAAAAGAGCCCCGGCACGGACCGGGGCTCTTTCATGCAGCCGAGCATAAACGGCCGCTTATTCGCTCTCTTTACCCTCGTCCCAGGAAGAACTGCCGTCGCGCCGCAACTCATAGCGGATTCGCGGATCGGGATCGGTGCCGAGAAACTCGCCTGTCAAGTAATCCCGGACAAGCGGGACGTTCCGGTGTGCCTGAGCCTGAGTCGGGGCAGTCTGATGCGCCTGCGCGCGAGTCTTCGCGACCGCCGGAGCTGCCATGAGCGCCGCAAGGGAGACGGCGGACAGCAGGACCTTCAGGTTCTTGTTCATGATCACCTCGTTCGAAATTCGTTGCCTAGTGCTCATTAGATAGCGCCGATTCCGCCTTGCACAAGTGAGTTTTTGATCAGGCTTTATTGTAAGGAAATAGCCTGTTTATGGGGGTTTAACGCGATTTTCCGGATCGGATCGTGCCGGCATCTGGACGCTGCCCGAGCTGTTCATGTTGCAATGCACAAAGCGGCTGCCGCGCGGCCATAACCGCCGGACTGATCGGCTATCGCGTCAGTTCAGTGAAAATAAAGAACTGTTGCGCCGGCATATCTTTGCAACCGGAGACATCGAACGAATGCAGATTCGTCGCGTCTGATATGCATAAATGCAATGACAAAGCCGCCCATCTCAGGAGCAGCAACGGGACAGAAACTCCGATTCAGCCTTCACTTGCCTGATCGGGATTTCCGAGGGGCCGCAATTCACCGCGAGCGAGAGGTTCCGGGAGAGGGCATAGCCCCGAGCATATTGATGTGCCCAAGGGGCGACAGCCCGGCCGAGTCAGTGTCCTCTTCCTGTCCGCTGGACCGATGGATGGATTGTGAGCATTTCGGCAAGCCCCCGGACCGCGAGGCGGCGACGTGGATCGTGCTTTGCCGCCCGTCACAGAAGTCGCGCTGATTGCGCATCGGCCGACGGTCCAAACCCGCCGGCGCCGACGATTCCGGCGCGCGCAAAATCGTGTCTCCGGGACGACTGCGGCCCGGGAGCATTGCACTTGCTGCCGCCACTGTGCCGCGCAGGTTCCGCTTCCGGGAACTGCCCGGCGCTTCTTTGCGTTATCGATGGACGGTAAGCTACCAAAGCGGCACGCACCGACACGACGATGTGCCCCGGGGTCGCGCGCAGGACCGCAGTTACGCGGGGCGACGGGCGAGAACGCACGGGCGGTTGCCAGGAGGTCGCGATGTCACAGCACAGAATTCGCAGAGGTGCCGTCATCCTCGCATCGCTGCTTGCATCGATGCTGGCCTTCGCCGCTGCGACGGGCGCGCAGGCGAGAGGGGGCGGAGGGCACGGCGGCGGGGGCCATTTCGGTGGCGGACATTTCGGTGGAGGCCACTTCGGCGGTTTCCACCTGGGGGGCCGCGGTTTTCATTTCGGCGGCCGCGGCTTTGCCCGCGCCTTCCATGGCGGCTTCGGCCACCACCATTTCGGCGGGCGGTCATTCGCCGCGCGACATGGGATGCGGGCGGCGGCGGCGCTGGGTGCGGGCCATTTTGCGTACAATCACTTCGCCCACGACAACTTCCACAATTTCCGCAATTTCCACCGCGGTTATGGCTATGGCGGCTACGGCTATGGCTGGTACGGCCCGGTGTTCTGGCCTTATGCCTACGACGACATCTTTGACGATATCCTCTGGGGCTTCGGGCTGGGCGGTCCGTTTTGGGACTACGGGTATGGCGACGTTTACGGCGGACTGTTCTCGCCCTATGGCTACAACGATCTCGCCGGCTATCTGCCGGGCGCGACGTCCTCGTGGGCGAACCAAAGGACCCAGAGCCGCCAAGCAGCGTTGTCGAGCCGGCTCGGCCAGATGTGCGGCGACGACTCCAAGGAGGTAGCCGGCTGGCCGATCGACCGGATCGAGCAGAGCGTTTCCCCGACCCCGGAACAGAGTGCCGCGCTCGACGAATTCGCCAATGCCACGATCCGGGCCGCGCAGACGATAAAGGACGCTTGTCCGAGCAATGTCGTTTTCACGCCCACCGGGCGCCTGGACGCGATGCAGAAGCGGATCGAGGGAATGGCCCGTGCGGTCGATATCGTCAGCCCGCCGCTCGATCGCTTCTACAATATGCTGACCGACGAGCAGAAGGCGCGGCTAGATGCAGCGGACGAACAGGACGGGCGAAACCGCGCATCGACGGGAAGCTGCGGTGCGGTCGGCAATGCGACGCGATGGCCGGGCGACCGGATCGAAAAGGCGGTCCGGCCCGATCCGGAGCAGCAGGCCAAGCTCGATGCGCTCAAGTCGGCGATGACGAAAGCCTCGGACGACCTGGCAAATGCCTGTCCGTCCGCCTTGCCGGCCACCCCTCCGGCCCGACTGAGGGCGATCTCCAGGCGGCTGGATGTCATGCTACAGGCGATCAAGAACGTCCGCGCGGCGCTCGACGACTTCTACAACTCGCTCAGCGACGAGCAGAAGGCGCAATTCAACATGATCGGCCGGCAGCAAACCGCGCGGAGATAGGCGCGCGCCCGCTCGAGGGCCGAGTCGGCGCCGCCAGGTGCAATCCGGCCCCGTTTGAGGGCTCAAAAGTCCGGCTTATCCGCCTCCGGAATTTCTGAGACCGATGCGTCAAACGCGATGTTGTTTTCGGCGCAAATGGTTTCTTCCATCGCTCCGGTGCGCGTGCGGTGATAGGTCTGCCGCGCGGACCACGGCATGTTGAACGCCCCCGGATCTTCGACGCGGACCCCAACCTGCAGTGTCGTCCCGCCTTCAGTGAGCTGGAAGCGCTCGACGACGTGAAGCTGCGTCGTGTGCGGCGTGCGGTAATTGTCGACATAGGTGTCTTCCGAAAGACCGATCGTGTCGACGACCAGCGTATCGCCGCCTTCGTAGTGCCCGACCGATTCCCCGTAGGGGCTTGTCTTCGGATGCGCCGAATGCGGGACGTCAAGGAAGACGCGGCGCACTTCCGGGCCGCCTTCGTTGATCAGGAGAACTTCGTTCTTCGCCTGCACGAAATAAAGCGGGTTGACGCGACCCATGACGAGAAATCCGGGGACCCCTCCGGGGCGGCAACTCGCGCGGGCCTCGTAGGCGCGCTTGCCCGCCGCGGCAAGCTCGTTCTGCTCCCGCATCTTTTCTATGGCCCACGGCTTGAGGATCGGATTCGTGAGATCGGCAATCCGAAACGTCACCTGTCTGCCCTTGTCGTTGTTGGGCACGTAGGGGTGATCCTTATCATAGGTCACCGGCCCGGAACCCGATGTGGGCGGCTGGAAGTCGTCGGCGACCTTCGACCAGCCGGCAGTCGAGGATTCGAGCTGTGGAATACCGGCTTCCTTGTCGGCCGCATCCGCGAACGCTAGCGGCAAACACGCGGTGCCGAGAACGACAGCCATGCTTCGAATCATAATTCCTCCGACTTCACGAGTGCGTCCGAAAGGGCACTATAGTCCAACGCCCGATGCATCGGACAAGTGCCTGAGCTGATACGCGTCGGTTTTCACCGCTGTCGTGTCCATGCGCATCCGTCGTCCCGTCGCGCGCTCGCGCACTTTCGCGTAAGAGGGTGGGGCGCCGGCGCGCCGTTCATTACCGGATACTGGATAGCGAGCTTGGAACCGGACGGTCGCAAACGCAAGGAGGTCCACATGAGGCAGAACTGGACGAGACGCCGCGCGCTGCGGGCAACGGCAACGCTCGTGGCCGGGGCAAGCGCGCTCGTGGCCGCCCCGAGGCTTTCCCGCGGTGCGGAAGCGCCACAGCGCACCATCGTCGTCATGTGCGACGGCCTCGGCCTCGAATACTACGACCGCAGCCCGATGCCGACCCTGAAAGCCTGGGCCGCCGAGGGAATTCACGCGCGCGCGCAGGCCGTCATGCCGACCGTGACGAACACAAACAACACCTCGATCTGTTGCGGCGTCTGGCCCTCCGAACACGGCGTGATCGGCAACTCATATTTCGATCAGTCGACCGGCACCGAGGAGTACATGGAGGATGCGAGGCTCGTCCTGGCGCCGACGATTTTCGAGCGAGCGCGGATGCACGGCGTGCGCTCCGCCTTGCTCAGCTCCAAGAAGAAGACCATCGGCCTCTTGAACAAGGGCGCCGATATCCTGTTGGCCGCCGAGGCGCCCGACGGCAACTGGGAGGCGCGCCTCGGCAAGGCGCCGCCCATCTACTCGCGCGAGATCAACTACTGGCTGTTTGCCGCGGCGCGCGACATTTTGCTCAACCGGCCCGAGATCGGCCTCATCTACATGCACACCACCGACTACCCGATGCACATGTGGCCGCCGGAAGCGCCGGAATCCCAGGAGCACCTCAGCCGGCTCGATGGTCTGCTCGCCGAGCTGGCGGCTGCGGCGCCTGAAGCCGCCATCCTTCTCACCGCCGATCACGGCATGAATTTCAAGTCGCGATGCTGGGACCTGGAGAAGGCGTTGCAGGAGCGCGGCGGCCCTGTTCGCATTGCGATCTCGGCCGAGCGCGACAAGTACCTCGCTCATCACCAGGGCATGGGCGGAACAGCCTGGATTCACCTTCGCAGTCCGGAAGACGAAGTCCGTGTTGGTGCTTTGCTCGGAGAGCTCGAGGGGGTCGAACGCGTGCTGACGCGGGCTGGGGCAGCCGAGGAGTTCAAGCTCATGGCGAGCCGCCTCGGGGACCTCGTTGCAATCGGAGATCGCGACACGGTGTTCGGAAATCTCGAGACCGGCATGGAGATGCTTCCCACGGACTTCCGCAGCCATGGATCGCTCCACGAAACGAGCGTGCCGGTGGTGCTCCACAATGCGCGCATCGCGCCGCGCGCCGATTATTTTCGGCACAATCTCGATCTCGCACGTTGGATGTATACGTCGTGATGAAACTATTTGATACCTGATATGAGATTAGGCGGGCATTCGAAGATCAACGCGGATGCTGCCCTGGCGGTTCCCGACAGCGTGCGCAACGCCCCGCTCCCCACACAACAGCGCGTGGTCACGACGCAACTCGCCCCCGGCGTCATATTGCTGGCGGCTCGCACAACAGCGTCGCCGTCGAGTTCAGGGACTTCGTCCGCTGTGCGACCTGCGCACCGATGCGGTGGTGGCGGAGGTCGGGAAGGCCTTCCCCAACAAGGCGATCAAGTATCTCGTCGACACCCACAACCACGTCGATCATCTGGGTGGGGTACGCGGGTTCGAAGGCGCGCTTCGCGGGCACTTGTGATAACGTCGAGGAGCGGTCTGAACGAGCAGTCCGGCTTCAGGAGGTTTCGATGCGTCTGCCAATCCTATGGCTCTTTCTGATCGCCGCGGTGCAGTTTGGCGAAGTCCGGGCGGCATCTGCGCAATCGCCGACCAGCTATCCATGGTGCGCGAGGTTCAGATCGGACGATGCCACCTCCTGCTATTTCGCGAGCTATCGTCAGTGCATGACGACGCTGTCCGGCATCGGCGGGTATTGCTACAGAAGCCCCTATTACCAAGCGGCGCCGACCACTGCGCCGCCGGTGGAGCAGGACTCCCGACCGGCGCACCCGCGCTACCACCTGCATACCTGATAGCGGCTGCCCACGACGACCGCGAGCGGGCGCGGCGAGTGGCAAGGCATCGCAGGCGCCTGCTGATGCTTGCCGCGGCGAGTGTCGACTGGTCGAAGCTTCGAATGCCGTACGCATCGCGCATGACGAAAGACAGGACAAAAGTCCACCCAACTCGCCGGACCGCCGTCATTCTCAAATGATCGGATTTGTCGGTGGCCAAGTATTTGGCCCGGTTTTGCCTCGACGTATCCTGCGCCGCGGTCTCTTGACCGCATGGGGGGCCGCGATGAAAGCGCGGCCCTGTGGTACAGATAGACCAACCGACGGTCGGTGTCGTGCTCCGGTGACATGCGGGTGCGAGCCGGC
Source organism: Xanthobacteraceae bacterium (assembly GCA_036008405.1). Lineage (GTDB taxonomy): Bacteria > Pseudomonadota > Alphaproteobacteria > Rhizobiales > Xanthobacteraceae > JAJPKK01. The sequence goes on from DASYNT010000127.1 coordinate 16,560, forward strand.
CGCTGCATCGTGGACGGCCGTGTCGTTCGATCGATGATCCCCGGTGTCCGAACAGGAACATTCCATGACGGTCGCCACGATAGAGCCGACGGCGGTTGCGACTGCGGCGACCGGTAACCTCCATCGCATCGTCGTGGTTGGGGGCGGGGCGGGTGGGCTCGAACTGGTCACGCGGCTGGGCGACAGGCTGGGCCGGCGCCGCCGCGCCGACATTGCGCTGGTGGAGAAGGCGCGCACCCATCTATGGAAGCCGCTGCTCCACGAAGTCGCCGCCGGCAGCATGGACGTTTCCCGGCACGAGCTCGACTATCTTGCTCAGGCCTACTGGCATGGCTTCCGCTTCCGTTTCGGCGAGATGATGGCGCTCGACCGTGCCCGGCGCCTGGTGCATCTCTGCGCCAATATCGATGAGGACGGCCGCCTCATCACCCCGGTGCGCTCGATCGGCTACGACACGCTGGTGATCGCGATCGGTAGCGTCTCCAACGATTTCGGAACGCCCGGCGTTAAGGATCACGCGATCTGCCTGGATACGCCCGAGCAGGCGCAGCGGTTCAACCGCCGGCTCGTCAACGCCTGCCTGCGCGCCCACACCCAGGCCGAGCCGGTGCGGCCGGGCCAGCTTCACGTCGCCATCATCGGCGCCGGGGCGACCGGCACCGAACTTTCCGCAGAGCTTCATCGCACCGTGCGCGGGGTGGTCGCCTTCGGGCTCGACCGGATCGACCCCGACAAGGACATCAAGATCACCCTGATCGAGGCCGCCGATCGCATCGTGCCGGCGCTGCCCCCGCGGCTGTCGGAGGGGACGGCGCGACTGCTCGCCGAACTCGGCGTGGAAGTCCGGACCGGCGCGCGGGTGACCGAGGTGGGCCCCGACGGCGTCCATCTCGCCGGCGGCGATTTCATCCCCTCGGAGCTCGTGGTGTGGGCGGCCGGCGTGCGCGGTCCGCAGGTATTGAGGGACCTCGACGGCCTGGAGGCGAGCCCGTCCGGCCAGCTCGTGGTGCGCCCGACATTGCAGACGACCCGCGACGACAATGTCTTCGCCATGGGAGATTGCGCCTGGCTGGTGCCGGAGGGCGAGACGCGCCCGATTCCGCCGCGCGCCCAGGCGGCGCACCAGCAGGCCTCCCATCTCGCAAGGCAGCTCGAACGCCGCCTGGACGGTAAGCCCGTCGAGCCCTTCGTCTATCACGATTTCGGCTCGCTGGTTTCGCTCGGCGAGTTCTCGACGATCGGCAGCCTGATGGGATTTCTCGCCGGGAGGGGCATGCTGATCGAGGGATATGTCGCCCGGCTGATGTATCGCTCTCTCTACAAGATGCATGAGACGGCGCTGCACGGCCCGCTGAAGGTCGGCCTCGATACCATCTCCCGTTTGCTCACCCGTCGCACCGAGCCGCATGTGAAGCTGCACTGAACGGTGGGCCCGGCATTGGCCGCCGGCCGGACGTAGGCCGGCCTTCGCCGTGGTGCCCACCCGTTGCCGAGCATCGCCGGGCTGCGGTTCCACGAAATCCGTGCTGGCCGGTCGGCGTTCGGCTGCGCATCGCGCGCTTTTGACAACCCCGTTACCCCGGCCCACATTCGAGCCCTCGCACCCGGGCCGCCGATCGAGCCGCAACCCCATGGATCGCCCCATGCTCCGCCGCGTAATCGCTTGCTTCGCCCTCATCGTCGCCGCCTTCGTCGCACCGCCTGCGCCCGCGCAGACCTTGTTCGAAGGCGCGCGCCTCATTCCCGGCGACGGCAGCGCGGCGGTCGAGGACGCGGCGTTCCTGGTCGAAGGCGGCGTCATTGTGCGCATAGGCCGGCGGGGCGAGATCGCGATGCCCGCCGGGGCGAGCCGGGTCGATCTCGCCGGCAAGACCGTGATGCCCGCCTTGATCAGCACCCATGTGCATCCCGGGTTCCAGAAGGGGCTTTCCTACGCCGCGGAGAACTTCACCCGCGAGAACATCATGGACGACCTCGACCGCGCGCTCTATTTCGGCATCTCCACGGTGATGTCGCAGGGCATCGAGAAGGGCGACGTGATGTATCGCATCCGCGCCGACCAGGCGGCGGGCCGCCTCGGCGGTGCGCGGCTCCTGCTCGCGGGGCGCGGCATCGGCGCGCCCAATGCCGGCCCGGGCGCGGCCGCCTATGCCGACATCGCCTACGCGATCACCACCGAGGACGAGGCGCGCAGCGCCGCCCGGGAGCTGGCGGCCAACAAGGTCGACGCCATCAAGATCTGGGTGGACGACCGTGGCGGCCGGGCGCCGAAGCTCCCCATCGCGCTGTCGCGCGCGGTGATCGAGGAGGGCCACAGGCTCGGTTTCAAGGTCACGGCGCATCTGTTTTATCACGATGACGCGGTCGAGCTCGTCGCTGCCGGCATCAACGCCTTCGCCCATCTGGTGCGCGACAAGGAAATGAGCGACGCGCTGATCGCGTCCATGCTGGCGCACAATGTCTACGCCATGCCCAATATCGGCGCGCCCGAGCGCGGCATCCATACCGCGCCGCCGGCCTGGTTCGATGAGCCCTATCTCGCCGGCCTGCTGCGCGACACCGAGCCGGCCGAGGTGATCGCGCGCGTCCGCAATTCCTTCGCCGGACGCGACCCGGCGGCAGCGGCGCGCAACCGCGCGAACTACGCCATCCTGGAGCGCAGTCTCGCCAGGCTCAACGCCGCCGGCGTCCGCATTGTCCTCGGCTGCGACACGGGGCTCGAGGATCATTTCTTCGGCTATGCCGAGCACAAGGAGCTCGAGCTGATGGTGGCGGCCGGGATGACGCCGTCCCAGGTGATCGTCGCCGCCACCAGCCGCGCGGCGGAATTTCTCGGCCTGCCCGACCGCGGCACGCTGGCGCCCGGCAAGCGCGCCGACTTCCTGGTGCTCGATGCCGACCCGCTCGACGACATCGTCAACACCCGCCGCATCGCGCAGATGTACCTCGCCGGCCTAGCCGTCGACCGCGCCGCGCTCAAGGAGTCGTTGCTGCGAGGCGTGAAGAACTGACTGCGCGCGTCGGCACGGCCGGGCGGCGGCAATGCCGGCGGCGGCGCCCGCCGGCGGCCTTCCCGTGATCGGTCGGGCCGTTACGCCGGCGAGCGAATCTGGCGCCAGAGGAACAGGATCACGATGGCGCCGACGGTCGCGGAGACCAGGGTGCGAAAGAAACCGAACACCGGGATCTGCAGCAGCCCGGCGAGCTCGCCGCCGACGAAAGCCCCGGCGATCCCCACCAGGATGTTGGTGAGAATTCCATGCCTGGATTCGGTCACCCGTCCGGCGATCCATCCGGCCAGCGCGCCGATCACGAGCATCGAAAAGAACCCGACTCCGGGCTGGCTGAGAAATGCTTGCGCGTCCATGCGTGGCGTGCCCCCGATTTGACGCCGCAACCTCCGGCGGCATCGGAATTTATGGCGGCGGCCGCCGCCGGGCAAGTCGACCGCTGCACCGCATGCGTGCCGACCACGCTCTGTCTCGCGCGGGCAGCGATTGCCAGGTGCTCCGGTGCCGGTCGTTCGATCAGGGCGTCGAGATGAGACCGCTGCTGGTGACGACGATCCAGCGGTTGCCCCAGCGCACGATCGACTCCACCGTTCCCACCCGCGGCACCGTACTCCCGCGCGTCGCCCGCCAAATCCCGTCGGGCCCTTCCAGTATGGCGGTTCCCCCGGAGACATCCCGCACGATCCAGCCGTCGATGGTGGTCGGCTTGGTTTCCGGGAATGGCACGGGGTCGGGCAGGTTGGGACGACGGCCGATGCTGGAGGTAACGATTTCCGACGGTCGGGCCGCCAGCTGCGCCATGGCGGATGTCCTGGCGCCGCCTTGCGGCTGGGCCGCCGCTTTCGTGTTCCCGGGGCGGTGGCTATGCCCGCTCGGGGCGGGCGCGGTCCTTCCGACGTCCGGCGCGCTGGGTGCGGCCTGCGGGCCCGCAGTGGAACCGGCTACGATGATCGGATCCTTCGCCCCGGGCGCCTGGCTCAAAAAGCCGACGATCCATCCGACGGTCAAGGCGCCGAGCACCGCGACAAGCAAGGCGCCGCTGTCCTGGGCGTGCGCGGAAGAGACTGTGCTTGCAACCCTTTGCGGCTCGTTGATCCTGATGTCGGGAATCCACGCAAGCGGTGCCGGATCGGAATTGCCGACCTCGAGCTCGATAATCTCAGAGGGCTCGGAACCTTCGCCGTGGCTTGCAGCGACGGCCGGCCGTGGAAAGGCGGGCGTGGTGTCGCAATCGCCGCTGTCGGGGTGGTGCAGACTCCCTCCGGCCTCGGCAACCAGGGCCGCGATCTCGGCTTCGAGGATCGCCGCATCCGCCGGTTGCGAGGCCTTCGCTCCATTTTCGGCGGCGCTCCCGGCAGCCGGGGATTGCGCCCGGCGCAGATTCTCGTACTCGATCGTCCAGGTGCCGAACAGACCGCCGGTCCTGTCGATCCGGCCCCATCCCCTGGCCTGCAGGAGTGTCGACTGGCTCAACCCGGTTACTCCCTCAACGGCCCTCGCGGACCATGCGCGGCCAATGATCGGAATCTCGATGATGGAGATGACGGTGCACCTGAAATATTAAGGCGACGTTTACCTCGAAGGCTGCAGGCGTTGCGGTGCGTTCGGATAAATGCAGCCTGGAGGCAATGATGACCGTGGGCGCCGGCTCAGATGGGCGTCCAGTTCGCTCGCGTGAATTGCAAGCGCAGGCCCGCCCGTTCCATGTTTCGATGGCTGGTGGTCATCGGCGCCGCGCCGCTGAATACAAAATCGACCCCGGCGACGCCGGCGTCGCGAATGCGCCGCCGGAGCAGCGCGATGTGGAGCCCGTGCCGTCGAAATGCGGGAGCCGTGGCGGCGTCGGCGAGATAGCCGATGCCAGCATTCACATAGAGCGTGGCGGCTGCTGCCGGTCGGCCTTCCATGCGTGCCAGATAGAGCGACCATCCCGATTGATCCCGCCACGGCCGAACATTGGACTTGAATTGAGCCTGATCCTTTTCCGCGATGCCCCATCCGGCCACATAGGCCTCGAGGTAAGGTTCCATCGCATCGGCGGAATCGACCAGCTCGATGTCGATGTTTTTATCGGAGGTCTCGGGAGGATAGGGTTCTCCGATCAGGGAAGCGTGGAATCCCGATGGGAAAAGTCCGAGCCGGGCGAGCTCTCGTCCCAACGAGGCATCGTACATGCCCGGCACCAGTTCAAACTTCGGCGTTATCCCGCATTCGCGGTACCAGTTCACGAGAGGCTCGATATGTCGTTCGTGGCCGGGCCGCAATCCCACCACCCGCGTAAAGGAGGGCAGAAATCGCGAAGCCAGCGCGACCGCGGATTCACCTATCCAACGATAGGCGATTCCCATCGGATTGCCGGGGATGCGTTCGAGGACCCGCATCCGGGAGATCGTGTAGGATACGTCCGCCGCTAGAACCCGCTCGACCAGTCGCATTGATGGGAGCAGTCGATCGGCCCTGTTCATGGCGCTTCCCCCGTACGCGATTTCGGCGATCGCAGGCCGGAGACTCACGACTCCGCGCGTGGACCCCATTCCCGTAGCATAAGATCGGGAGTCCCGATTGACGATTGGAGGGTCGCGCGCCCTCGCGCGCGCGCTCGCATCCCGCGCTCGCATCCCGCTTGCGTCGGCAACGGCGTTCGCCTCTACTGCCGGCCTCCCGCCGCGATGGAGCAAAGAGATGGGCTTGGCGCTACTGGTTCTCGGATTGATCCTGTTTCTCGGGCCCCATGTCTTCGTCACCATGCGGGAGCCGCGCGACATGCTGGTCGGGCGCATGAGAGAATGGCCCTACAAGGCGTTGTTCGCGGCCGTCACCATCATCGGTCTCTTCATGATCGGCAAAGGATTCGCGCTCTATCGCGATGCCGGGCCGATCGAGGTGTGGGATCCGCCGAACTGGACCCGCCACATCACCGTCGCCTTGATGTGGCCGGCGGTGATCCTCGTCACCGCGGCCTATATTCCCGGCGACATCAAGCGCATCCTGAAGCACCCGATGCTGGCCGGCGTGAAGCTGTGGGCGGTGGCGCATCTGATCTCCAACGGCGATCTCGGATCGATCATCCTGTTCGTGTCGATCCTCGCCTGGGCGGTGTATGACCGCATCAGCCTCAAGCGTCGCACCGATCCCGGTGGACCGCCGATCCCGCTGGGCGGGCGCCGCAACGACATCGCCGCCGTCATCGTCGGCACCATCCTCTATTTCGCCCTCGGCCTCGTGTTCCATCCCCTGGTGATCGGACGGGCCGTGTTCGGAACACCGGCGCTCGGAACCTGATCCGTGTCGACCCACACCGATCCGAAGCGGCTGACGGCGCCGGATATCCGCGCCCGCAAGGGCGGCAGCCCGATCGTCATGCTGACGTCCTATCACGCCCACACCGCGCGCATCCTCGACCGCCATTGCGACGTCATCCTGGTCGGGGATTCGCTCGGCATGGTGATGCACGGGCTCGAGACCACCATCCCGGTGACGCTCGACATGATGATCCTGCAGGGGCACGCGGTGATGCGGGGCTCGCGCCATGCGCTCGTGGTCGTCGACCTGCCGTTCGGCTCCTACGAGGTGTCGAAGGAGCAGGCCTTCGTCACTGCCGCGCGGGTGCTCAAGGAGACCGGCTGCGGCGCCATCAAGCTCGAGGGCGGCCAGCGCATGGCCGAGACGATCGGCTTCCTGGCGGAGCGCGGCGTGCCGGTGATGGCCCATGTCGGGCTCACTCCGCAATCCGTCAACGCGCTCGGCGGGTTCCGCGCCCAGGGCCGCGACCGCGCCGATTGGGCCCCGATCGAAGCCGATGCCCGCGCGGTGGCCGCCGCCGGCGCCTTCGCGGTCGTGATCGAGGCGGTGGCGGAGCCGCTCGCCGCCCAGATCACGCGGGAGATCGCGATCCCCACCATCGGCATCGGCGCCAGCCCCGCCTGCGACGGCCAGGTGCTTGTGCTCGAGGACATGCTGGGCCTGTCGCCCTGGGTGCCGAAATTCGTCAAGCGCTACACCAGCCTCGGCCCCTCCATCGAGGCGGCGGTCTCCGCCTATGCGGCGGAGGTTCGCGACCGCTCGTTCCCCGGCCCGGAGAACGTCTATGCGTTGAAGGGCGAGCGGTAAGCGGCGGCGGACCAGCCAGCAGCGGAGGGCGGATGGGCCTTGGAGAATCGCAAGCTAACGACTCACAAGCGCAGTCATTCCGGGGCGCCGCGCCGCGGCGAACCGGAACGGCCGTGCGAAACACTCCGTGTCGCGGGCAGGGGTTTCAAAGCGCGATCGGCTCAAGTCGGTCGGCGCTCGGAGGGTCGGCTCCCCGAGCCTGGTCCCGTCAGGAACGCCGCAACTTTCCCGGATAAGGCCCCGGCTTGGCATTGCGCCCATGACCTATGGTCGCGGAACGGGCGGGCGCTTTGCCATGCCCTCGCCACATCGCTATCCTAACGGCAGGTGCTGTCCCGGTTCGGCGGGGCGGCCGCGCGCCAACGGGCCGAGAGGTTTTCGTGTCTGATATTTTCAATGAAGTCGACGAGGAAGTACGGCGAGAACAGCTCAAGAAGCTGTGGGAGCGCTACAGCCACCTCATCATCGGGGCGGCCATTCTCGTCATCGCGGCGGTCGGGGCATGGCGCGGCTACGAGTTCTGGCAGGCCCGCAAGGCCGCCGAAGCGGGCGCCGCCTACGAGGCGGCCCTCAAGCTGTCCGATGAAGGCAAGCATTCGGAGGCCGAGGAGGCTTTCGGCAAGCTCGCCGCCCAGGGCACTTCGGGCTATCGATTGCTCGCCCGGATGCGGCAGGCGGCCGAGCTCGGCACCACGGACCCGAAGGCGGGGGTCGCGGCCTACGACGCCATCGCCGGTGAAGCCGGCCCGCCGCTGATCCGGGACGCCGCGGCGATCCGCGCGGCTTTCCTGCTGGTGGATACCGCGAAGTTCGACGAGATGGCCCAGCGTCTCGAGCCGCTGACCCAGCCGGACGGCAGCTACCGCCACAGCGCGCGGGAGCTGCTGGCCCTCTCGGCCTGGCGCAATGGCGATGCCGCCGCGGCGCGAAAATGGGCCGAAGCCGCCGCCGGCGATCCCGACGTGCCGCAGGGCGTGCGCTCGCGGGTCGAAGTGCTGACGTCCCTGCTCGCCGATGCGAGCAAGCCATAGGAGCCGCCGATGCGCCCGCTCGCACGCCTGGGCTTTGCCGCGGTTCTCGCCGGCATCACCGCGCTGGTTTCGGGTTGTGACAGTCTCGAAAATCTGGGGAATCTGTTCGACAACAAGGTTAAGCTCCCGGGCGAACGCAAGGAGGTCTTTCCGGAAGGAGTCCCCGGCGTTACGCCGGGCGTTCCGCCGGAATTGGTGAAGGGCTACCGCGAGCCGGTGGCCGATCCTGCGCCGCCGCCGTCGCCGGCAGAGCCGCCGAAAGCCGCGGAGGCGAAGCCGAAGCCCAAACCGAAGCCCCCGGCGGTGCAGGCGGCGGCCAAGCCGCCGCCCGCTCGTGCGGTGCAGGCGGCGGCGGCCCCGGCCGCGCCGCCGCCCGGCGGTGCACCGGCGCCGTGGCCGGCCCAACAGCAACCGCCGCAGCAACCGCAGGCGGCATGGCCATCGGCGCCAAGCTCTGGCACCGTCTCGCGGTAACCATGTGATCCCGAGGGGTTTCGGACCTCCGGGCAACAGGGGGACCGGAGGCCGCGATGCAGGGTCTCCGGCCGTTCAATCGGAATTCTGTGGTATCGAGCTTCGCGAAAGCGGAGCATAACCCGGTGCCGGCGGCGAACGCCGTGCGCATATGGAAGCCCGGTGGTTGGATTGCCCGCTCGTGCCGGCAATGACCCATTGGGATTCGATCGTCGCCACCGACCACCGGAATTCAGTACATTGGGACGCCGCGGGCTTCCCGGGGGCCCGCCATGAGCTTCACCGTCGCCATTGTCGGCCGCCCGAATGTGGGTAAGTCGACGCTGTTCAACCGGCTCGCGGGGCGGCGGCTTGCGCTCGTCGACGACACGCCGGGCGTGACCCGGGACCGGCGTGAAGCCACCGCCCATCTCGGCGATCTCAGCTTCACCGTCATCGACACGGCCGGCCTCGAAGAGGCCCCGAGCGAAAGCCTGCCCGGCCGCATGCGCGCCCAGACCGAAGCCGCGGTCGCGGCGGCCGACGCCGTGTTCTTCGTCATCGACGCCCGCGCCGGCGTGGTGCCGGCCGACCGCGCCTTCGTCAACATGCTGCGCCGCGCCGCCAAGCCCACCATCCTGCTCGCCAACAAGAGCGAGGGCAGGGCAGGCGCGGCGGGCTCGCTGGAAGGCTTCGACCTCGGCCTCGGCGAGCCGGTGGCGGTTTCGGCGGAGCACGGCGAAGGTCTCGGCGAACTCTACGACGCCTTGCGTGAAGCCCTGCCCGACCAGACCGCGCTGCCGGACCAGGCCGCTGGTGCCGACGACGATGAGAGCGAAGCGGCCGCCGTCGCGGAGCCGGAGCGGCCGATCCGCATCGCGGTGGTCGGGCGGCCCAATGCGGGCAAGTCGACCTTGATCAACCGCCTGCTCGGGGAGGAGCGGCTGCTCACCGGCCCGGAGGCCGGGATCACCCGCGACGCCATCGCGGTGCCGCTCGCATGGCAGGGCCGGCGCTTGCTCGTCCACGACACCGCCGGGATGCGGCGGCGCTCCAAGATCGAAGGCAAGCTCGAAAAGCTCTCGGTCGCCGATGCGCTGGAAGCGATCCGCTTTGCCGAGGTGGTGATCCTGCTGATGGACGCGACCGCCGCGTTCGAGGAGCAGGACATGCGCATCGCCGATCTGGTCGAGCGCGAAGGCCGCGCCCTGGTCATCGGCGTCAACAAGTGGGACCTCAGGGAGGGCGACGCGGGCGGCGCCGGCAAGCTGCGCGGCGAGGCCGACCACTTGCTGGCGCAGCTCAAGGGGGTGCCGATCGTCGCGGTGTCCGGCCTCACCGGCGCCGGGGTGGAGCGGCTGATGCAGGCGGTGCTCGACATCCACGCAATATGGAACAGGCGGGTCGCCACCAATCCGCTCAACCGCTGGCTCGAAGCCACCCTCGCCGCGCATCCGCCGCCCGCGGTGTCCGGTCGCCGGCTCAAGCTCAATTACATCACCCAGGCCAAGTCGCGGCCGCCGACCTTCGTGGTGTTCTGCACCCGCGCCGACGCGTTGCCGGAAGCCTATCGCCGCTACCTCGTCAACGCGCTGCGCGAGTCGTTCGACCTGCCCGGCGTGCCGATCCGGCTGACGCTGAGGGAGAAGGCCAATCCGTATGCGGGGAGGAAGGCGAAGGGGTAGGGGCTTGAATCTATGTGACCCTGCGCTATATCACTGAGTGTGGGGAACGACTTGCGGATTTTCAGAACGAAAAGCTTCCGGTCGCTTTCAGGGCAAGGAAGGGATCGGTGACAGATCGTTGTCCGAAGCGATCGATCGGGCCGAGCGCGGGCTGATCGACGCCGACCTTGGACATGGGCTCATCAAGCAGCGGGTGGCCCGGCCGGGCGAAGGGCGGCGCGGTGGATTTCGCACCGTCATTGCTTATCGGATCGGCGAGCGGGCCGTGTTCCTGTTCGGCTTTGCCAAAAGCGATCAAGCAAACCTCAGCAAGGCCGACGAGAGGGATTTGAAGGATTATGGGGCGCTGCTGCTGGCGCTCGATGCGCGCGGAATCGACACGATGATTGCCGGCCATGAATTGACGGAGGTGACGTACGGTGAAGAAGCCTGAGTACCGGAGCGAGGTTGCGGCGGCGGTGCACGAAGGGGTGCGCGGCATGCATCGGCTCGGCCTGGTCGATAAGAAGACGATGCGGGAATTCGATGTGCGCTGCCTGACCGCGGTCGAAGATTTGTCGGCCACGGATATTCGGGCGTTGCGCGAACGCGAGGGCGTGAGCCAGGCGATTCTCGCCCGGTGCCTGAATGTGACCACCAATTACGTCAGCCAGCTTGAACGCGGCGCAAAGCGGCCACGCGGGGCAACTCTCAAGTTGCTTTGGCTGATACGAAACAAGGGGCTTGAAGCCGTACTGTGATGGGTCCGCCGTCGGCGCGGCGCCGGCGCACAGGGCTCAAGCTCAATTACATCACCCGGCCAAGTCGCGGCCGCTGACCTCGCGCTGTTCTGCGCCCCTTGCTCCACGCACAATCCCGGACCAGCAGATTCAAGCCGCGCGCATTCTTGTTTTTCGGATAATGTTGCGCGGATGAGCACTGGCGCGCGTCGAACGAGGAGACCATGGACCTGCAATGGCGGACTTTCGGCTTGTCGCTCGCGGTTGTGGCGGCGGCAGTGCCGGCTTGGGGGCAGACCGCGGCGCCTGCGGTCGGACCGGCCGGCGTTACGCAGAGCGCATCGATCCCGGATTTCTCCGGCATCTGGGCGCACCTGACTTGGCCTGATTTCGAACCGCCGCCGGCGGGCCCCGGCCCGGTGACGAACCGGTCGCGCATGGACGGCGCGAGCAACGTTTACGAGCTGGTCGGCGACTACACCAATCCGATCCTGCAGCCGCAGGCCGCCGAGGTCGTGAAGCGGCACGGCGAGATTTCGCTGACCGGGGTGCCCTATCCGACTCCGAGCAACCAGTGTTGGCCCGGCGGGGTACCGTTCGTCCTTTTCAATATCGGAATGCAGATGCTCCAGGAGCCCGACAAGATCACGATCCTCTATTCCAACGATCACGAAGTCCGCCATGTGCGCATGAACGAGCCGCATCCGGCGCGGGTGACGCCCTCCTGGTACGGGGATTCCGTCGGCCATTACGAGGGCGACACGCTGGTGATCGACACCGTCGGCGTGAAGAGCGGGCCGTATGCCATGGTCGACATGTACGGCACGCCGCACAGCGCGGCGCTGCACGTGGTGGAACGGTATCGGCTGCTCGATTACCAAGCCGCGAAAGAGGCGGAAGAGCGCGGCCAGCGGGAGCTGACCCGCTTCGGGCGCGATCCCGGCCTTGCCCGCAACCCCGCCTACCGGGGCAAGGGCCTCCAGCTCGAATTCACCGTCGAGGACGACGGCGTCTTCACCAAGCCGTGGTCGGCGGCCGTAAGCTATCGGCGCCCGTTGGGGGAGTGGCCGGAAATGGCATGCGCCGAAACCACGCGTGATTTCTTTACCGGAGGGGCGGTCAAGGTGCCGACCGCGGACAAACTGGATTTCTGAGGATGACGAATACGGCTCCCGGGGTCCACGAACCCGCCGCGCGCGATCAATCCGAGCAGGCCCAGGGTTCGACAGGCGCCGGCGGGTGCGGCTCGAGCCCGACGCCGCCCAACGGCGGAAAACGGCGAACCGCTTTAGCCGACGACGGAGTTCCGGTGATATGATATAATTCCTAAATGGTTACGGCTCTCGTGAAGGATATCTCACAGAAAAAGGCGCAGCTGGACCGGCTGCGTCCGCTGTCGGGCGGCGCGCTCGCGCAGCTCCGGAAATATTACGATGTGGAGCTGACCTACACGTCGAACGCCATTGAGGGAAACACGCTCACGCGACGCGAGACGGCCGAGGTCATCGAGCACGGCATCACCGTCGGTGGCAAATCGCTGCGCGATCATCTCGAGGCCGTCGATCATTACGAAGCCGTGCAATGGATGCGTGAGCTCGCCGCCCAGGCGACGCCGCTCGGAGAGAACTCCGTCTGCGAATTGCATCGCCGCATCGTCGCCCGCAGCCAACCAACCATCGCCGGCGTCTACAGCCCGCATCCGCGACGCATCGCGGGCTCGCCGGTCGTGTTTCCGAACCCGCTCAAGATACCCCAGCTCATGGAAGAATTCGGAGCGTGGCTGTCGTCGGCGCGCTCAACGCCGGAAGGCGCGTTCGAGGGACATTTTCGGCTCACGGCCATTCATCCGTTCAGCGACGGCAATGGGCGCGCCGCGCGCCTGTTGATGAACCTCATGTTGATACGTGGCGGCTATCCGCCCGTCGCCGTTCGTCCCGAGGACCGCAAGACCTATCTCGACGCGCTGGAGCGCGGGTCGCTCGCCGACGATCTGCGACCATTCCAGAGCTTTATGTACGAGCGCCTGGACGTGACCCTGGGGGAGTACCTCAGCGCCTTGCAAGAGGCGCTTCCCCCGCCTGAGCCGAACCGCAAGCCGAATCCAAAAGACCCCACCCCGCATGGCTGAATTAATTACGCCACACGTAAGTCTGCGCACCACCATGCTCGTCGAGGGCGCGACCGCTGCTGCTTCGCCCGCAACCCCGCTACCGGGGCAAGGGGCTCCAGCTCGAATTCACCGTCGAGGACGACGGCGTCTTCACCGAGCCGTGGTCGGCGGCCATAAGCTATCGGAGCCCGGAAATGGCATGCGCCGAAACCACGCGTGATTTCCTTGCCGGAGGGGCGGTCAAGGTGCCGACCGCGGACAAGCCGGATTTCTGAGGATGACGAATTTGGCGCCCGGGGTCCATGAACACGCCGCGCGCGATCAATCCGAGCAGCGACAGGCTTCGAACGCAGCCCCGCTGGCGCCGTTCCTTGAGCGTTTGCCTGCGCGATATCTTCGCCTTTTGCTCACTTGCCGGCGTCTTCTGCGTCCTCGTTCACGAGCGGGCCCAGGGTTCGTCAGGCACCGGCAGGTGCGGTTCGAGTTCGACGCCGCCGAAGGGTAGAAAACGGCGGCGAATGGCTTCGGCCAAATCGACCTCGGGATTTCTCTCCTCGCCAAGGGTTGCGGTCAAAATGGACCGCAGCTCGTCTTCCACTGAACAACCGTTACGAGCGCGCGCAAGCGCGGGCGCTCCTCGACCACCGGGTCGACATTGCGGATCGTCAGAGTTGCGATCAATGTCTCTCGTCAACGGACACGTGGCGCGAAGCGCGTGCCTTTTCTTCCCCTGCGAGGCGCGCACTACTCTGGCTTGCGGAACGCAAGCAGCCGGTCGGACGGATAATCATACAGCCTGCCGCTCTCGGTAAAGCCCGGCAGGCAGAGCGCGACGATCTTTTCCGCGACCAGCTCCGGCGGCCGCAGCGTCGTCGGGTCCTCGCCTGGCATCACCTGGGCGCGCATGCGGGTGCGGGTCGGTCCGGGATTGACCAGGTTGACCCGCACCGGCGTCGATTCCGTCTCCGCCGCATAGGTGCGCACCAGCGCTTCCAGCGCCGACTTGGACACCGAATAGGGGCCGCGATAGGCCCGCATGTTGTGGGCGGCGCCGGAGGAGATGAACACCGCGCGTCCGGCGTCGGAGGCGCGCAGCAGCGCATTCATGGCGCGGATCAGGTGCCAGTTCGCGGTGACGTTGACCGCCATCACCGCCTCCCAGTCCTTGGGCTGGACGTGGTCGAGCGGCGACGACGGCCCGACCAGGCCGGCATTACCGATGAGAACATCGAGGCGCCGGTAGCGCTCCTGCAGCGCCGCGGCGAGCCGGAGAACGCCGGCGGTATCGGTGAGGTCGAGGGGAACCAGCGTCGCGGTGCCGCCGGCCGCGCGGATGGCGTCGTCGAGTTCCTCCAGCCCACCGACGGTGCGGGCGACCGCGACCACATGGACGCCGGCGCGGGCGAGCGCCAGCGCGGTTGCCGCGCCGATGCCGCGGGAGGCGCCGGTGACGAGGGCGATGCGGCCGGAGAGGAGGGCGGGCAGGCTGCCGGCGGGGCTCACCACCGGACCCTCAGCTCGCCTCCGCCAAGAGCGACAATTGCCGCGACGGCGCCTCGCCGGAGCGGTCGGTCAGCGGGGTCGGATATTCGCCAGTGAAGCAGTGGTCGGTGAATTGCGGGCGTACCGGGTCGCGGCAGACCTCGCCCATGGCGCGGTAGATGCCGTCGACCGAGAGGAAGGCTAGGGAATCGGCGCCGATGATCGCCCGCATCTCCTCGACGGTGTGGGTCGCGGCCAGGAGCTTGTCGCGCTCCGGGGTGTCGATGCCGTAGAAATCGGGATGGGTGATCGGCGGCGAGGCGATGCGGAAATGCACCTCCTTGGCGCCGGCCTCGCGCATCATCTGTACGATCTTCACCGAGGTGGTGCCGCGCACCAGGCTGTCGTCGATCAGCACGATGCGCCTGCCGGCCACCACCGCGCGGTTGGCGTTGTGCTTGAGGCGCACGCCGAGCTCGCGGATCGACTGGGTCGGCTGAATGAAGGTGCGGCCGACATAATGGTTGCGGATGATGCCGAGCTCGTAGGGAATCGCGGCCGCCTGGGCATAGCCGATCGACGCCGGTACCCCGCTGTCCGGCACCGGCACGACGACGTCGGCGGCGGCTGGCGCCTCGCGGGCGAGTTCGCTGCCCATGTTGCGGCGGATCTGATAGACGCTGCGGCCGCCGACCACCGAGTCCGGGCGGGAGAAATAGATATATTCGAAGATGCAGGGCCGCGGGGGCACCGGCGGGAACGGCTTGAGCGACGCCGCCCCCTGCTCGGAATAGACGACGACCTCGCCGTTCTCGATGTCGCGGACGTAGCGCGCGCCGATGATGTCCAGCGCGCAGGTCTCCGAGGTGAGGATCGGGCAGCCGTCGAGCTCGCCCAGCACCAGCGGACGGATGCCGAGCGGATCGCGGGCGCCGACCAGCTTCTTGTTGGTCAGCGCCACCAGCGAATAGGCGCCTTCGATCTGGCGCAGCGCCTCGATGAAACGGTCGATGAAGCGGTTGCGGGGCGAGCGCGCCAGCAGGTGCAGGATCACCTCTGTGTCGGTGGTCGACTGCATGATCGAGCCTTCGCGCACCAGTTGACGGCGCAGCGTCAGGCCGTTGGTGAGATTGCCGTTATGGCCGACCGCGAAGCCCCCGGTATTGAGCTCGCAGAACAGCGGCTGGACGTTGCGCAGCAACGTCTCGCCGGTGGTGGAGTAGCGCACATGGCCCATCGCCACGGTGCCGGGGAGGCGATCGATGATTTCGCGCCGTGAAAAGGTGTCGCCGACGAGGCCGAGCCGCCGCTCGGAATGGAACCGGCGGCCGTCATAGCTGACGATGCCCGCCGCCTCCTGGCCGCGGTGCTGCAGGGCGTGCAGGCCGAGCGCGGTGATGGCGGTGGCGTCGGGATGCCCGTAGATGCCGAACACGCCGCACTCTTCGCGCAGCCGATCGCCATTGAGGGCGAGATCCAGTGCGAGATCCAACTCGCGGTCGCCGGCGTGGTCGCCCTCCCGATCGGCGCCGGAGGAGAAATCGGGACGGCTTGCGGCAGGGTGAGGTTGCATCGTCTCTCCGTCGGCCCGGGGCGCCAAGAGCTGTCCGCCCGCGAATCCGCCCTGAAACCCCGGCATCGCGAAACCCGGCACCGCGATCCGTGGCATCGGAACCCTAGCACAATGCGGGCCAACCGATCTGCGGCCCGAACCGGATTTCACTTGTTTTCTTCCGGTGCGTCCTGGTCCTCGCCGGACTTTTTCTTCAGCCTCTTCAAGATGGTGTTCTCGGGGTCTTCCGGCAACAGCCCCTTGAGCCAGTCGCCGGTGTTCTGCAGCACGATGCGCGAGCGCGCATTGCGGATCATTTCTGGCTGCGACTTCGCCGGCACCAGCCAGTCGAAAAAGATGAAGGCGACGACGACGATGATGAGGCCGCGGAAAAGTCCGAACAGGAAGCCGAGGGTGCGGTCGAGCGCGCCGATCCGGCTGTCGAGGATCTTGTCGGAGATCTTCACGGTGATGACGGACACGATGATCAGCGTCGCGAAGAAGGCGCCGGCCACGGTGACGCCGGCCGCCATGTAATCATTGCTGATGTACTGCTTGGTCATCGGCAGCAGCTTGGAATAGGCATAGAGTCCCGCCACCGCCGCCGCACCCCAGCCCGCGATCGACAGGACTTCGCGAATCAGGCCTCGCACCATCGCGAGCAGCCCGGAAATCAGCATCACGGCGATGAGAAAGAGGTCGAGATACATCGGCGTCTTCGTATGGGCTGAGCGCTCGTGGTGCGACCCGAACAGATGGTTCCCATCCGTCGGGCCACCAGGCGCTGCAGGCGTGATTCCAAAGCCGGCGGGCGGCTCGTGTATAGCGGGCGCAACCTCCGCCGTCACCCAACTTGTGGGGATCGGGCGAGACCGCCGGGGAAGCCGTTGGGACCGGTTGCAGCGCGGCAACGGATTCAGGCCTTGCGCTCGCGTCCGGGCTGGCGGCGGACGCCGCCCTGGGGCGAAATCCGGGCGACCAGATCCAGGAGCGGCCCGACGGTGGTGAGCGCGAGGGCGAGATCGCTCGCCTCGCCACGCGACGTCTCGGGCACGAAGGCGCGTGCAAAGCCGAGCTTCTGGGCCTCCTTGAGCCGCGCCGCCGCCTGCGGCACCGGCCGCACCATGCCCGACAGCGACACCTCGCCGAAGAAGACCGCGTCGGCCGGCAGCGCCGCATTGGCCAGCGACGACACCAAAGCGGCGGCGGCGGCGAGGTCGGCGGCCGGCTCCTGGATGCGCAGGCCGCCGGCGACATTGAGGTAGACGTCGTGGCCCGACAGGCGCACCCCGCAATGGGCTTCGAGCACGGCGAGCACCATGGCGAGGCGGTTCTGGTCCCAGCCAACCACCGCGCGGCGCGGCGTGCCCAGGGTGGTCGGGGCCACCAGCGCCTGCATCTCGACCAAAACCGGCCGCGTGCCTTCGATGCCGGCGAACACCGCGGTCCCGGGGGCGCCGAGGTCGCGCTCCGACAGGAACAGCGCCGAAGGGTTCGCCACCTCCTGCAGGCCGCCGCCGGTCATCTCGAACACGCCGATCTCGTCGGTCGGGCCGAACCGGTTCTTGACTGCCCGCAGGATGCGGAACAAATGCGCGCCTTCGCCCTCGAAGGAGAGCACGGCATCCACCATGTGCTCGACCACGCGGGGCCCGGCGATCTGGCCGTCCTTGGTGACGTGGCCGACCAGGATCACCGCGGCGCCCGAGCGCTTGGCATAGCGGATCAGCACCTGGGCGGCGCCGCGCACCTGGCTCACCGTGCCGGGGGCGGATTCGATCGCATCCGTCCACATGGTCTGGATGGAATCCACCACCACCAGGCGCGGCGTCTTTCCCTCGGACAGGGTGGCGACGATGTCCTCCACCGCGGTCTCGGCGGCCAGCTCGACGGCCGCGGCCGCGAGCCCGAGCCGGTCCGCGCGCAGCCTCACCTGCGCCACCGCCTCCTCGCCTGAAATGTACACCGCGCGGTGGCCCGCCCGGGCGATTGCCGCCGCGGCCTGGATCAGCAGCGTCGACTTGCCGATGCCGGGGTCGCCGCCGACCAGCAGCACGGAGCCCCGCACGAAGCCGCCGCCGGTGACGCGGTCGAGCTCGGCGATGCCGCAGGGCGTACGCGGAGCATCGTCAGTTTCGCCGGCCAGCGGCTGCAGCGCGAACGGCCGGCCCTTGCGGGCGGGACGGCCGGGACCGGCGGCCTGCTGGCTGTGCCCGGCGCCTTCCTCGGAAATCGTGTTCCACTCGCCGCACGACTCGCATTTGCCCTGCCAGCGGCCGTAGACCGCGCCGCAGTTCTGGCACACGAAGGAGAGAGGGCGGCGTGCCATGGCGAGACCGTGAGGTGGACCGTCGGGTGGCCCGTCTACCGCATCCACACCCGGCGGTAGCGGCGGCCGAGGCTGGTCAGCACTTCGTAGCCGATGGTGCCGCTCCACGCCGCGACTTCGTCCACGGTGATGCCGTCGCCGATCAAGGTCACGAAGTCGCCGCGGCGGGCGGCGCCTTCGGTGAGCGCGGTGATGTCGAGCGCCATCAGGTCCATGGAGATGCGCCCGACCACCGGGCAGCGCTTGCTGGCGACGACCGCCTCGGCGGTGAGCGGCGCCGCGCCCTTCCTGGCTGCAGGAAAGCCGCCGGCGATGCGGGGATAACCGTCGCCATAGCCGACCGAAACGATGGCGATTCGCGACGCCCTCGGGGCCGTCCAGGCGGCGCCATAGCCGACCGCGGCGCCGCGTTCGACATGGCGCACCTGGACGATGCGGCCCTTGAGGGTGACCACTGGCTCCATCAGGTTCTGCGAGGCCGGCGTCGGGTTGACGCCGTAGAGCGCCGCGCCCGGCCGCACCATGTCGCAATGGGCGGCGGGGCCGAGAAAGATGCCGGAGGAATTGGCGAGCGAGGCGGTGACGCTGCGGAACAGGTAGCGCAGCTGGCGGAACGCCTCGGTCTGGACATTGTTGAGGTCGTGACCGGGGGCGTCGGCGCAGGCGAGATGGGTCATGATGAGCGCGATGCCGTGGTCGGGCATCTTCACCCGGGCGGCGAGCGCGGGCGCTTCCTCGACGGACAGGCCGAGCCGGTTCATGCCGGTATCGAAATGGAGGGCGGCGCCGCCCAGCCAGCCGCTCGCCCGGCGAAACGCATCCCATTCGACGAACTCGGCCATGGTGCCGATCACCGGCCGCGCATCGATCGCCGCGTAGGCGGGGGCGCTGCCGGGGGCGATGCCGTTGAGCACGTAGACGACCGCTTCGGGCGCGGCCGCGCGCACTTGGCGGGCCTCGGCGAGATGGGCGACGAAGAAGGTCCGGCAGCCGTTCTTGGCGAGTTCGGCGGTCACCGGTTCGAGGCCGCAGCCATAGGCGTCCGCCTTCACCACGGCGGCGCAATCGGCCGGCAC
>DASYNT010000128.1:0-1752 GCA_036008405.1 Xanthobacteraceae bacterium
GGCAGCCGCTTGACCTCGACGTCCTGCGGATTGTGGTCGGACATGATGACGTCGATCAGGCCGGAGGCTATGGCCGCCACCAGCGCGAGACGGTCGTCCTCGGTGCGCAGCGGCGGCGACAGTTTCAGGAAGGTCCGGTAGGGGCCGATGTCGTTCTCGTTCAGCGTCAGATGGTTGATCGAGACCGAGGCCGAGACCTCCAGGCCGGCTTCGCGGGCGCGCTTGAGGATTTCCAGGGATTCGATGCAGCTCAGCGATCCCGCATGATAGCGACCGCCGGTCAGCGCGACGAGGCGCATGTCGCGCTCCAGCATCACGGCCTCGGCGGCGTTGGGAATGCCGAGCAGTCCCAGTCGGGTGGCGAATTCGCCCTCGTTCATCACGCCTTCGCCTACCAGGTTCGGGTCTTCGGTGTGGTGCACGATCAGCGCGTCGAAATCGCGGGCATAGGTGAGGGCCCTGCGCATCACCTGCGCGTTGGTGACGCTTCTGTCGGCGTCGGTGAAGGCCACCGCGCCGGCCGCCTTCAACAGCCCGATCTCGGTCATCTCCTCGCCGCGGAGGCCTTTTGTCAGCGCCGCCATCGGGTGGATGTTGACGATCGCGGTATCGCGGGCACGCCGCAGGATGAAATCCACCGTCGCGGAATTGTCGATAACCGGCGAAGTATCGGGCTGGCAGATGATGGTGGTGATGCCGCCGGTTGCCGCCGCCTGGCTCGCGGACGCAAAGGTTTCGCGATGGCTGGCGCCGGGCTCGCCGACGAAGGCGCGCATGTCGATCAGCCCCGGGGCGACGATCATGCCGGCGCAATTGATGATGTCGGTGCCTTCGGGCACGCCGGCGGCGCCAATGCCGCGCCTACTGTCGCGGATCACCCCGTCGGCGATCAGGACGTCGCCGGGACCGTCGAAATCGCGCGAGGGATCGACCACGCGGGCGTTGGCGAGCAGGATGGGGCGGCGATCGGTCAGCATGATTTCACGCGTTGGGCAGGTTGCGGGCGAGCGCTTCGAGCACCGCCATCCGCACCGCCACTCCCATTTCCACCTGTTCGCGGATCAGCGATTGCGCGCCGTCGGCGACGATAGAGTCGATTTCGACGCCACGATTCATCGGCCCCGGATGCATCACCAGCGCGTCGGGCTTGGCATAGGCCAGCTTCTTCTGGTCGAGGCCGAAGTAGTGAAAGTATTCCTGGCTCGACGGCACGAACGAGCCGTTCATGCGTTCGCGCTGCAGCCGCAGCATCATCACGATATCGGCGCCGTGGAGCCCCTCGCGCATGTCGCGGGCGACCTCGACGCCCATCCGCTCGATGCCGCGCGGCAATAGCGTGGAGGGCGCAACCACGCGGACACGTGCGCCCATGGTGTTGAGCAAAAGGATATTGGAACGCGCTACCCGCGAATGCATGACATCGCCGCAGATCGCAATCACCAACCCTTCGAGCCGGCCCTTGTTGCGGCGAATGGTGAGGGCATCGAGCAGGGCCTGGGTCGGATGTTCGTGGGCGCCGTCGCCGGCATTGACCACGGAGCCGTCGACCTTGCGCGCCAGGAGTTCCACCGCGCCCGACGCATGGTGCCTGACCACCAGGATATCCGGGTGCATGGCGTTCAGCGTCACTGCGGTGTCCATCAGGGTCTCGCCCTTCCGAATCGAGGACGAAGACACCGACATGTTCATGACGTCGGCGCCCAGCCGCTTGCCCGCCAGTTCGAACGAGGACTGGGTGCGGGTCGAGGCTTC
>DASYNT010000129.1:0-4815 GCA_036008405.1 Xanthobacteraceae bacterium
GTTGCGCAAGGCCGGCTTCACCACGGTGGTGCTCGACGAGGCCGGCGACGTCGGCGGCACCTGGTACTGGAACCGGTATCCCGGCGCGCGCTGCGACATTCAGACCATCGACTACAGCTACACCTTCGATCCGGAACTCGAGCGCGCGTGGAAATGGTCGGAGAAATACGCCACCCAGCCGGAAATCCTGCGCTATCTCGGTTTCGTCGCCGACCGCTATGATCTGCGGCGCGACATCCGCTTTCACACCAGGGTCACGGCGGCGACCTGGGACCAGGCCGCGGAACGCTGGCGGCTCACGACCGACAACGGCGCAGGCGTATCCTGCCGCACTTACATCATGGCGACCGGCTGTCTCTCCGCGCCGAAGCCGCCGGAGATCGATGGCGTCAAGGACTTCAAGGGCGAGATCTATTTCACCGGGCGCTGGCCGCACCATGAGGTCAAATTCGCCGGCAAGCGCGTCGCGGTCATCGGCACCGGATCGTCGGGTATCCAGGCGATTCCGTTGATCGCCGAGCAGGCGGCCCATCTGACCGTGTTCCAGCGCACCGCGAGCTTTGCCCTTCCCGCCCATAATGGCGCTCCGTCGGCGGATCGCGCCGCCGCGCTGGAAGGCGACCGCGCCGGCTACCGCGAGCAGGCCCGCCAGTCGATGGTAGGCGTGCCGTTCCCGCCAGCAACGGCGGTGAGCTGGCAGCTCAGCGATGCCGAGCGCCGCGAACGCTTCGAGAAAGCGTGGGCCGCCGGCGATCTCGTTCACATCCTGACCCAGCTCTGGGCCGACCAGGGCGTCGAAGTCGACGGCAACAGGCTGGTCGCCGACCTGATCCGCGAAAAAATCCGCGCCATCGTCAAGGACCCCGCCACGGCGGCGTCGCTGAGCCCGAACGACCATCCGTTCGGTTCGAAGCGTCCCTGCCTCGATACCAACTACTACGCCACCTATAACCGTCCCAACGTCACCCAGGTCAACCTGCGGCAGGAACCGATCACAGCGATCACGGCCTCCGGCATCAAGACCGACAAGCGCAGCTTCGACGTCGACGTCATCGTGTTCGCCACCGGCTTCGACGCCATGACCGGCGCGATCAAGGCCGTGCATCCGATCACCGGCCGCGGCGGCAAGTCGCTGTCCGACGTCTGGGCCGGCGGTCCGGAAAGCTATCTCGGGCTCACCGTGGCGGGCTTCCCCAATTTGTTCATGATCACCGGCCCGGGCAGCCCGTCGGTGCTGTCGAATATGGCGGTGTCGATCGAGCAGCATGTCGACTGGGTGGTCGACCGGCTCGAGGCGATGCGGCAGGCCGGCTTCTCCGCGATCGAGGCGACCGATACGGCGCAGGCCGGCTGGGCGCGACACATGGCCGACTGTTCGACGCTGACGCTGCATCGGCTGGCCAATACCTGGTACACGGGCGCCAACGTTCCCGGCAAGACGCAGGGCCTGATGCCCTATACCGGCGGCGTCGGTCCCTACCGCAGCATCTGCAACGAGGTCGTCAGCCGCGGCATGCTCGGTTTCCGGCTCACCGGTCCCGACGGCGCCGAGCAGTGCAACGACGGCGAGATTGTCCGCCTGCAACCGGATGTGCGGATGGTGCTGAACATGCTGGCGGACATGAACTTGCCGCCGATCGAGTCGCTCGGAGCCCAGGGCGCGCGCGCCTTCCTGGCGCAATTCAATGCCGGCCGCCCGGCCGGCCGGCCGGTCGGCGAAGTTGTCGACGGCACGCTCCCCGGCGCTGACGGGCCATTGCCCTATCGGCTCTATCGGCCGGCGACGCCGGGGCCGCATCCGGTCGTGGTCTATTTCCACGGCGGCGGCTGGGTGCTGGGCGACGAGCAATCCGACGAACCGTTCTGCCGCGACATGTGCCGGCGGACCGGGATGATCTTTGTCAGCGTCGGTTACCGGCACGGGCCCGAACACGCGTTCCCGGCCGCGGCCGAGGACGGCTACGCGGCGGCGAAGTGGATCGCCGAGCATACCGCCGACCTCGGCGGCAGGCCGGGACCGGTGCTGGTCGCCGGCTGGAGCGCCGGCGGCAATATCGCCGCCGTCACCTGCCAGTTGGCGCGCGACCGCGGCGGCCCGCAGATCTCAGGCCAGCTTCTGCTGTGCCCGGTCACCGACTGCGATTTCGACCGTCCCTCCTACCGCGAAAACGCCGAAGGCTATTTCCTGACGCGCTCGCTGATGGACTGGTTCTGGAACATGTACTGTCCGCCGGGCGAGCGAACCGACCCGCGCGTCTCGCCACTGCGCGGCAAGCTTTCAGGGCTGCCCCCGGCATTCGTGGTGACCTGCGAGTTCGATCCGCTGCGCGACGAGGGCATCGCTTACGCCCAGGCGCTGGCTGCCGCCGGCGTGCCGGTCGAGCAGCTCAACGCGCGCGGCCAGATGCACACGTCCTTTACCATGGTCGACGTGGTGGTCACCGGTGTCAGCGGGCGCGTGCGGATGGCCGAAGCCTTGCGCCGGTTCGCCGGGCTCGCCCCGGAAGCGAAACGAGGTGACGCGGCGGCGAGATCGGACGGCCTCGCGGCGTAGGGATCGGCAGCGGGCCACTTCTCCCTCGCCCCGCTTGCGGGGAGAGGGTTGGGGTGAGGGGGCCTCTCTACAAGGTCGGACTCGCGGATACGCCCCCTCACCCGAAATTCGCTCCGCGAATTTCGACCTCTCCCCGCAAGCGGGGCGAGGTGAATTGTGCGTTTGCGTCGATTCAATTCGCCATCATCCCGCTCTAGAAGCACGTCACCCGCTCGGCGGCGACGTAGCCGAGCAGCAGGCCGACGCCGAACAGCAGCACCAGGGCGCTGGCGCCGAATTCGACGCCGCGCATGATCAGGGCGCCGCCGCCGTCGCGGGCGCCGCTTAGGCGTTGCGCCAGGCCTCGCGCGGATACCGCGACGACGGCAATGGTCGCCACCGTGATCGCGGTGCCGAGCCCCATCACGAAGGTCGCCACCACCCCCGCCCAGAACAATCCCTGCGCCAGCGCGAACACCAGAACCAGGATCGCGCCCGAGCAGGGCCGGATCCCGACCGCGAAAATCGCGGAAAGGCCGCGGCGCCAGCCGCCGGGACCGGCCAACTCGCTCGGGTCGGGACCATGCGAGTGCCCGCAATGCTCGTCATGGACATGGCCATGATCATGATCATCGCCGTGGTCATGCGCCACACTGGCATGGGCGTGAGCATGGGGATGGCCGTGGTGGTCATGGTCGTGATCATGATGGTCGTGATGTTGCGCGGCGACCGCCATCGCCGGCGCCAGTTGCGGCGGCCGCAGCGCGCGCAGGAATCCGCCGCCCTTGGTCCAGACCAGCCGGGCGCCGAACGCCGCGATCAAGGCGTAGCTCGCGATCTCGATCGCCCGTTCAGCCCCGCACATGGTCCTGGCGGTGGCGTTGAGCAAAACCGCGCAAATTCCGACCATCACCACCGCGACCAGCGATTGCATCAGCGCGGAGGCAAACGACAGCACGATGCCGCGCCGCGCGGTCTCGCGGTTGGCGACCAGATAGGAGGAGATCACGGCCTTGCCATGGCCGGGCCCCGCGGCATGAAAGATGCCATAGGCGAATGAAATCGCGAGCAGCGTCCAGACCGCCGAGCCGTCGGACTTCGCGGCGCGAATGGTCGAGGACATCTGGCGGTAGAATTCCGATTGCTTGGCGAGCAGCCATCCGACGATACCGCCTGCCGGCGCCTCGGCGCCGCTCGGGCGCGGGCCGCCGAACGGCGTCTGCGCCATCAGAAGATGCGCGGCGCCGTCGAGCATCAGAGCCGCCAGCACCACGGCGAGGCAACCCGCTAGGCCCCGCGCCAGAGTGTTTGTTTGACGCGTCACGGACATTCCACCCTGATCTTGTTGGCGAACATCGCGCCAAAATTCGAATTGTCGCCGCTCAGGAAATTCTGCTCGCCGATCTTCTGAGCGTTGGCGGTGCCGTCGCTCGGCCGCTGAAACGTCATCTGACAGGCGGCGGGGGCCCCGACCAGCCTGACCGGATCCTTTTCGGCGAACGTGAAGTCGATGAAGAATTCCGGATCGAACACGTCCAGCACCAGTTCCCGGGGCTTCACCGGGGCCTTCAGCATCAGGGTGAAATGCAACGTCAGCCGGCCGTCCCTGTATTCAAGGTAGTAGTCGACCGGCTCCTGGAATTTCGCCTTCTTGCCGTCGGCCTTGGCGAAGGTGAAATAGCCATACTCCTTCAGCGATTCGACATTGGTCTGCGCCAGCGGCCCCAGTTCCTCGCGGCTGTAAACGCCCTTGGTCTTGGTCTCGAGGCCCTGCAAGGCGTAGGTCGCGAACATGTCGTCGAAGGTCCAGGCGTGACGCACGCCGGTGACCGAGCCGTCGGGGGCGTAGATCAATTCGCTGCTGGCGGTGATCCAGACATGCGGGTGCGCCTCGGCCATCGTTGCGCCGAAGGCGAGCATCCCGGCCAGCAGCAGCAGACCGGCCAGCCGGCGCAGCACCGAGTTCACATAGGGCGGCTTTTTCACGTCAGGCTGCTTCCGACGTTTCCGCCAGGCCGCGGCGGCGCAGCAGCGCATCCGGCTCCGGCTCGCGGCCGCGGAACGCGACATAGGCGTCTTCGGGATCGCGCGAGCCGCCCGACGCATAGATGTCGTCGTGCAGGCGCTTGGCGACCGCGGGATCGAAAATGTCGCCGGCCTCCTCGAAGGCCCCGAACGCGTCGGCATCCATCACCTCGGACCACATGTAGCTGTAATAGCCCGACGCATAATGATCGCCGGAGAAAATGTGGCCGAATTGCTGCGGCCGGTGCCGCAGCGAG
>DASYNT010000130.1:0-6283 GCA_036008405.1 Xanthobacteraceae bacterium
TCGTCGGCCCACAGGCTGGCGGCCTCTTGGGCGTTGATCAGCGCTTCATCGATGGTGGCTCCCCCCGACGAGCAACCGGGTAGATCCGGCACGACGACGCCGTAGGCGCCGGCGTGGCCGTCCACCAGGGCAACAAAACGAGACATCTGCTTCTCCTGTTAAATCCAGCCGGCTGTCCTGGCGGTGTTGCGGGCGACGCCCGGCGACAGCGTGCGATGACGTGGCAGGGTGATGATCCGGCGCGGCTTGTCAGGATGCGTATAGATGTCGTGCATTCCGCCGTGCCGCGCTATCCAGCCCTCGCGCTCGAGCCGCGCCGCAACCTTTTGCCGATTGAGCTCAAGTGCGGGCCTGTTCATGTGGCCCTCCGATTTGTGTGCAAATATATGCGCAAAAGAGGCCGCCTGCAAACCGAAACACCAAAAATCATTGTCGCCAATGGACCGTATTTTGATCGGTAACGCCATCATTGCGAAGCCGAGGCGCCGCCGTCGGCATGAAGGCGAGCGCCGCACCACACGCTCGGCGGCTCGACATCAGACACCGAACCCCGGGATTAAGGGCAGCGCCGGCAGCAAAGGGTCAAGAGACCCGACATGGCCATTTGTTATCAGATTTTGAGGTCGGACATGGAGACCTTCAGCCTCGCGACAACTTCGTGGATGGGAGGACCAGAGATCGCCGGAGGATTGGGGCTTTCGCAAAACTCTCGCCAAACGTACAAAGTCAGCTCAGCCCCATCGGTTTCATCTGCGGCAGAATGCTTTGAGAGACCCTGGAGGATACGATATCGCGGGTCCATAAAGAAGCTCTGCCTAACCCAATCGCAGACGGGTATCATGTGGAAATGAAGAGCATGCCCGGCCGTGTGACCATACCGGCCAATGTACAGATGCTGCGGCTTTAGGATGAGATTCAAGGCTTTTTGCGCTCTTGCCAGTAGCGCGCCAAGCTGGGCGAGTGCTCTCGGGCGCATCGAAGAGAGTTCGTTGGTCGGCACACGTGCCGCCAGGATGAGATAGCCCGGCAAGGCCGAATCCACGCGATGATTAATCATCCAATCCTCAGTTTGGAGGACCACCAGATGCTCGGGAGGTTGAAAGTCGCACACTGGCTCTGTCACTTCCGACTCGCCGCCACCATGGGCACTCCTAACGGCATACTATCACCCTCGCGTGGTTTAGGTCTGCATGGGGTCAGCGAGACGGGACATCTGGTTCTTCCTTTCAAATCCAGCCGGCCCGTCCTGGCGACGTCGCGGGCGACGCCCACACATCACCCTACTTGCACGCGATTTCCGACGACTTCGGCTTCCACACCGCGCGGGCGGTGCCTGATTTGTTTTGGTCTTCCGCGGTCGACTGGCACACGAGGGCGGTCTTGGATTGCGGCACGCACATCATCGAGCCGACCGAGTAGGCCTTGCCGTTGTAGAGGCAATAATTGGCGATGCCTTCCTGGTTGAAGTCGGGGGACGACTCCTGGGCGCAGCCGGCGCTGGCGCCGGTCAAGGCAAGGGCCAGGACGGCCATGGTGAGCAAACGCATGCGGACGCTTTCCCTTTTCGCGTAGCACCCGGACCATAACCCGCCGGCCGGAAGCGAGAAAGCCCGCGGCGGATGTCTCCGCCACGGGCCTTGCCGGGTCTTGCTCGGAATGGCTTCGCCGGCTCAGTCGGCGAGCGGATTGGGCCGCATCTGCACCTTGTAGAGCTTCGGCGCGTTCTGGGTGCCGCCCTCGTTGTGGAACGGCGCCCGGCTGCCGAACGTGGTCCAGATGCCCCTGCCCTTCCAGCCGGCCTTCGCATCGTCGATGCGGCCGTCGACATTCTTGGAGAAGAAGCCGAGCGGATAGGGAACCCGCAGCGTCACGAACTTGCCGTCGACCAGCGCGGTGAGGGATTCCCCACCATTGGTCGAGGCGATCGGCACGTTGGCCCCGAGCCCGAGGGTGTTGAGGCGGTCGACCCAGATGTAATAGGCGTGCTGGGCGCTGCCGGCGTCGGTCACGCCCTTGAACTGCGGTCCCGGGAACTTGTAGAGCGTCCAGCCCTCCGGGCACATCTTGCCGGTGAGGGCTTGCGGCCCCTTGATCTCCGACTTGCATTTCCTGCGGTCGAAGCTCGCCATGTGGCCGCTCGAGAGCACCGTCCACACCACGCCGTCGGTGGTGAGGTCGAGCCCGCGCGATCCGTAGCCGTCGTCCGGCGGCACGAACAACTCGGCCAGCGCGGTCTCGGCCGGGTTCGATCCCGGGATCAGGTGGATGAGGTAGCCGGGCTGGTCCATGCGCGAGAACCCGACATCCATCGACTGGCCCCACACCGTGTCGTCCACGGGGCTCGGCTGGACGCCGTAGAAGGCGGCCATCACGCGCTTGTCCTTCGCGGGGTCGAGCGGCTGGTTGGCCTCCACATAGGCGTCGCGCTTGCCGTTGCCGTTGGTGTCGACGATGATCGGGGTCCAGCCCTGGGATTTCACGTCGTCGCCGGTCGCCAGGTACTGCCTGGTGTTGAGCCAGCCGACCACGCCGCTCTGCGGCCCGCCCGCGCTGGTCCACAGCGTGCGGTCGGCGTCGCGGGCGAAGTTGAGGTGCTGGGTCGAGAAGCAGGTGTTGATGAGCGACCACTTCGCCGTCTTGGGATCATAGACCGAGAGCTGACGCGCCGAGGTGTCGAGCGGCACCAGCTTGGCCGAGAGCAGATCCGAGCCCTTCTTGCAGAACGCCGGGTTCTCGTCGGGCCTGATCTTGGCCGTGAACCACACCCGCCCGGCCTCGTCCATCATCGGATTGTGGATGCTG
Organism: Xanthobacteraceae bacterium; assembly: GCA_036008405.1. Lineage (GTDB taxonomy): Bacteria > Pseudomonadota > Alphaproteobacteria > Rhizobiales > Xanthobacteraceae > JAJPKK01. The sequence continues at coordinate 2,803 of DASYNT010000130.1, forward strand.
GTGTGGCTGTCCCAGATTGGGTCGTCGCCCCAATACACCGAAGGTCCTGCCGTGTTCGTCTTGGTCGAAGGCGTCTGCGGGTCGAGATAGGGATGCCTGATGGTCGTAAACGTGTTCGTCGCGGGATCGATCACCGGCACCAGGTCGGAGCTTTCCTCCGGCGAACCGTAGATCGGCCCGTTGGCATTGACGGTCTGGTTGAACTTGTCGCTGGCGATGGCGTCGTGGAGATATTCGCCCCGCACCCCCCAATCCCACATGGTGATGACGACGTTGCGCTCGATCCCCTGCGGCCGCTCCGGCTTGGCGGACGGCAGCTCTCCGGCGGCAATGCGGTCGGTCCAGTCCGCGTAGAGCTCGACCGCCTTGTCCGGGCCGATGCGCGCGATCGAAATCGCCATGTTGGTCATCGCCTGGCCCGATTGCAGGCGGCGCTCCCATGCCTCGCGGGAGTTCTTGAAGGTCCCGAGCTTGGGCGACAGGGTGCGGACGCCCTTGGACCCCAGCGCATGGCACGACTGGCAGGAGTTCTTGATGGTATCGATCCAGGCGCCCTGGGTCTTGATGAAGGGGGGGATGCCGTTGCCCTTGGGGCCGGTGCCGGGGAATTCGGTGGCGGCCGGGATCTTGAGCATCGAATACCAGTACATGCCCGGATAGTACTCCGCGGCGGCGGCCGGCGTCGGCGCCGGCGTCGCGGTCAGGTTCAGGAGCTTGCCGGGCGTGCCCGTGACCTTGGGCGAATCCACCAGCCCGTAGCCGCGCACCCACACGGTGTAATTGGCCTTGGGAAGGTCGGGGATCAGGTAGCGGCCCTGGTCGTCGGTGACCACCATCTTGGCGAACTTGGTGGCGAGATCGTTGGTCTCGGCGATCACCCAGACGCCGGCTTCCGGGCCGCCGGGACCGCTGACCACGCCGCCGATGTCGTCGCCGTCGATCACCACCGCCGCGCTCTGCTGCGCGTGCAATGGCGTGGGCAAGATCGCAACGAGCGCGAGAGCGGCCGCCGCGGCGCCCAGATACAACGCTTGCTTCATCCTCATGTCGTGCTCCTCGTGATGTGCCGGTTTTGGCGATGTCTGCGGCATCCTAGCAATTATTCACTTACGGCATAAGCGGAATGCATCCGTGCACGGCGTGTGCGGCATGCGACAGCGTGGCGGCGGCCGCCCCGTCAGGCGATCCGCTTGAGCCCCTTGGCGTATCGCTTCCACCGCCGCACGTAGATGTCGGCGCCGCTCGCGATCTGCCCGGCGGCCTTGTCGTCGAGCGTGCGGGTCGCCCGCGCCGGCGCGCCGACGATCAGGGAATGGTCGGGAAACGACTTGCCTTCGGTGACCAGCGCACCGGCGCCGACGATGCAATGGCTGCCGATCCGCGCGCCGTTGAGCAGGATCGCCCCCATGCCGATCAGGCTATGGTCGCCGATGGTGCAGCCGTGGAGCACCACATTGTGCCCGATCACGCAGCCGCGCCCGATGGTGAGCGGAAAGCCGGGATCGGTGTGGATGGTGGCGTTGTCCTGGATCTGGGAGCGCTCGCCGATCTCGATCCACTCGTTGTCGCCGCGCAGCACCGCGCCCCACCACACGCTGGCTTCCGATCTCAGCCGCACCCGCCCGATCACCACCGCCGTCTCCGCGATCCAGTAAAGTCCGTCCGCAGGAAATTCCGGCCGCTCGCCGTCCAGTTCGAAGATCGCCATGCCTGCACTCCCGAAGCGCGGCGAACTTGGCACGTCGCACCGGGAATGGCGAGACGGGCGTCAGACACGGCGTTCGCAGACACTGGGCGCTCGGACACCTGCGCGGTCAGGCCACCAGCCGCTCCAGTGCCTGCAGCGCCATCGCGATCAGCGTGCCCGACATCATGCTCCAGAAGCTCGCCGCGATGGTCGGCAGCAGCACCGCCTCGATCCGCCGCCCGCGGGTGTGCCGGCGGCGCAGCGTCGCGCGCATGATGATGAAGGGCGCCGCGAAGGCGAGCAGCGGCACCGCGGCAAAGGTCGCGGGCGCGGGCCCGCCCCGCAGCAGGCGGAACGTCGCCGGCCGCCGCGTCACGAGCTGGTATCCGGTAGAGACCATGCCGGCGACGGCAAAGCCGAGGGCGATCGCAAGCAGCAGCTGGATGGTTTGCGGCGACATGGGACCCCGCGCGGCCCCTTCGGTGTGCCCCATCGCGGCGCGCCGCGCCACGCAATACTTAAAGAAAGGTTAACGGCCCCGGCGGCTGTTCCTTCTGCCCCTTGCAAGCCCCTTGCAGGGGGAGAATGCAAATCGTCTACCCTTGCAGCGCTGCGCCCAATCGATCCAACAGCAGACCGGTACCGTGTTCGCGCGATCCCGCATCATCATAGCCGTCGAGGAAGGCGCCCTGCTCGGTGATGGTGAACCGGGTGCCGGCGCCGGCGGGCGCGAGTTCGATCGTCGCCAGCGACACGGAGATTTTCCGATCGTCCAGCCTCATCTCGTAGGTGTAGACGAGCCGCCGGTCCGGCACGACGTCGAAATAGACGGCGTCGAAGGTGGTGACCCTGCCGTTCGCCCAACGTCCCTGCACGCGTTCGCGGCCGCCCGGGCGGACGTCCATTTCGCGCGCGAGCATGACCCAGCCGTCGCCGCCCTCGAACCAGCGCGCCTTCGCCGCCTCGTCCGAAAGGGCGCGAAACACCCGCGTCGGCGAAGCATCGTAGACGCGCTCCAGAGCGAAGGTCGCGTGAACGGCGGAACGGTGTTCCGATGCTTTCATGCGTGCAACCTCCCGCTCCAGCTTGTCCAACGTCGTGCGCCAGCCTTCGGCCGCGCCGTCGACCGCGAACAGGAACGCCGGATCGTGAATGTCATAGGACTGGCGCACCGTCATGCGCGTCCCGTCGCCGTCGTCCTCGAAGGTGACGACGGTGTGGACGTTGAACCGTTTTTCGCCATCGAACAAGACGGCGGCCGTGAACACGAGCCGATCCGGCGGCGAGACTTCGTCGAAAGCGCCTCTCACCCAGTGGTCTTCTCCCGTCGGCAGGTGCATGCAAACGGCGAACACGCCGCCCGCTCGGAAGTCGATCTCCGCCTCCGGCACCGAACAGCCCTGCGGGCTGAACCAGCGCTTCACGTGCTCGGCGCTGCTCCACGCCTTGAATACGAGGTCGCGCGGCGCGGCAAAGCTGCGCGAGATCACCAGCGGCTTTGGCCTCATGCCGGAACTCTCGGGCTTCGTTTCGGACTTGATGTCATGTGTGTGCGCCATCGTCGTCTCCTGCGTTTTTGAGTTCATCGAGATAGTCGCCCAACCGGTCGAGCCTGCGCTCCCATTCGGTGCGGCGGGTGTTGATCCATTGCTCCACGAGGCTCAACGCGCGCGGCTCGATGCGGCAGGTCCGCACCCGCCCGACCTTTTCGGAAACCACGAGCCCCGAGCCCTCGAGCACCGCGAGATGCTGCATGACGGCTGGGAGCGACATGGAAAACGGACGCGCGAGATC
>DASYNT010000131.1:0-4057 GCA_036008405.1 Xanthobacteraceae bacterium
CCGCGCTGAAAAGGCTGACAAGTCTTCCATCGGACCCTCCCGAATCTCGGGTCCAAAGGAATCATTTCTCTTCGCGCCGCCGGAGGTAACCGATTCGCCGTCAAGCCAAAAACCGCGTTAACCTCGCCTCGCCGCCCTGCCGCGCGGAACCGCCGACATTGCGGCGGGGAATCGATGGATGCTAAGCCGGCACGGACGCCGCCGCCGGCAAGTCGCAAGGAAAGCAGTCGCATGACGATCACGCTCGCGGACGTCCAGGCTGCCCGCCGCACCCTGGTGGGCGCGGTGCTGCGCACCCCGATGCTGCCGGCGCCCAAGCTGTCGGCGCTCACCGGCGCCGAGGTATTCGTCAAATACGAAAACCTGCAGGTTACCAACTCGTTCAAGGACCGCGGCGCCTACGTCAAGCTGGCCTCGCTCACGGCGGCGCAGCGCGGCCGCGGCGTGATCGCCATGTCGGCCGGCAATCACGCCCAGGCGGTCGCCTATCATTCCCGGCGTCTCGGCATACCCGCCACCATCGTGATGCCGGTGACCACGCCCTTCGTGAAGGTGAAGGCCACCGAAGCCTATGGCGCCCAGGTGGTGCTCGACGGCGAAACCCTGAGCGAATGCCAGGACCGCGCGGCCGCCATTGCGCGCGACCACGCGCTGATCCTGGTCCACCCTTATGACGATCCCGCCATCATCGCCGGGCAGGGCACCGTCGCCCTCGAAATGTTCGAGGACGTGAACGATCTCGACGTGCTCGTGATTCCGATCGGCGGCGGCGGGCTGATCGCCGGCAACGCCATCGCTGCACGCGGGGTGCGGCCGGCGGTGGAGATCGTCGGGGTGGAAGCCGCGCTCTATCCGTCTATGCGCAACGCGATCACCGGCGCGAACAGCCCGGTCGGTGGCCCCACGCTCGCCGAAGGCATCGCGGTCAAGAATGTCGGGGCGCTGACGCTGCCGGTGGTGCGCGAACTCGTCTCCGATATCATCCTGGTCGACGAGGCCCATCTCGAGCGCGCGGTGAACACCTACCTCACTTTGCAGAAGACCATGGCGGAAGGGGCGGGGGCCGCGGGCCTCGCGGCCATGCTCGCCGCGCCCGAGCGCTTTCGCAACCGCAAGGTCGGGCTGATCCTGTGCGGCGGCAATATCGACCCCCGCATCCTCGCCTCGATCATGGTGCGCGAACTGGAGCGTGAGCACCGTATCGTGTCGTTTCGGCTCACCATCGCCGACCGTCCCGGCGTGCTCGGGCCGATAGCGACGCTGCTGGGCAAGCTGGGCGCCAATATTCTCGAAGTCGACCACCGCCGGCTGTTTCTCGACGTGCCCGCCAAGGGCGCCAAGCTCGACATCACCGTCGAGGCCCGCGACCGCGCCCACAGCGAAGAAATCCTGCACGTGCTGGCGGAGGGCGGCTATCAGCCCGTTCACATCACCACCGGCGACGCGATCGATTGATCCGGGTAGAGGCGACTGCGGCGCGCGGGCTTGCAGCGCGACGGGGGATTCCGGGTCGCTGTGGCTGAAATGGCGAGCGATGCCTGCCGCCGATCGCTGTTGCTGCATTGCAGCAGGCGACGTGCAGGCGCCCGTTCCCGCCCTCAGCCCGTGTCGATAACCTCTTTCGGATGCCGATGCGGTTGATGTAGGTTAACGACGAGCCTGCCGGCGGGGCTTGCCGCAGTCCCGGGAGCGGGTGTTCGACCAGCGGAAATGGATGAGTGCCCGGGGCGGGATCGCCGATCGCCGCCATCATGTCCGGGGTCATTTGCGTGGGATGGCCGTGTCACTTATCTGCGGCCGGGGAGTGCAGGGAATGTTTCGACAGCTTTTGACTCCGGTGGGGGACAGCCTCGGCCTTTCGTTTCTCGTGGCGGTGTTGCCGATCGTCGCGGTTCTGGTGCTGCTGGGCGTGCTGCGACGTCCTGCCTGGCAGGCGGCGCTGGCCGGTCTTGTGGTCGGCCTTGTCATCGCAGTCACCGCCTGGCAGATGCCGGTCGGTCTTGCGGTCAACTCCGTATTCAACGGCATGGTCTTCGCGCTCTGGCCGGTGATGTGGATCGTCGTCAATGCGCTGCTGGTCTACAACATCGCCGTGCACTCGGGCCGGTTCGATGCGTTTCGCAACTGGCTGGCCAACCATCTGCCGAATGACCGGCGAATCGTCCTGGTCGTGATCGGGTTTTGTTTCGGCGCCTTGCTCGAGGGTGTCGCGGGATTCGGAACTCCGGTGGCGATCACCGCTTCGCTGCTGATTCTGGTGGGCTTTCCGCCCCTCGAAGCCGTGGTCTTGGTGCTGGTCTTCAACACCGCGCCGGTCGCGTTCGGCGCGCTCGGTACTCCCGTGACGGTGCTCGGCGCCGTCACCGGCCTGCCACCCACGGCGCTCGGAGCCATGATCGGACGGCAATTGCCGGTCATTGCGGTCGTCCTGCCGTTCTACGTCATAACCCTCTACGGCGGCCGACGTTCGGTCGGCGCGCTGTGGCCGGTGCTCCTGGTGGCGGGCGGCAGCTTCGCGCTCGCGCAATTCGTGACATCCAATTTCGTGGACTACACGCTGACCGACGTTCTTTCCTCGCTCGGCTCGCTGATCGCCACGCTCCTGTTCCTGCGCGTCTGGCGGCCGGCGCCGGAGCCGGAATACGCGATCGCAGCTTCACCCGCAGCGGGCCAACTCCCGGAATCTCCGGTACCGGACTGGCAAGGCTGGCTGCCGTGGGTCGTCCTCTGCGGGGTCGTGATCCTGTGGACGTCGCTCAAGGTGTTCGCGATCGGGCAGCAGAGCATTCCCTGGCCCGGACTGCACCGCGCGATTTCGATCACGCTCTACAACGACAAGCCCTATGACGCGGTGTGGGTGTTCCAGCCGCTGGCGTCGGGGACGGCCATTCTGCTGGCCGCCATCATCACCGCGTTCCTGGTCCGGCTCTCGCCGGCCGGCTTCTTCAGCTGCGTGCGCGACACCATCCGCCAGGTCTGGCTCGCCGTCATCACGGTGATGCTTATCGTCGGCCTCGCCTATCTCATGAACTACTCCGGCCTCGCCTATACGCTCGGCAAGGGCGTCGCCTCCACCGGAGCGCTGTTCGTCCTGCTGTCGCCCTTCCTCGGCTGGGCCGCCGTCATGTTGTCGGGAAGCGACACCTCGGGAAACGCCCTGTTCGGAAATCTGCAGGTCGTCGCGGCACGCCAGCTCGATCTCAATCCGATCTTGTTCGCCGCCACCAATTCGTCCGGCGGCGTCATGGGCAAGTTGATATCGCCGCAGAACATTGCGACCGGCCTATCGGTGACCAAAATGTCAGGCCAGGAGGGAAAGGTGTTCGCACGCACGTTCGTTCACAGCATCGTGCTGACCATCTTTCTCGGCGTGCTGGTCGCCATCCAGCAATTTGTCATCCCATGGGTCATCCCCGTGGTGGGCGGCCCATGAGCGCAAAGACGCGTGCTTCGAGGGACGCGATCCTCGTCGCGGCCGGTGCCGCGCCGAGGGTTTGCAGATGCGGGCGAAGGCTGCCTACTCGCCGCGATGGAACGGGATAAAGCCGTCCCGGTTCGGCATTTTCACCTTGGGCAGGGTCTGCGCATTGATGACCTCGGTGTCGCCGATGATGCCGTTGAGGTTGAGAATGTAGGCGGCGACCGCATAAACCTCGTCATTGCTGAGGGACTTCGACTCGATATAGGGCATGGCGCGGCGCACATAGTCGAACAGCGTCGTCGCGTAGGGCCAGTAGCTGCCCACCGTCTTGACGGCCGGCTTGTCGCCGGCCAGCGTCCCCTGTCCGCCGGTGAGCCGGTCGTTCGGCTGACCGCCGCCCTTGGCGCCGTGACAGGCCTGGCATTTGGTGTTGAACACGTCCTCGCCCTGCTTGGCGGTGCCGCTGCCGGGCGGCAGCCCGGCGCCGTCGGGGCCGATGCTGATGTCCCAGGAGGCGAGATCCTCGGGCGAGATCGGCTTTCCGAGATTCGGCGATTGGGCCGATGCCGCGGAACACGCGGCAAGCAGCGCACCGGCCGCAATGAGCTTACGCATAGACATGCTTCACCTCGCCCT
>DASYNT010000132.1:0-2862 GCA_036008405.1 Xanthobacteraceae bacterium
TGAGAAAGCGAAAACCGACGGGCAAAAAGACGCCGCCGCGGCGCAGCATGATCTGAACGAGGCATGGGCGAAAACCCAGGCGGAGGCGCGCAAGTTGCAGGCGGCGAGCGCGGAAGACTGGGAGCGCGCCAAGATTTCCTATGAGAAGGCATCCCAAGAGCTGGCGGACGCTTGGCATAGGATCGGCAGCGGGGACAAGTAAGCCAGCCGCCGGATCAACTCGGCGGCCACGTCCACGACGGCGCGTCGCCAATGACGCCCATGACGGGAACAGTATGTTCGCGCCGACCCGGCTGACCGTGGCCAGCGTTTTGCCGATCGCTTCGGCAAGCGCCGCGGATATCGACCCGCGGAACGGCCTGACGAGCGATGAGGCCCGTGGTCGGTTGGAGAAAATCGGTCCGAACGCCATGCCCGATACGCGCATGCGTCCGTTTCGCATGGCTCTCGAAAAGTTTTGGACGCCCGTTCCGTGGATGCTCGAGGCGGCGATCCTGCTCGAGCTTGTGCTCGGCAAGTATGTCGAGGCCGCAATCATCGCCGCTCTCCTGGCGTTCAATGCCGCGCTCGGGCTGTTCCAGGAGAGCCGCGCCCAGGCGACCCTCGCTGCGCTGAAGTCGCGGCTCGCGCTCAACGCATCCGTCCGGCGCGACGGCGCCTGGAAAATCATACCCGCTGTCGAACTGGTGCCGGGCGACGTGGTGAAGCTCTCGCTCGGTGCCGTGGTCGCCGCGGATGTGCGCCTCACCGGCGGAGAAATCCTGCTCGACCAATCGATGCTCACGGGCGAATCGGTCCCCATCGAAGCCGGCGCGGGGGCGCAGACCTACGCCGGCGCATTGGTACGGCGTGGCGAGGCCGTAGCCGAGGTCACGGCGACGGGGGCGCGCACCAAGTTCGGCCGCACCGCCGAACTCGTCCGCACCGCCCATGTCGTAAGTTCTCAGCAGAAAGCGGTGTTGCGCGTGGTGCGCAATCTCGCCGCGTTCAACGGCGTCGTCATCGCGGTGCTGGTGGCCTATTCCTGCCTTCTCGGGATGCCGCTCGCCGAGATCATCCCCCTCGTCCTGACGGCGGTCCTCGCGTCGATACCGGTCGCATTGCCGGCCACCTTCACCCTTGCGTCGGCGCTCGGCGCGCGGGCATTGGCAAGGCTCGGCGTCCTTTCCACCCGCCTCTCCGCCGTCGATGAAGCAGCGACGATGAATGTCCTGTGCGCCGACAAGACCGGCACGCTGACCCAGAACGCGCTGACGGTGACGGCCGTTCGTCCCATGCCCGGTTTCGACGCGGCGCAGCTTCTGGCGCTGGCCGCGCTCGCCAGCGCGGATGGCGGACAGGACCCGGTAGACGCGGCCATTCGATCTGCCGCCCGGTCCGCCGCCTTGGGCAAGGTTGCGTCCGACGCGCCGGGGATGATCAAGTTCGTTCCGTTCGATCCGACGACGAAGATGTCCGAAGCGACGGTCCAGGACCCGGGCGGCGGGACGCAACGCGTCGTCAAGGGCGCCTTCGCAGCGGTCATCGGCCTCACTCGCCCCTCGCCGGCCGCGACGACCGCGTCGACCGAACTCGAGGGGAAAGGCTTCAGAGTGCTGGCGGTTGCCGCCGGACCGCCGAATGCGATGACGCTGGCCGGGCTGATCGCGCTCAGCGACCCGCCGCGCACGGACTCCGCGGCGCTCGTCGGCGAATTGCGCGGCTTGGGCGTTCGCACCGTGATGGTGACGGGAGACGCGCCGGCGACGGCAGCCATCGTGGCCCATGCAATCGGGCTCGATGGCGTCGTCTGCCCGCCCGGGCCGATTCCTGACAAAGTCCGCCCCGAGCAATTCGCGGTCTTCGCCGGTGTCCTGCCGGAGGACAAGTACGAGCTGGTCAAAGCGTTCCAGAAGAGTGGCCATACCGTCGGCATGTGCGGCGACGGGGCCAACGACGCGCCCGCCCTGCGCCAAGCGCAGATCGGCATCGCCGTATCGACGGCAACCGACGTCGCCAAGTCGGCCGCCGGCATGGTGTTGATCGAGCCTGGACTCGCCGGCGTCGTTGCCGCGGTCAAGGAAGGCCGCGTGACGTTCCAGCGCATCCTGACCTACACGCTGAACTCCATCATCAAGAAGATCGTGACGGTGCTCTTCCTGATCGTCGGCCTGCTCATGACGGGGCACGCGATTCTGACCCCGCTCCTGATGGTCATTGTCATGATCGCCGGCGATTTCCTGGCGATGTCATTGACCACGGATAACGTGCGGCCATCGCCGCTGCCGAATGCCTGGCGCATCGGCAGCTTGACGATGGCGGGCGTCATCATGGGTATCTGCCTCCTGGCATTTTGCTCCGCGGTCCTGGCCGTCGGAAAATTCGGAATGAATCTGGAGATCGGGGCGCTGAGAACCCTCGCCTTCGCCGCCTTGGTGTTTGGCAGTCAGGCGACGATCTATGCCATTCGCGAACGTCGGCATTTCTGGCGTTCGCGCCCGAGCCTCTGGGTCGCCGTGTCGTCCGTCGCCGACATCGTGATTGCTTCGACATTGGCGATCGCCGGCATCGCCATGACGCCGTTGCCGGCCCTGGTCTTGGCCGGCACGCTCGGCGCGGCGGTTGCCTTCACTGTCGTCTTGGATGCGGTGAAGGTTCCTGTCTTCGTCCGTCTCGAGATCGCCTAGGACGGCACCTCGCCCTCTCGGCGCACTGAGAAATCCCGCTAGGTGTATTCCGAACCTAAGCAGCGTTGCTTTGACCGCGCCACACATCCCCCTCTCCCCTCCGGGGAGAGGGCCGGGGTGAGGGGGCGACGCCAGTGAGATGACGCGTGCAGAAACACGCGGCCACCGCTGAATAACATCATGGCGCGGCCCCCTC
>DASYNT010000133.1:0-9505 GCA_036008405.1 Xanthobacteraceae bacterium
CCTGTTCTATTCGAACGGCGTCGGCGCCGTGCTGATGCTGCCGGTGATCCCGTTCATTTGGTCCGCGTCGTCGCTGCGCCAGTTCGTCCTGATGATGCTCGCCGGCGCGCTCGCGAGCTTCGGGCATTACCTGCTGATCGCGGCCCATCGCCACGCCCCGCCGTCATTGCTGTCGCCCTTCATCTACAGCCAGCTCGTCTGGGTCGTGGCGCTGGGCTACGTCGTGTTCGGCGATGTTCCCGACGGCTGGACGCTGGTCGGGGCGGCCATCGTGATCGGCTCCGGCCTCTATATCCTCCACCGCGAGCGCATCGGGGTTCGGGGCGCACCCCGACCCGGATTGAAACCGGCCGGGCAAGACTGATAGAGACGGGCAAAACCGCCCCTCCGTTCCCGGCGGGTGACGCCCTTTGGCCCCTTCCTTCTGTTCCGGTTCGGCATTCGAGGCAGGCTCATGAAGAAACCGTTCGCTGCGCCTGCGCCGGTGTCCGCCGCCGACCGCGCCAATGACGACATCGGCGAGACCACGCGGCTGCGCCTGTTCCGCACGCAGTTCGAGTTGCGCGAGGCCGAGCAGCGGGCGTTCGACCTGTTCCTGCAGAACCTGGTCAAGGGAACGAGCCATCTGTCGCTGGGGCAGGAGGCGATCGCGGCGGGCTTCGCCGTCGCCATGAAGCCCGGCGACCTCTCGTTCTGCACCTATCGCGGCCATGCCCATACGCTGGCGCGCGGCGTGTCGGTCGAGCAGGTGCTGGGCGAGTTGATGCAGCGCGACAACGGCCTGATGCGCGGCAAGGGCGGCTCGATGCATCTGACCTCGGTCGAGCACGGGGTGATGGGCTCCTATGCCATCATCGGCGCGCACCTGCCGATCGCCTGCGGCGCGGCGCTGCGGGCGCAATACAAGGGACAGGACGACGTCTCGGTGTGTTTCTTCGGCGACGGCACCACCAATATCGGCGCCTTCCACGAGGCACTCAATTTCGCCGCGGTATGGAAGCTGCCGGTGGTGTTCGTGTGCGAGAACAATCTCTACATGGAATACACGCCGATCGGCGACGTCACCGCGGTGGAGCATCCGGCGGCGGACCGTGCCGCGGCCTACGGCCTCGACCGCATCCTCATCGACGGCAACGACGCCGACGCCGTGTACCGCACCGCGCGGGCGGCCTATGCCCGTGCGCGCGCCGGCGACGGTCCGTCGCTGATCGAATGCATGACCTACCGGCACAGCGGCCATTCGCGCGCCGACCCCGCCAAGTACCGGCCCGAGGGCGAGCTCGACGAATGGAAGAGGCACGATCCGATCGCGCTCTACCGCGACCGGCTCAAGCAGTTCGGCATCGCCGAGGACGTGATCCTCGGCATCGAGGCCGAGGTCCGGCGCGGCGTCGACGCCGCCACCGAGAAATGCAAGGCGGCGCCGCCGCCCCCGGCGGACATCCTGTGCACCGACGTCTATGCGGATGGAGGCTGGGCATGGCGGAACTGACCTATCGCGACGCGGTCGCCCGCGGCATCGCCCAGGAAATGGCGCGCGACCCCGACGTCATCTTCTTCGGCGAGGACGTCGCCAAGCCCGGCGGCGTGTTCAAGGCGACGGTCGGGCTCTATGAGCAGTTCGGGCCACGGCGGGTGCGCGACACCCCGATCTCCGAGCAGGCGATCATGGGCGCCGCCATGGGCGCGGCGATGACCGGCCTCAAGCCGATCGCCGAGATCATGTTCTCCGACTTCTTCGCGGTGTGCTTCGACTACATAGCGAACGAGTTCCCGAAGAGCCGCTACATGTCGAACGGCCAGCTCAAATGCCCGCTGGTGATACGCACCGGCAACGGCGCGGGCTCGCGGTTCGGCGCCCAGCACAGCCAGAGCGTCGAGAACTGGTGCATGATGATCCCCGGCCTCAAGGTGGTGGCGCCGTCCAATCCGCGCGACGTGATCGGGCTGATGGCGGCGGCGGTGCGCGATCCCGACCCGGTGATCTTCTTCGAGCACAAGTCGCTCTATGCCACCAAGGGCGAGGTGCCGGACGGCGAGATCGTCGACACGCTGGGCTCGGCACGCATTCTGCGCCCCGGCAAGGACGCCACCATCCTGGCGCTCGCCTTGATGGTTCCGCGCGCGCTGGAGGCGGCGGAACGGCTCGCGGTAGGGCACGGCATCGATTGCGAGGTGGTCGACCTGCGTTCGCTGGTCCCGCTCGATACCCAGGCGATCCTGGGCTCGGTGGGGCGCACCCACCGCCTGTTCACGGTCGAGGAGAATCCGCGCCTATGCGGATGGGGCGCCGAAATCGTCTCCATCGTCGCCGACGAGGCGTTCTATGACCTCGACGGGCCGCCGGTGCGGATCACCACGCCCCATGTGCCGCTGCCGGCCGCCGACATCCTCGAGGACATGATCCTGCCTACCGCGGAGCGAATCGCCGAGACGGTGCGACGCTCGCTTTCGGCGTAGCCGAAGGGTGCAGGGCGCGGGTGGGTGCAGGGTCAACCGCTTCCCACTCCGGGTTCGCCATGTCATGATGACGCCATGGCCCGGTTCGACAGGTACGACATTATCGGCTTGATCCTGCTCGGATTGATCGCCGCCCTGTGGATCACCCATTTTATCGTCCCAACTCCCCCGCCATTGCCACCTTGATTTCGCCTCTCCTGCCATGGCGGCGGGCGGGTCGCTCAATGGCTCGTCGGAAGAGCCTGCTCGAGGATCGCCGATATCTTGTGAAGCTTGAAATTCAGTCCTTCTTGCGTGATCGGAATCGCCGGCCCGATGAGCGTTCTGAACTTCGCATACAGCGGGGCCGCTGCCATCGGCGGGTCCGAATACACATCGTCCCGAGCGGGAAGAAGATATTTCGGCACGCCCTCGTCCGGCGAGGAAGGCAAAAGCAGCGCTTCGTAAGTGGACACGCTCATCATGAATTTGATGAATGCCTCCGCGTCCCGAAGCTTCGCCTCGGTCAGCCGTGCGTCCATCATGTACATGTCTACCCACGCCACCGGCTTGGCGCCCTCGTCGGCAAACGGCCACAGCGCGACGTCGAGGTCGTTTTGGCCGAGGCATTGGTCCAGGAGGCAGGATCGCGCGGTTTCGTCGAGGGCATAATACGTGTCCTCCGAGTATCCCACATAGGCGCTTGCGCTTTTCCTCGCGAATTGGCGGGGATAGAACCCCTCGCGCTGGTGATACTTTTTGTTTCGTCCAAAGCCGGGCGGCTCCATGCTCGTAAAGGCGCGCAGGACTCCCAACGCATAGTCGTCGGGCCCTTCGGAATCGAGGCGCTTCAAGGCTTCTCCAGCCGATCCGTAATGGGCGACCAGAATGGACAAATAGAGCTCACCCAGCGTGGTCGAGCCTTTCAAGTCCATCAGCGGACCTTTTCCCAGCGCCGCGAACACCTGGGCTGCGTCGGTCGGCCCCTTGATCGCCCCGATCCGCGGGAAAGCCTTGTCGAAGATGAGAAAGTCGGTGCAGATCCAGTGCGGAACGCCGAATTGCGTGCCGTTGAAGGTGGCGATGTCCTTGGCAAAGGGAACCGCCGGACCGGCCGCGTCCAGAATCGATTGCGACGGGGGCCTGGGGTTTTTGTGCTTGAGGAAATCATCGAAGAAGACCGAGTCGACCTCGTAGACGTCGGCATCGGCGGCAAGAATTCCGGTGTTGTCGGGCGAATAGTAATTTTGATTCAAATGTATTTGGAGATCGAGCCCGGGGCACCCGTCTTCGAACAAATTCTTGATCTTGAGAACGATCTCATCGGCGCCGGGAACAAACGGATACATCTCGACGCGCAAGATGCGTGCATCGCCGTCCGTACAATAGCGCTGCTGCGCTTGCGCGGGACAGCCGGAAGCTGCCGTGACCGAGATGATTGCGAGAAAAATCAGCCTGCAGATTTGCATTGAAAAACTCCCATCGCCCTGAATATGTAAGGTCCACTAAAGATTGTATATTTTGATATAACAATATTAACGCGCATTGCAAATGGCGAAAGGTTTGGCACAGCAGTCGGATGCGGAGCGCGCGAAGTTCAGGGCGATGCCGGCGCGAAATACCGCCGGCCGCCCGTCGGCGGCGACCGCCTACTGGCGCACCAGCGTGATCGCTTCACGCCCCTCCGGGACGCGTGACCAATTGGTCGGATCGCTTTCCTCGAAGCGCCAGAACTGGCCCTTAGCGGATTTGAGCACCAGTTCGCCGCGGTCCATGTACCAGGTGGACGGTCCAAACACGGTCACGAAGGCATCGCAGCCCGGCTTGAGCCTGAGCCTGAAGGCGTCGGGGCCGGCCGTATTGTTGGTCAGCGTGATCGTGCAGACCGACTTGCCGGAGCCGCGCACCACCGACCAGTCGCCCGCCATCTGGTCGGCGGACAGACCGACCGGGCCCGCGGCCACGGCGGCGCTCTGCATGAAGAACACGCCTTCGCCGGGACGCTGCGCCTCGTAGGTTCCGCTCTCGACCTCGGTGAATTCCATCACCGGCTTGCCCTTGCCGTCGAGCAGCCGCACCAGATCGAGACCGCCGATGGTCCAGGCGACCACGTCCTTCACCTCGGGCATCTGCCCCGGGCAGCCCTTGTCCATTTCGAGTTTGAACGCGGTTCCGGCCGGATCGGCGCGGAAGGTGATCACACAGGTGCGGTCACGGTCGGCATTGGACATTTCCCATTTGCCGATCATGGCCTTGAACGCCTCGCTCGTGGCCGGCGACGGGGCCTGGGCCCGGACGTCGGTCCCGATGAAGACGGCAAGCAGGGCAAGCGCAAGATCATATCGCATGGCCGGATCATACCAGTGCCGTCGCCGCCGCCAACCCCCCTTTGGCGGCCCCTGGGAGTCCTTGGGGACGCCGCGGCTATTTCGGCGGGGCCTCCGGCACCGGCGTCAACGGGCCCTTGCCGGCCGCCCAGGACAGGAGGTTGTCGACCACCAGCTGATCCATCTGGGCGCGGGTGTAGACCGAAGCCGAGCCGAGATGGGGGAACAGCACCACGTTCTCCATCTCCATCAGTTCCTTCGGCACTCTCGGCTCGTTGGCGAACACGTCGAGGCCGGCGGAACGGATCTTCTTGTCGCGCAGCGCCGCGATCAAGGCGGGCTCGTCCACCACCGAGCCGCGGGCGATGTTGACGAGGATGCCGTCGGGCCCCAGCGCATCGAGCACCTGGGCATTGACCATGTTGCGGGTCTCGGCGCCGCCGGGCACGATGACCAGCAGCACGTCGACGTCGCGGGCCATGGCGACGAGGTCTGGATAGTGCCGATAGGGCACGCCGGCCTGGGGCCGGCGCGAATGATAGACCACCGGCACCCCGAAGGCGTCGAGGCGCCGCGCGATCGCGCGCCCGATCCGCCCCATGCCGACCATTCCGACGGTGCGGTCGCGCAGCGTCGCCTGGCTGAGCGGATAGGCCTTCTGTTCCCACTTGCCGGCGCGCAGATAACGCTCGCCCTGGGGAAATTCCCGCACCGTGCACAGCAGCAGGCCGAGCGCGGTGTCGGCGACTTCCTCGTTGAGGACATCCGGCGTGTTGGTCACGATGATGCCGTGGGCTCCGGCCCATTTGGCGTCGACATGGTCATAACCGACGCCGAAGCTCGATACGATCTCCAGCTTGGGGAGCCGCGACATGAATTCGGCGTTGACCTTTTCCGAGGAGTAGGTGACCGCGATCGCACGCACGCGGCCGGCGATGCCGGCAAAAAAGGCGTCGCGGTCCTCGGCCTCGTTGATCGGGTGGATATCGAACACCGGCGCGAGACGCTCGATGAAGACCTGCTTTTTCGGCCCGACCAGAATGAGATCGGACTTGTTGCTCGTCATGTCGTTCTCCTGGACCAGATGAAACCGAATGGCAGATCGCCAGAGGTTGCAGACTTTTCCGACGAGGTCATGCCCAAAAACCAAGCCGCGATCAGATCATCATCGCGACCGGATGCTCGATGAAATGCCGGAACGCGGCAAGAAGCTCGGCGCCGACCGCGCCGTCGACGACGCGGTGGTCGCAGGACAGCGTCACCGTCATCTGGCCGACGAAGGCAAGTCCGCCATCGGCGGCCTCCACCGGCCGGCGCGTGGCGGCGCCGGCCGCGAGGATGGTGGCATGCGGCGGGTTGATGATGGCCGCAAATTCGCGCACGCCGAACATGCCGAGATTGGACACTGCGCTGGCGCCGCCCTGGATCTCTGCGGACTCGAGCTTGCGGGCGCGGGCGCGGGCGGCGAGGTCCTTCATCTCCGCGGAAATCTCGCGCAGCGACTTCTGCTCCGCCCGGCGGATCACCGGCGTGACCAGGCCGCCGTCGATCGCCACCGCAACGCCGACATCGGCGCCTTTGAAGCGCAGAATGCGATCCCCCGCCCACACCGCATTGGCCGCCGGCACGCGCGCCAGCGCCAGCGCCAGCGCCTTGACGATGAAATCGTTGAGCGAGAGCTTGAACGCAGGCTCGCCCGCCGGGTCGGGCAGCGCCGCGGCATTGGCTTCCCGGCGCACCGCTTCGAGCCGGTCGACGGCGACATCCGCCACCAGATAGAAATGCGGGATGGTCTGCTTCGCCTCGACCAGCCGCGCCGCGATGGTGCGTCGCATCGAATCGAGCGGCACCTCCTCATAAGTGCCCTCGGCGTAGAGCGCCTTGATGCGATCGGCCGACGGCACCGCGACGCTGCTCGGCAGGGCGGCGATGGCCGATTGCACGTCGCGGGCGACGATGCGGCCGTGCGGTCCGGACGCTGCGATGCGGGCGAGGTCGATCCCCGCCTCGCCGGCCAGCCGCCGCGCCAGCGGCGTGACGACGGCGTTGCTGGCGAGCTTCGCCGGACCGTAATTGCGCTCGGGCGTACGGACCTCGCGGAACGGATCGAGTTGCGCGCGCGCCGCGACCGGCGGCGCTGGCGGCGCGGCGGCCGGAGCGAATGCTGGCGCCGCCGCTTTCGGCGCGGCAGCGGCAGATGCCGCGCGCTTCGCCGCCGAGGCAGACGCTACGGCGGGCTCGCCCGCCGCGCCGGCGACGATGGCGACGACGGCGCCCACCGGGGCGACCTCGCCGGGACCCACCCGGATCTCGGTAAGGACGCCGGCGGAGGTCGCCGGCACCTCCATCGACACCTTGTCGGTCTCGATCTCGAACAGGTTGTCGCCGGGCTTGACCGCATCGCCGATCGATTTGAACCAGGTCGTGATCTTGCCCTCGGCCACGGTCTCGCCGAGCTGCGGCATCAGAATGTCCATGGCGGCGCTCTCATCGTCCGTCGTCCGATTACCAGGCCACCGAGACGTATTGGGTCTCCATGAACTCCATCATGCCCTCGTGCGCGCCTTCGCGGCCGATGCCGCTCTGCGTGGTGCCGCCGAACGGCGCGGCGGGATCGGAGACGAGGCCGCGGTTGAGCCCGATCATGCCGAAATCGAGCCGTTCCGACACCCGCATGCCGCGACCGAGATCCCTGGTGTAGAGGTAGGCGACGAGCCCGTATTCGGTGTCGTTGGCGCGGGCGATCACCTCGTCCTCGGACGTGAAGGCCTGGATCGCCGCCACCGGCCCGAAGATTTCCTCGCGCAGCATCTCGGCACTGTCGGGCACGGCCGTCAGTACCGTGGCGGGATAGAAATAGCCCTTGCCGTCCGGCACGGTGCCGCCGGTGAGCACCTTGGCACCTTTCTTCACGGCGTCCGCGACCAGTTGCTCGACCTTGTCGCGGCCCTCCGCATTGACCAGCGGCCCGAGCGCGACGCCGTCCTGCAGGCCGTTGCCCATCTCGAGGGCCGCCATTTTCTCCGCGAGCTTGTTCGCGAAAGCGTCGTGCACGGTCGCATGGACGTAGAACCGGTTGGCGGCGGTGCAGGCCTCGCCCATGTTGCGCATCTTGGCGATCATGGCGCCTTCGATGGCGGCATCGATGTCGGCATCCTCGAACACGATGAACGGCGCGTTGCCGCCGAGTTCCATCGCCGGCTTGACCACATTGTCGGCGGCCTCGTGCAGGAGCTTGCGGCCGACCGCGGTCGAGCCGGTAAAGGAGACGATGCGGACCCGCATGTCGTGCAGCATCGCCGAGACGACGGCGCCGGAGCGCCGCGACGGGATCACGTTGACGACGCCCGCCGGCACGCCTGCCTGTTCGAGCAGCGGCATCAGCGCGAGCATGGTGAGCGGCGTCTCCGAGGCCGGCTTGAGCACCACGGGGCAACCGGCCGCGAGCGCCGGGCCGATCTTGCGGGTCGCCATCGCGGCGGGAAAATTCCACGGCGTCACCAGCACGGCGATGCCGGCCGGCTTGTGCTGCACCAGAATGCGTGCGCCCGACGACGGTGCGCGCCCGACATCGCCGAGGTTCCGCACCGCCTCCTCGGCATACCAGCGGAAGAACTCGGCCGCATAGGCGACCTCGCCGCGGGCGTCGCCGAGCGCCTTGCCGTTTTCCAGCGTGATCAGCTTGGCGAGGCGCTCGACCTCCCCCATGATCACCTCGAAGGCCTTGCGCAGGATTTCGCCACGCTCGCGCGGCTTGCGGCCGGCCCAGCCGGCGAACGCCTCCTGCGCGGCATCGACCGCGGCCTTGGCGTCATCGACGCTGGCGCTCGCCACCGAGGTAATGACGTTCTCGGTGGCGGGATCGATGACGTCGAAGCGCTGGCCGTCGGACGCCTTGCGCCACTTGCCGCCGATCCACAGGTCGGTCGGGACATGCGCGAGGAGATTTTCATACATGGCGCACCTCTTTGACCAAAGCTCTGCAGCGGCAAGGCACGCAGCGGAATGGACTCGCAACGTCCCGATTTCGCTTCGCTCCATCCACGCCACAGGCGCTCGTTCGCCCATTATGCGCAGCCGCGGGCGACCGGCGCCATGCCGACATAAGCGCGTAGCGCAAATCGTCGATGACCTCGACCATGCCCGGCACATGGGGCGTGGTGATCCGTACTGGCGGCCGGCGAGGTCGTAGAACGCGCCGTCGACGGCGATGGGGACGATTTCGCCCATCCGCACAGACGCGATCTCGCTGGCGCGATCGATGGCCTCCTCCTCCTGCGCAAGAATGTGATGTCAAGACATCACAAGTGCGGACATCGGCTGGGCTTGTCCAGGTTGCGTGCGTTCCCGGACATCGAAGGCCTGTAGCTACCGCAATCCGCAGTCGAGGCCGTTGCCCCGACCTCCCGGACCGCAGCAATCGGCTGTGGCAGGCCCCCCCCATCCTGCGCTATCCTTCCCCGACCGGGGACGGTTGCACTTGTTCGCCGCCGCCGCGCCAGAATCCGCATTCAAGCGAAGCAGAGACGCCTTACAACAAGCCGTGCGAGGAACGCTCATGGCCAAGCTCAACATCAATGGACGGGTACGGGTG
The DNA here is from genome assembly GCA_036008405.1 of Xanthobacteraceae bacterium. Taxonomy (GTDB): domain Bacteria; phylum Pseudomonadota; class Alphaproteobacteria; order Rhizobiales; family Xanthobacteraceae; genus JAJPKK01. The sequence goes on from DASYNT010000133.1 coordinate 9,361, forward strand.
GTGCAGGTCGAACCGGACACGCCGCTCCTGTGGGTGATCCGGGAGCATGTCGGTCTCACCGGGACCAAATACGGCTGCGGCGTCGCCCAGTGCGGCGCCTGTTCCGTGCATATCAATGGCGAGGTGACGCGGTCGTGCTCGATCC
>DASYNT010000134.1:0-8830 GCA_036008405.1 Xanthobacteraceae bacterium
CACGGCTTGCAGGCGTCGATGACGACGCGGGCGTTGCGGGGGTCGTCGGGGCCGTAGGCCATGGGGTCGAGTGAGGTGCTCCAGCAGCCGCGCAGGGTCTCGATGTCCTCGCGCGGATCGAACCTTGTGCACATCGCCCAGATCACCTGGTTCATGTCGGCGGGATCGATGTCATCGTCGACCACCACTACCCAGCGGTTGGCATAGGCGCCGGCATGGCACTGCGAAGCGATGAGGCCGGCCTGCTTGGAGTGGCCGCCATACATCTGCTTGATGGCGACGGTGAGCCACAGCCGGCTGCCGCCAGCCTCATGGGACCACACACCCTTCACCTCGGGAATTCCGGCGGCTTCGAGCTGATTCCACACCGCGCCGCAGCGGTAGGTGCCGCGGTAGAAGGTGTCGTCATTGGGCGGCATGCCCGGCACCGCGCCGAGCAGCACAGGGTCGTCGCGGTGCCAGAACGTCTCGATGCGGATCGCCGGCTCGCGCTTCCTGCCGCCGGCGTAGTAGCCGGTCCACTCGCCGAGCGGACCTTCGTCGACGAGATCGTCCGGATGCACGAAGCCCTCGAACGCGATCTCCGCATGGGCCGGGATCGGCAGGCCGGTCTTGGGCCCGAGGATGACCTCGACGGGCTCGCCGAGCAGCCGTCCGGCGGCGTCATATTCGTTCTTGCCGTAGGGAATCTCGATGCCCGCCACCATGAACAGCGCCGGATGCATCCCGCACACCACGGCAATCGGGCACGGTTTCCCGAGCTCGTGCCAGCGCCGCATGATCAGGTTGCCGTGCTTGCCCTTGGAGGTCATGACCGAGGCGACGGCGCGGTCCTGGGCCTGGATGCGATAGGCGCCGTAATTGATCCAGCCGGTGTCGGGGTGCTGCATGATCACCATGCAGCCGGTACCGATATAGCGGCCGCCGTCGTGCTCATGCCATTTCGGCGTCGGGATTTTCAGGATGTCGATGTCGTCGCCAGTGGCGACGTTCTCCATCAGCGGCCCGCCCGCCACCGTCATCGGCGGGATGGTCTGCGAATTCTTCATGTAGGCGCGCCAGTAGCGCACCAGGTCCATCTCGCCGGTATCGGCCGGCATGCCCAGCGTGAGGTTGATCCGCCGCACCGAGGTGAGGATGTTCGCGACCACGCGGCGGCCGCGCGGAAATCCGGGAATGTCGTCGAACATCACTGCCGGCGCGCCCATGGTGCGCTGGTAGATGTCGACGATGCCGCCGATCTCCTCGTCGCGCTCCGCGCCGGTGATGGTGGTCAGCTCGCCGGCCTCCTCCATCTGCGCCAGCCAGACGCGGAGATCCTGCTTGGGCGAATTCTCGGGCGAATTGCGCAGGCGCTGGTCGGTACGCGGCGCGACGGTGTTCAGCATGGGGGACTGTTCCAAAAGTGAGAATTTTTTCGAATATGGAACGGCGGGTCGACAGCGTCAACGTGCGGTGACACCTGCGGTGACCGTGCGTGCGGTGACCGTGCGCGTGACGACTGCGGCGGGCGCCGCTCCCTCCCCGCTTCCGATCCGCTTGCGGCGGGCAGCTCCTACTTCGCGCCGGGGGCGATGATGGCGCGGACCTCGGCGATGATCTCCGGCGGGGTGGCGTAGAGCTGGTCGAGCAGCTTGTCGAGATCGGCCCCGCCGACGGGGTTGACCTCGAGGCCGCGCGCGGTCGCCTCGGCGACGTAATCGGGGTCGGCCATGGTGGCGTCGAAGGCCTGGCGCAGCGCCTGCCTGCGGTCCTCGGGCACGCCCGGCGGCGCCACCACCGGCCGGCCCATCGCCTGGCGGCTGAGGATCACGTCGACGATCTGGCGCTGGCGCGCGGTGGTCGCATGCTCGATGAGGAGGGGCACGTCGGCGAGCTCCGGGATGCGCCGGGACGCGAGCTGCACCAGCACGTTGAGCAGGTGGCCGGGGATCCAGTCCGGGCGCTGCAGCTTGATGCTCGACCACGTCCAGCCGCACCGGCCGTCGACTTCGCCGCGCTCAATGGCGAGCGTCATTTCGGCGCTGCCGGGATAGCCGGGGATCAGGCGCAGCTTGGCGCCGAACACGTTCCTGATCATGGTCGCGAAGATATCGGGATCGGAGCCCGAGCCTTCCCCGGCGACGGTGAAGGGCATGGCGAGCATGTCATCCCAGGTTTTCACCTTGGATGCGCCCCAGGTGGCGCAGACGCTCACCTCGTTGGTGATGCTGCCGATCCAGGTGAACCTGCGGGAATCGTACTGGGTGTTGCTCGAGCCGATCAGCGGCTCCATCGCCATGCCGCGGGAGAACACGCCGATGGCGGTGCCGTCCTTGGGCGCGGCGTTGTAGAGATAATTGGCGGCGCGCAGGCTGCCGCCTCCCGGCATGTTCTGGACGATGATCCCGGGATTGCCGGGGATATGCTTGCCGAGGTGCCGGGCCAGCACCCGGCCATGGATGTCGTAGCCGCCGCCGACGCTGTAGCCGATCACTAGGTTGATGCTGCGGCCGCGATAAAAGCTCTCGACCGACTGGGCCTGCGCGGGGGCGGCGCCGAGAAGGGCGAGAAACACAAGCGCTGTCGTTCGCATTAGGCTACCCTAAAGGTCCCTGATCGCTACCCTTACAAGGTATCGCATGACCAGGAAAAAAAATCCGCATTGGGGCTCGACCCTGGATGAGTTCCTCGACGAGGAAGGCATTCGCGAAGCGGCGAAGGCCGAAGCAGTGACTCGCGTGGTGGCCTGGCAGCTCAGCGAGGAGATGAAGCGGCAAGGCATCAGTAAGGCGCGCTTGGCAGAATTGATGAATACGAGCCGCGCGCAGGTCGACCGTATCCTCAAAGCGAATGGCAATGTCACGATCGAAACGCTGCAACGCGCGGCGGCGTTGGTCGGGCGCCAAGTGCGGATCGAGCTGGTGTGAGACGATGGATATTCGTCAGCGGCGAGGCCGTCCGAGTGGAGGCAGCATTAGCCGGTGGCCCACATGGAGCGCGAAGTCCGGGGACGCGCCAATCTATCCCCACAGCTTCTTGCTCGCGAGCTTCGCGCCGGCGGCGAGCGCTTCGAGCTTGGCCCACATGATGGTGGGATGCACCCGCCGGTACATCGGGCTCTGGGCGAAACCGCAATCGGTTCCGGCGATGATGTTGTCGCGGCCGACCAGCTGCGCCAGCCGCACGATGCGCTCGCACACGAGCTCGGGATGCTCGACGATGTTGGTGGCGTGGCTGATCACGCCGGGAACCAGCACCTTGCCGGCCGGCAGCTCGACGTCCTGCCACACCTTCCATTCATGCTCGTGGCGCGGATTGGCGCCTTCGATCACATAGGCGCCGGCGCGCACCTGCAGGATGAGGTCGACGATGTTGCGCAGCGGCACGTCGGTGGTGTGGGGGCCGGGCCAGCTACCCCAGCAGACATGATAGCGCACCCGGTCCTGGGGGATGCCGTCGAGGGCGTGGTTGAGCACCTCGACATGGCGGCCGACCCAGCGGCGGTAGTCGGCAAAGCTCGCCGGCGGCACCATGCGGTCATAGGTGACGGCGGTGCGGGCATCGTCGAGCTGCACCAGGAAGCCGGCGTCGACGATCATGCGGTATTCGGTGCGCATCGCCTCGGCGATCGCCTGCAGGCAGTCGTCCTCGGTGGCGTAGAATTCGTTCTTGCGGTCGGGGATGACGCTCGCCGGCGCCGCGACCGGCAGGAATGCCTCGGTCACCGCGGTCCCGGTTGCGGCAGCCTTGGCCAGCGCCGCGCGGAGATTGTCGATGTCGCGCTGCAGCGCCGCCTGTCCGGTATAGGCGATGGGGCCGATGCAGGCCGCCTCCGACTGGGTCGCCGGCGCGTCGCGGGCGTCGAGCTCGGCATAGAATTCGGCGAACCGGCTGCGGTCGGCGCCGCGTGCGAACGGGTTGGCGCCGGGCCTCATGGGCCGCCGTTCGAAGCCCGACAGGCGCTCAAGCGCATATTGCGACCAGCTGATGGTCTTGCCGAACTCGCCGTCGCTGACCACGTCGACGCCGGCCTCGGCCTGCTGGCGCACAATGTCGGCGACCGATGCGGCGAGGCAGGCTTGAAATGCGGCTTCGTCGACTGGTCTGCCCTCCTGCTGCGCGCGCAGGAATTCGATCAGCGCCGGCGGCCGGATCAGGCTGCCGACATGGGTGGTCAGGATGCGTTCGCTGCTGCGCTTCATGGGATACTCTGCGGCAATTCGGCCGAGCTTAGAGGTTTTTCCGATTACGCTGACCCCATCGTTGTCATTGCCCGGCTTGACCGGGCAATCCAGTACTCACGGTCGGTGTTTACGGGATCGCCCGGTCAGGCCGGGCGATGACAGCGTAGTGTGTGCCAGCGAAACGAGAAGGCTCTAGGCGTCCGCCGCACGCTTTACAAGCAGCGGCCGGCGGAGGCACTGTGCCCACCGGATCGGGATTGGGCCCGGTTGGGCGGATTTCTCATGCACGACCTCGATATGTTCCACGAACATCTCGCGATGTCCGACCAGGACCGCGCCGAGATCGCGCAATACATCTGGAACCAGGAGAACGTCGAGCTTTCCACCATCGGCATCGACATCGGCAGTTCGACGTCGCATCTCCTGTTCGCCAAGGTGCTGCTGCAGCGCCAGACCCAGGGCCTGTCGAGCCGGTTCGTGGTCGTCCATCGCCAGGTGGTGTGGCGCTCCCCGATCATGCTCACGCCGTTTCTCGCCGACGGCACCATCGATGCCGCCGCGCTCGGCAGCTTCATCGCCGGATGCTACCGCGATGCCGGTTTCGACCGCGCCGATGTCGACAGCGGCGCGGTGATCCTCACCGGCGAGGCGATCAAGCGCAGGAACGCCCAGGCGATCGACGAACTGTTCGCGGCGGAAGCCGGCAAATTCGTCTGCGCCACCGCCGGCCACAAGCTCGAATGCGCGCTCGCCGCCCATGGCGCCGGCGCGGTGAGGCTTTCCCGGGAGCGCGGCGCCCGCGTGCTCCATGTGGATATCGGCGGCGGCACCACCAAGCTCGCCTGGATCGACGACGGCGTCGTCACGGGCGTCGCCGCGTTTGCCGTCGGCGGCCGGCTCATCGCGCGCGACGACAGCGGCGCCTGGAGCCGGGTCGATGATTCCGCCCGCGCGGTCGCCGCGGCGCTCGGCATCTCAACCGACCCGGCGACGCTCGCCGAGCGGGCGCCGCGCGAAGCGATCGCGCAGCGCCTTGCCGCCATTGCCGCCGATTACATTCTCGGCGTCGCCCCCGATGCGCTCGGCCGATCCCTGCTGCTGGCGGCACCGCTGCCGCGCCACGGGGCGCCGGACGCCATCACCTTCTCCGGAGGGGTGTCGGAATATATTTTCGGCTACGAGGATCGCGACTACGGCGACATCGCCAGGCCGCTGGCGTCCGCCTTGCGCGCCGAACTGACGCGGCGCACCACGCTCGCCGTGGTCGATCCCGGCCAGCGCATCCGCGCCACCGTGATTGGCGCCTCCCAGTTCACCGTCCAGGTCAGCGGCAAGACCATCCACCTGCCGCGGCCCGGCGTGCTGCCGGTGCACAATGTCCCGGTCGTCCATGTCGGTCTCGATCTCGGCGGCGCCATCGACGGCGCCGCCATCACGGCGACGATCGCTTCCGGGCTGGCGCGGCTCGATCTCGAAGCCGATGCGCGGGTCGCCATCGCCTTCGCCTGGCATGGCGATCCGGACCATCCGCGGCTCGCCGCGGCCGGCCGCGCCATCATGGCCGCGGTTGCGCCCGACGGCCGCCGCGGCCGGCCGCTGCTGCTGATGATCGACGGCGACATCGGCAAGATCATGGGCCGCATTCTGACTGAGGAACTCGGCCTGTCCGGCGACCTCATCGCCATCGACGGGGTCGCATTGCAGGAGCTCGATTTCGTCGATGTCGGCGAGCCCATCACGCCGCCGGGCGTCGTCCCCGTGGTGATCAAATCGCTCTTGTTTTCCTGAAGCCTCGGGAATCGGCGCCCGGGCCGGCCGATCCGACAGGATTCGCCGTATCCATCGATCTGAATGCGCTTCGGTGCCTGCGCTTCGGTCCTTCCACGGCCACGGCGGCCGGTGTAGCTTGTCTCCAACAATAATTCCACAGGGAGGACACCATGGCGCGAGGCGACCGTTCGATCTGGATTGCGCTGTTGGCCGGCAGCGTGCTCGCCGGGCCCGCATTGGCGGCCGACGTGACGCCGCAGCGGCTCGTCAATGCCGACAAGGAGCCGCAGAACTGGCTGATGAACCATCGCACCTATGATGGTCAGCGCTTCTCTCCCCTCGCCCGCATCGACAGAGGCAACGTTAAGGGGCTCAAGCTCGCCTACACCGTCGCGCTCGGCGGCGGCGCCGCCAACCAGTATGTCATGGCGACCCCGCTCGCCGAGGACGGCTTCCTCTACATCACCGATTCCGCCGGGGTGCTCTACAAGATCGACGGCAGCTCCGGCGATGTCGGCCGCATCGTGTGGCGCATGGACCCCGGACAGCAGCGCCAGCAGCGCAACCGCGGCGCCGCGCTGTGGGGCAACCTCGTGATCACCGCAGCCGACGACCCGCCGCGGATCGTCGCGACCAACAAGGACACCGGCCGGGTGGTGTGGGAAACCGGGTTCCCCGACACCCCCGACGTGGCGATGACCTCGGCGCCGCTCGCCATCAAGGACAAGATCATCGTCGGCGCCGCCAATGGCGACCAGGGCGTGCGCGACTGGATGGCGGGCCTCGACGCCGCCACCGGCAAGCTGCTGTGGCGCAAGTTCACGATTCCCGCACCGGGCGAGCCCGGCAGCGAGACCTGGAAAGGCAACACCAATGCCTGGCAGACCGGCGGCGGCGCGGTATGGGTGACCGGGACCTACGATCCCGACACCAACCAGACCATCTGGGGCACCGGCAACCCGGTGCCGATGTTCGATCCGACCTACCGCCCCGGCGACAATCTCTACACCAACAGCGCGATCTCGTGGGATCCCGACACCGGCAAGATGAACTGGTACTTCCAGTTCACGCCCGGCGACATGTGGGACTTCGACGAGGTCGGCACCCACATCCTGGTCGACGGCAACGTCGCCGGGCAGCCGCGCAAGCTGATCACCCATTCCGGCCGCAACGGCTTCATCTATACGATGGACCGTTTCAACGGCCAGACCGTGATGGCGAAGCCCTATATGGAGGTGAACTGGACCAAGGGCATCGACCAGAAGACCGGCAAGCCGGTCGAGTACGATCCCAAGAAAGACATCCAGACCTATGCCGGCGTCGCCAACCAGAACCCGGGCGAGCCGACCAGGCGGGTCTGTCCGGGCCATGCCGGCGGCAACAATTTCTGGCCGTCCACCTACAGCCGCAAGACCGGGCTCCTCTACATTCCCACACTCTCCAACTGCGAGGACATCTCGATCGACACCGCCAAGCACAGCAAGGAAAAAGGCTGGAACGGCGGCGGCTTCAAGACGACCGAGCGTTACGAGAGCAACCTCACCGCCGTCGACCCCGTCAGCGGCGACATCAAGAAGACCGTCCACCTTCGTTACCCCAATTACAGCGGCGCGCTGTCGACCGGCGGCGGCCTAATCTTCAACGCGCTGCTCGACGGCACCATCGCCGCCTATGACGACACCACCCTCGACGAGCTGTGGAAGTTCAACGTGGGTTCGGGCTTCCACGCGCCGCCGATGACCTTCGAAGTCAACGGCAGGCAATATGTGGCGATCGCATCGGGGGCGGGTCCGTCGGCGAAGTCGCGGCTCATCAACACGCCGGAGCTCAAGGAGCAGCGCAATGCGACGGTGCTCTACGTGTTCGGGCTGTGAGTCGAGATTCGAGTCTGCTCCCTCGCCCTGGAACGGGCAGGGAGCCCGCCTATCAAGCGCTGCACCGAGAGAACAGGCAAGAGAACAGGCAAGAGAACAGGCAAGAGAACAGGGAAGACACCATGGCACGACGCGATCATACGATCCGCAATGCGCTTCTGGCCGGCTGCGTGCTGGCGGCGTCGCCGGCGCCGGCGGCCGACGTTACGCCGGAACGGCTCCTCAATCCCGACAAGGAGCCGCAGAACTGGCTGATGAACCACCGCACCTATGACGGCCAGCGGTACTCGCCGCTGGACACGATCAACAGGGGCAACGTCAAGGGGTTGAAGCTCGCCTATGCAGTTCCGCTCGGCGGCACCCGAAGCAACGAGTGGATCGAGGCGACCCCCCTGGTCGAGGACGGTTTCCTCTACATCACCGATTCCTGGGGCGTGCTCTACAAGATCGACGGCACCGCGGGCAATCGCGGCCGCATCGTCTGGCGCATGGAGCCCAAGCAGGAGAAGCAGGGCACCAATCGCGGCGCCGCGTTCTGGGGCAACCTCGTGATCTCGGCCGCCAGCTGGCCGGCGCGGATCATCGCCACCGACAAGGACACCGGCAAGGTGGTGTGGGAGACCAACGTGCTGTTCGGACAGCCCGAGCTGCGCATCACCGCGGCGCCGCTGCCGATCAAGGACAAGATCATCGTCGGCGCGTCCGGCGGCGACAGCGGCGTGCGCGACTGGATCGCCGGGCTCGATGCGGCAACCGGGCGCGTGCTGTGGCGCAAATTCACCATTCCCGCGCCCGGCGAGCCCGGCAGCGAAACCTGGAAGGGCGCCAACAACGCCTGGCAGACCGGCGGCGGCGCGGTGTGGGTGACCGGAACCTACGATCCCGATACCGACCAGACCATCTGGGGCACCGGCAACCCGGTGCCGATGTTCGATCCGACCTACCGTCCCGGCGACAATCTATACACCAACAGTGCGATCTCCTGGAATCCGGAAACCGGCAACATGAACTGGTATTTCC
>DASYNT010000135.1:0-3420 GCA_036008405.1 Xanthobacteraceae bacterium
CGGACCAGAATGTCGCCGAACCGGGCGGCGAGCGGAGCCCGCGGCAGGTCGAGGAGATCGCCGACCTCTCTGAGGCCGACCTCGGCGAGCGCCGCCACCGTCTCCGGGGCGAGCCGCAGCGCCGCCGCCGGCAGGGGCGCCAGGGCCGCCCGCATCTGCCGCGGCGGCACCAGCGAGGCGTCGCCATGATGTGCGACGCCCCAGGCGCAGCCGGCGGTGTCGGCGATCGCGGCGCGGGCGTGCAGGTGCTGGGCGGCGAGGCGGGCCAGCAGGTCGCGGCACAGCGCAAGCTCACCGCCGAACAGATGAGCGCAGCCGGTGATGTCGAGCATGAGGCCGTCCGGCGCATCGAGGCCGATCAGCGGCGTGTAGCGGTCGCACCAGTCGGCGACGGCATCGAGCAGCCGGCGGTCCGCCGCCGCATCGCCGGCGGCGACGACAAGGGCGGGAAACATGGCGCGGGCATCGGCGAGCGGCATGCCGTGCCGCAGGCCGAGACGCTGCGCCGCATCGTTCATGGCCACGATGCGCTGGGCGCTCTTGACCGCCTCGGTGACGACGACAGGCTCATCCGGTGCGGGCGAGCGGCTGCGGGCGAGACGATCGGTGGCGAGGCGCCGCAGCCACAGGGAGAGATAGCGCCGGGAGGGCGGCGGTGACAAAGGCACGCTCATGATGATCCCATGACAGGCGCCACTGGCCGGTGGGACCGTGGCGGTTCTTGGTGAGGGAAACGGCAAAGGTCGGACGCGAGAGGCCGCCGAACCCGTCACGCTCGCCGCCGGCCGACGCGACCTCCCAGCGCGTCGTCGCCGCATTCGCCGCCCGACACGGCTGGTGGCGCAGGAGCAGGCCGATGCCGCCGCCGGCGCCGGCCGCGAGCGCCAGCCGCCGCGTCGCCGTGAGGTCGCCGTCATCGCCCATGAGCTCGGTCACGACCGCGCCCGCCGCGCGGCACTGCAGCGCTTCCTCCATCGGCCACAAGGCGTCGCGGGGACGCGGCACCCGCAGGACGATCAGGCGCTGCAAGGAAAGCCCCATCAGCGCGAGCCCCGGTCCGTAGAGTTCGCCCGCCTCGGCGGCGGCGAAATCGGACCGGATCCACACTGCCTGCCGGCCTTCGCGCAGCGCCAGCACGGCGAACGCCGTGGCCAGCCCGGTCGCCGCGCCGCCATCGCGGGGCGCGGCGGGACCGACCTCATGCAGGGCGCCGCCGGCAAGGCCGCCGCCGAGCGCCTGGTCGAGCGACCGCACGCCCAGGCTCAGCCGGGCCTCCCCGCCCGGCCGGGATGCCGTGACGGCGGCCATCGCGCGCCTCAAAACGCGCAGGGTCTCCCGCGGTTCTGCGGCGGACGGCTCGATGGCAGGTGGCTCGATGGCGGACAGCTCATCGGCCGGTGGCTCGGCGGATAGTTCGACAGCGGATAGTTCGACGGCGGATAGTTCGACGGCGGACATGGACGCACTCTACTTTTCATGATTTGCCGCTGTTCGATTTACATCGTTCACTGTTTGTTGTTCACTGTTTGTTCTATAAACCCCACCTCCCTGCCGATGTCAAGGCAAGGGAATGTCTCAAGGGAATGTCTCGAGGGAAAGTCTTGAGGAAATCTCGTTGGCATCGGTCCTGAAATTGATGGCGTCGCACTCTGCGATGCAAAATGCCGGCCGCAATCCCGGGTCAAACGGGCGGCCGAGGATCAACGTCACCGGTGATCCCTCGCGCGCCGGTTGGTTCGCCGTTCGACGCCAATCAATGGCGGCCAAAAGCAACGTCCGATGATCAAAAAAATCGCAATCGCGGGCTATCGATCATTGCGCGACGTCAGGCTCACGCTCGGCACCCTCAATGTGGTCACCGGCGCCAACGGCAGCGGCAAGTCCAGCCTGTATCGCGCGCTCAGATTGCTGGCGGACATCGCCCAGGGCCGCATCATTCAATCCTTGGCTGCCGAAGGCGGCCTTCATTCCACGCTCTGGGCCGGCCCCGAATCGTTCTCGCGCGCCATGAAGAGAGGCGAACAGCCGGTCCAGGGAACCGTTCGAAAAGCCGCCATCAGCCTGAAGCTCGGCTTTGCCGGCGACGACTATGGCTACGCCATCGATCTCGGATTGCCGCACCCATCCGCCTCGGCCTTCTCGCGCGATCCGGAAATAAAGATCGAGAGCCAATGGACCGGGGAAACCCTCGGCCGCTCGAATGCCTTCGCCATGCGCGCCGGACCCGTGGTTCGGATCCGCACCGACGCCGGGGAGTGGCGGCCCGTATTTCAAAATCTGGCGCCGTTCGACAGCATGATGACCCATTGCAGCGACCCGCGCGATGCGCTCGAACTCCTGCTCCTGCGCGAGCGCATGCGGGACTGGCGATTTTACGATCATCTCAGGACCGACCGCGACGCCCCTGCGCGCCGGCCGCAAATCGGCACCTACACGCCGGTCCTCGCCAGCGACGGATCGGACCTCGCGGCCGCGATCGCAACCGTTCGCGAGATCGGCAGCAACGCCGAACTGGGCGGCGCGATCGCCGATGCCTTCCCCGGCGCAGGCATCGAAATCGTGAATGCCGACGGATATTTCGAACTGGAGATGCGGCAGGCCGGGCTCCTGCGTCCGTTGAAGGCGGCCGAGCTTTCCGACGGCACGCTTCGATATCTGCTCCTGATTGCGGCGCTCCTCTCGCCCCGGCCGCCGAGCCTGATGATTCTCAACGAACCCGAGACCAGCCTGCATCCCGACCTGCTGCCGCCTCTGGCGCGTCTCATCGCACAGGCGTCGAAACGATCGCAGATCGTGGTCGTCTCCCATGCCGCGGCCCTGGTGTCGGCACTCGACGCCGCCGCCGAGGTGAGGCGAATCGTGCTCGAGAAGCAATTGGGCGAAACGCTCGTTGCGGGCGACGAGACGCCGGCCTGGACGTGGCCGTCGCGCTGAGGCGCCGCCACAAACGCACCGCCGGCCATAGCCGGCGGTGCCTATCCTCAATCCGATGCGGCGTTGTTACGATCGCTTGAACGAGTTGTAGACCATGCGGGTCCAGTTCTTGGCCTGCTCGTCGTTTGCGGCCCACTTGGCGTTGAGATCGGCCAATGGATTGGCGGCCAGCACCTCCTGCTCGGTCTTGCCTTCGCGGACCAGTTTCTGGATGCGGTCGCGCGAGGTCACGAGCATCTCGCGCCACGCGACCATATCCGCCTTGTTCGCGAGCTTGCCATGACCGGGCACGATCTTGGTCTGGTCGTTCGACACCTTGAGGAACGCGTCGGCGGCGCGGACCAAGCCACGGATGTCGCCGCCATTGGCGAAATCGATGGTGTTGTAGCGGCCGGTATTGCCGAAGGTGTCGCCGGTGTCGAGCACGTTGGCGTCGTCGAAAAAGACCCAGGTGTCGCCGTCGGTGTGGGCATTGTAGACGTGGTT
>DASYNT010000136.1:0-3773 GCA_036008405.1 Xanthobacteraceae bacterium
ACCTTGACGCCGAGGTCGCGCACAAAGGTCATGTCATGCTCGACCACGATGACGGTGCGGGTGCGGTTGATCTCCTTGAGGAGTTCCGCGGTTTGCCGCGTCTCGGCGTCCGTCATGCCGGCCACCGGCTCGTCGACCAGCATCAGTTTGGGCTCCTGGGCCAACAGCATGCCGATCTCGAGCCACTGCTTCTGGCCGTGGGAGAGGCTGCCGGCGAGGCGTCCCCGTACCGGCGTAAGCCTTATGGTGTCGAGGATGCCGTCGATGCGCGCAGTCTCCGCTGGGCTGCCGCGCCAGAACAGAGTAGCGCGGGCGCGGCGGTCGGCCTTGAGCGCGAGGCGGAGATTGTCCTCCACCGTGTGGCTCTCGAACACCGTCGGCTTCTGGAACTTGCGGCCGATGCCGAGTTCGGCGATTGAGCTTTCGTTGAGTCTCGTAAGGTCGACCTCGCCGCAGTCGAAGTAGACGTCGCCCTTTTGCGGGCGCGTTTTGCCGGTGACTACGTCCATCATGGTGGTCTTGCCGGCGCCGTTCGGGCCGATGATGGCGCGCATCTCGCCGGCCTCGACGGCGAGCGACAACTCATTGAGCGCCCGGAACCCGTCGAAGGACACGGTGACGCCGTCGAGGTAGAGCAGCGCGCTGGTGGTCCTGGTTTCCATCGGCTACTCCGCGGGCAAGGGCTCGCCGACCGGCTGCGGGTCGGGGCCGGGCAAGTCGGGCTTGCGGCGCTCCGCCCAGTGATGCTGGATGGTGCCGATGATGCCGCGCGGCAGCAGCAGGGTGACGCCGACGAACAGGCCGCCGAGCACGAATAGCCAGTAGGGCGCGAGCGCCCCGCTGGTAAAGTAGGTCTTGCCGTAGTTGACGATCACCGCGCCGAGAACGGCGCCGATCAGGGTGCCGCGGCCGCCCACCGCGACCCAGATGACCTCTTCGATGGAATTCGCGGGCGCAAACTCGCCGGGATTGATGATGCCGACCTGGAGCACGTAGAGGGAGCCCGCCACGCCGGCCATGCAGGCCGACATGGTGAACACCAGCAGCTTGTAGGACTCCACCTTGTAGCCGAGGAACCGGGTGCGCGATTCTGCGTCCCGGATTGCGATCAACACCTTGCCGAACTTGGAGGTGACGACGTAGCGGCACATCAACAGCGCGAGCGCCAGCACAACACAGGAAATCGCGAACAGGGCGGCGCGGGTGCCGCCCGCCTGCACGTTGAATCCCAGCACGTCCTTGAAATCGGTGAGGCCATTGTTGCCGCCGAACCCGAAATTGTTGCGGAAGAAGCCGAGCATCAGGGCGAAGGTCAGCGCCTGCGTGATGATCGAGAAATACACGCCGGTGACCCGGCTGCGGAACGCGAGCCAGCCGAACACGAAGGCCAGCGCCCCCGGCGCCACCACCACCATGAGCGCAGCATAGGGGAACCAGTTGAAGCCGTACCAATAGACCGGCAGCTCCTGCCAGTTCAGGAACACCATGAAGTCGGGCAGGTCCGGATTGGCATAAACGCCGCGGTTACCGATCTGGCGCATGAGATACATGCCCATGGCGTAGCCGCCGAGCGCGAAGAAGGCGCCGTGGCCAAGCGAAAGGATACCGCAATAGCCCCAGATCAGGTCGATCGACAGCGCCAGCAGCGCGTAGCAGGCATATTTGCCGAACAGCGACATCAGGTAGGTCGGCACTTGGAGCGGCGATTGCGGCGGCAGAGCCAGATTGAGCACCGGGACCGCGACCGCCAGGCCGACGAGGATCATGACAAACAGGATGGTGCCGCGGTCGAGACGGCGCGCCGCAACCGGGCTCATGCTTCCACCGCCCGGCCCTTGAGCGCGAATAGCCCGCGCGGCCGCTTCTGGATGAACAGGATCAGGAGCACCAGGATGGCAATCTTGCCGAGCACCGCGCCGGCGATCGGCTCCAGGAACTTGTTGGCGATACCGAGCGTCATAGCGCCGACAAGCGTGCCCCAGAGATTGCCGACGCCGCCGAACACCACCACCATGAAGGAGTCGATGATGTAGCTCTGGCCGAGATTGGGGCTCACATTGTCGATCTGCGACAGCGCCACTCCGGCGATGCCGGCGATCCCGGAGCCGAGTCCGAAGGTCAGGGCATCGATCCGGCCGGTGCGGATGCCCATCGCCGAGGCCATGGCGCGGTTCTGGGTCACCGCGCGCATCTCGAGCCCTAGCCGGGTGAAACGCAGCATGGCCAGCAAGGCGAGGAACACAGCCAGCGAGAAACAGATGATCCACAATCGATTGTACGTGATGGTGAGATGGCCGACCTCGAAGGCGCCGCTCATCCATGACGGTGCCGAGACCTCGCGGTTGGTCGGGCCGAAGGCGGTGCGTACCGCCTGCTGGAGGATGAGGGAAATGCCCCAGGTGGCGAGCAGGGTTTCGAGCGGCCGGCCATAGAGGAAGCGGATAACCGTGCGCTCGATGAATATGCCGATCAGGCCGGTGAAGACGAATGCGAGCGGCACGGCGATGACCAGCGACCAGTCGAGCAGCCCCAGATGGCCGTTGCGCATCACTTCCTGCACCGCGAAGGTCACGTAGGCACCGAGCATCACCATCTCGCCATGGGCCATGTTGATAACGCCCATGACGCCGAACGTGATCGCGAGCCCGATCGCAGCGAGGAGGAGCACCGAGCCGAGCGAAATACCGTACCAGGCGTTCTGCGCCGCGGTCCACAGCCCGAGGTCGCTGGTGATGGAGGCGGCGGCCGCGGCGGCGAGGCGGGTGACCGAGGGCGGCGTCTCCGCGGGCAGCGCGGACAACAGCGCCACCGCGTCCTGATCGCCGCGGGCACGGATCACCGCGACAGCATCGATCTTGTCGTCCTCGCTGGCGCTGTCCGAATTGAGGATGATGGCGGCGCGGGCTTCCATGAGCGCCTGCCTGATGCGCAGCGAGGTTTCCTTGCCGATCGCGGTTTCGACCGCAGGCAGGGCGTTTTCCTCGCGCGATTTGAACACCGCCTGGGCGGCGTCGTAGCGTTTGTCGGGATCTGGCGACAACAGCGTCAGGCCGCCGACGGCAGCGTCGATTGCCCGCCGCAGCCGGTTGTTGATGCGCACGGTCGCGAGGTCGGGCGGTGGGGCTCCGTCGGCAGCGGCGCCGGTGGCCGCATCGAACAGCTTGCCGTCGGCGTCTTTGTAGAGCACCTTCTTTTGCTCGGCGCTGAACAGCAGCCGGCCGTCCTGAAGCGCTCCGATAAGGGCGGCCGAGCGCGGATCGCCGCTCGCCGCCACCGCGTTGATGCCGGCGTCGGTCTCGCTATAGTCGTCCGCGGCAAAATGGGCGATGGCCTCTTCGAGGTTTGCAGCGCGCACCGTTTGTGCGGTGAGCAGCAATGTCAGAGCCAGCAGAACAACGGCGAGGCCGTCCGTCAGGCGGTGCATTGCGAAATGTTCCCCGCAGCGAAGTGGGAGGGCGACACCGGCCGCCCTCCCGATCTATCTGGCTTGGATCAAATCAGCGCCAGGCTCAAGATGAGCCGCCGCACTTCTTAGTCACCTTGTTGTAGTTGCCGCATTTGAGCGTGACCCAATCGGCTTCCAGGTCCTTCGAACCCGGCAGGAAGTTCGACCAGGCATCGCCGGGCACCAAGCCGGGAGTCTTCCACACCACATCGAACTGGCCGTCGCCCTTGATCTCGCCGATGAAGACGGGCTTGGTGATGTGATGGTTCGGCAGCATCTTCGAGGCGCCGCCGGTCAGGTTCGACGCCTCGATGCCGGGCAGCGCGGC
>DASYNT010000137.1:0-6497 GCA_036008405.1 Xanthobacteraceae bacterium
CTTGAAGATCATGTTTCCCCCCGATGGGGCGCGGCTCGAGCTCGCCGCCGGCGATGGCGGGGCTGCCGACCCAGTGGCCGTGAAGATTTCCGGCGGCACGTTGCCGCTCACCGTCCTCGTGAACGGCGTCCCGCTCGGGAACGCCACCGCCAGGCGAACCGTGTTCTATCAGCCCGACGGGCCGGGATTCGTCCGGCTCACCGTCATGGACGCCAAGGGCGCCGCCGACAGCGTCGTGGTGCGGCTGCAATAGGATGTTGCCGAACCCAGGGACTGCGGATGAATGCGGCTGCGAAGCGATCCACCGCGGCAATGCACAAATGCTTTCCTCCCGGAGCGGAATTTCCTATGTTCCGCCGCAGTCAGGGTCAGGGGTGGCTGGACCGGCCAGCACGCATTTTTCTCTGCGGCCTCGGAGCAGGGAGGCCGGCGCGCCGGGAAATCGAAATGACGGTCATCAGCGAGCCTAAGCCGCGCAAACTCTACGGGGAGGCCTGGAGCGCGGCCGCAGTCGACTTTGCGACCGCGACCCATGGGCGCGCCATCGCCATGCTGGTGGTGATGTCGCTCATCGCTTTCCTGCCGGGATTTTTCCAGATCCCGCCGGTCGACCGCGACGAGGCGAGGTTTGCCCAGGCGACCAAGCAGATGATCGAATCCGGGGACTATATCGACATCAAGTTCCAGGACGAGACCCGCTACAAGAAGCCGGTCGGCATCTACTGGCTGCAGGCCGGCGTTGTTCGGCTGGCCGAGGCGGCGGGCCTGCCGCGTGCTCGGCTGCGAATCTGGCTCTATCGCATTCCCTCGCTGATCGGGGCGATCGGGGCGGTGGTCGCGACCTACTGGGCTGCGCTCGCCTTCGTGTCGCGCCGCGCCGCGTTCCTGGCCGGGCTGATCATGGCGACGTCGATCCTGCTCGGCGTCGAGGCGCGCCTGGCCAAGACCGATGCGGTGCTGACGCTGACCGTCGTCGCGGCCATGGGGGCGATGGCGCGCGCTTATCTGGCCGGGCAGGGCGAGCGGAGCGTCAACACCCATCCCCTGGTCACCGCTGCGGTGTTCTGGACCGCGATCGCGCTCGGGATACTCATCAAGGGGCCGCTGATCCTGATGGTCGCCGGGCTTGCGATCGTCGCTCTCGCCGTGACCGACCGCTCGGTGAAGTGGATTTTGCGGTTGAAGCCGGCGATGGGCGCGATCTGGGCGCTGGCGCTGGTGCTGCCGTGGTTCATCGCCATCATCGTCCGCAGCGGCGACAGCTTTTTCGTCGAGGCGATCGGCCACGATCTGCTGGCCAAGGTCGAAACCGGCCAGGAAAGCCATGGGGTGCCCCCCGGATTCTACATCCTGCTGTTCTGGGTCACGTTTTTCCCCGGCGCCATGCTGGCCGGGCTGGCGGCGCCCGCGGTGTGGCGGGCCCGCGGCGAGCCCGGCGCGAAATTCCTGCTCGCCTGGCTGGTGCCGTCCTGGATCGTGTTCGAGCTGGTGCCGACCAAGCTGCCGCATTACGTGCTGCCGCTCTATCCCGCCATAGCCATACTGATCGTCGGCGTCATCGACGGCCACGCGCTGTCGCGCAATCGCTGGCTGGTGCGCGGCACCGTGTGGTGGTTCATCCTGGTCGCCGCGCTCGGAGTCGGGCTGATCGCACTCAACGTCACCATCGGCCAGCGTCTCGGGCTGCCGAGCTGGGCCTTTGCCGCCGTGGCGGCGATTCTGGCGCTGTTCGCCTGGACGCTCTATCGGGTCGACGGCGCCGAAGCCTCGCTGGTGCGGGCGGGGGCGGCATCGATCATGGTGGCGGTCGCCGCCTATGCCTTGACTTTTGCGAGGATCGGCGGCCTGTTTCCGGCGGTGCCGCTGTCGGACTATGTCCGCAGCACCAATTGTCCCGACCCCGGGACGGTGACTGCCGGCTACCACGAGCCGAGCCTCGTGTTCCTGGTCGGCACCAATCTCCACCACGGCGACGGCTCCAGCGCCGCCGATTTTCTCAACGGCGAAAGCTGCCGCTTCGCCTTCATCGAACGGAGCCAGGAGCGCTCCTTCGTGCAGCGGGCCGACGCGCTAGGGCTGCGCTATTCCTCCGGCCCGCGCATCGAGGGCTACAATATCAGCGGCGGCCGGCCGGTCCTCATCAACACCTATCGGTCGGAGCCGATGCGATGACCGCCTCGCGCGGCGCCGGGGCGGCCACGGGCGCCACCGTCGCGACGCGCGCCCACGCCATCGTCGAAAACAGCCGCAAGGCGATCATGCTTCTGTTGCGCGCGCCGCCGCCGCGCGTCGCGCCTCTCGCCCCGGCCTGGCGGCGCTATCTCGTCCATGGCGCGATCGCCGCCGCCGCGATCGTTTTCTGCATGGTCTTCATCGACCAGCGGGCCTACCGGTTCGCAGCGGGATTGCCGATGTGGCTGGTCGATCGATTCTACGAGATCACCGACTTCGGCCGCTCGGTCTGGATCCTGGTGCCGGCCGGCGGACTGATCGTCGTCATCGCCCTCGTCGCCTCGCCGGCGCTCGATCACATGACGCGCGGCGTCCTCGCCATGCTGGTGGTTCGGATCGGATTCGTCTTCATTGCCGTGGGGCTGCCCGGCCTCCTCGTCACCATCGTCAAGCGCTGGATCGGGCGGGTGCGGCCGTCGGCCCAAGGTCCGTTCGCCTATGAGCCGTTTTCCTGGCGGCCCGATTATGCGAGCCTGCCGTCCGGACACACGACGACCGCGTTCGCCGCGCTCGTCGCCATCGGCGCGCTCTTCCCCCGCGCGCGCGCGTTTCTGTGGGGCTACGCCCTGCTCATCGCGCTCAGCCGGATCGTGGTGACGGCGCATTACGCGAGCGACGTCGTCGCCGGCGCCGCAGTCGGCGCGTTCGGCGCGCTGTGGGTGCGCGACTGGTTCGCGCGGCGTCGGCTCGGCTTTGTCGTGGCGGCGGACGGCGAGGTGCACGCCCTGCCGGGTCCGTCGTCCTCCCGGATCAAAAAGGTTGCCCGGGCGCTGATCGCCCCATAAAACGCGCGCGGGGGCCGGACAGACGATGACCAATGCCAGTTCACTCTCTTCCGGCGCGGCGCCGCGGATCTCGGTGGTCGTGCCGGTGCGCAACGAAGCCGGCAATCTGGCGCCGCTGATCGGCGAGATTGCGCGCGCGATGTCGGCGCTGGCGCCGTTCGAGATCATCTATGTCAATGACGGATCGAGCGACGGCACCGCGGCCGAGCTGCGGACATTGGCGCAGCAATATCCCTGCCTGCGCCACCTCGACCATGCCGTCTCGTGCGGGCAATCGGCGGCGGTGCGCAGCGGCGTCGGCGCCGCGCGGGCGCCGGTGGTGGTGACGCTCGACGGCGACGGCCAGAACGATCCGGCGTTTCTGCCGGCCCTGGTCGCCGCGATCGAGCGCGATCCCGGGATCGGCCTGGTCGCCGGACAGCGGGTCGGCCGCAAGGCGACCGGCTTCAAGAAGCTGCAGTCGCGGGTCGCCAATGCGGTGCGCGGCATGGTGCTGCGCGACGGCACCCGCGACACCGGATGCGGCCTCAAGGCGGTGCGGCGCGACGTGTTCCTGGCGCTGCCCTATTTCGACGGGCTGCACCGCTTCCTTCCTGCCCTGGTCCGGCGCGACGGCTACCGCATCGCCTATGTGGACGTGGTCGATCGTCCGCGCCTGCACGGGGCATCGAATTATGGTCTATGGGACCGGCTGTGGGTCGGCATTCTCGACCTCATGGGCGTGTGGTGGCTGATCCGGCGCAAGAAACGGGTCCCGCAGGTTTCGGAGGTTGCGCGCGATGCTGGTTGATCTGTCGCAGTCGGTCGGCGCCTATCTGCTGGATGTCTTCGTGGTCAAATTGGACTGGTGGCAGGTGTTCGGCTTTGCCGGGCAGGCGCTGTTCACCATGCGCTTCGTGGTGCAGTGGATCGCGACCGAGCGGGCGCGTAAGAGCGTGATCCCGGTCGCATTCTGGTTCTTCTCGATCGGCGGCGGCCTGCTGCTGTTCGGCTACGCGCTCTATAGGCGTGATCCCGTCTTCATATTGGGGCAGGGGTTCGGCGTGTTCGTCTATCTGCGCAATCTCTATTTCGTATACCGGGCACGCGGCGCAAAGGCGTAGCGCCGCCGCGCTCTGTCCCAGACCGCGGCAACCGCGCCAAGACCGCGGCGAGGACCGGAGAAACTGCGCCCGCCACGTTCTCGATCGCCACGCTCCCGCCCGCCACGCTCCCGATCACCACGGGGCCATGTGCCAGTTCACGCCCATGCGGACGAGATTGTCGGTGTAGTTGTGGTGGATGACGATATCGCTGCCCAGCGCACAGGGGACGCAGGACGGGATGACGGTGTTGTAATTCTGCATATGCAAATAAAGATACTCCGCCTTGAGCGACCATTGCGGCAGGAATTTCCATTCGATGCCGCCGCCGCCGGTCCAGCCCGGGCGCACCGTCGTGCTGGGGGTCGTGGTCAACAGCGTGCCGTTGAAGAAGGAGAACGAATCGGTGTTCGAAAACCAGCCCATCGCCAGCCCCGCGGTGCCGTAGAACAGCAGGCTTCCGTAGGCGACGCCGAGGCGCGGGCGCAGCGTCGCCACCACATTGGTGGCGGAGGAATTGTACATGAAGTCGCCGTCGGCGATGACATCGGCGTTCACGTAGGTGAATTGCCGGTTGGCGGCGCCGCCGAGCCAGTCGCCGTCGGCCTCCCAGCCGAACACGACGTTGCGAAGCTGCCAGTTGAAGCCGGCCTGCCCACCGACGGCGACGCCCCTGGCGCCGAGCCAGGTTGCGGACTGGCTGTCGATGATGGGAGCTGCGTCCGGCCCCCAGCCGATCGGATTGGCGCTCGATGAAAGGCTGTCCTGGCCCGCATGGTAGCCGAGATTGCCGCCGACATAGAATCCGGTCCAGGAATCGGCAACGACGAGCACCGGCGGCGATGGCGGATATGCCGGCAGGTCGGCCGCCAATGCCGGTGCCGCGGAGATTCCCGCCAACGCGACGCAAGCCCGAAACATCTGTTTCATCGACGTGTGCTTCCACCGACCCACAGGGTTAATTAAGGGAAAATCTAGCACCGGCATGGTTAACAATTCAGGAACGAGACGTGGGTTTGAGGAGCGGCCATTCCGGGGCGCACGCCTTCACTTCGTACGAATTCGGAATCCAGGTGCGGTCGAGCCGGTCGATGCCGTCTGAGTTCCGGGTTCGTCGCTGAGGTGCGCCCCGCAATGACAAGGACCTGCGCATCGACCACACAGTTGGGCGAAGGGTCGTGGCCGACAAGACGGCGGCGACGTCGCCGCGCCATTACTGGCGCTTCACCGGCGATCCCAATCCGGTGCAGAAGTCCCAGCCCAACGCGGCCCAATATCCGGTATCGGGACCGCAGATGCCTTGCAGCACATCGTTGAATTGCGAAGGCGTCCGGTAATACAGGGTCAGCTCGGCATTCGACGAGGCATTGAAGTGGCCGGTATTGTTTACCAGTCCCGCCACCACCGGCGTGGCGACGCTGGTTCCGCCGACGATCAGCCATCCGCCGGCGTCGGAATCATAGACCCAGACGCCGGTGCGCGGATTGGCCACCGCCGCGATATCGGGCACGCCGCGGTAAACGATATTGCCGAGCTTGGTGACGGAGTTCTGATACGAGGGCTTGGGGACGAATTCGCTCGGTCCGCCGCCGGCGTCGTACCAGGCCGCCTCTCCGATGAAAGCGCCATTCGCGGGGTTGCGCGAGACGCTGGTGCCGCCGACGGCGACCACGCTGGCCGAGACCGACGGCCATGACGTCCCGGGACTGTCGCCGGTGGCCGCGAAATAGACGACGCCGGGCGTCGAAAAATAGGTGGAATCCAAAGTGTTCTCGCTGGAGAACTCGCCGCTGCCCCAGCTCATCGATATCTCGCCGCCGCCGGCGGTCGCCAACAGGGTATTGGCGAGATGCACTGCGGCGAGCAGATCGGAGCCCGCGCTGGACGCGGCCTCCACCAGAATGATCTTGGCGTTGGGCGCCATCGCATGGGCCCATTGGATGTCCAGCGATATCTCGACCTCCCAGCCGGCATCATAGGGGGGCGGCGTGGTCGTCTGGGTACCGCTCGAAGTCGCATAGACCACTTGCAGATTGGGCGGGGGCAGGCCGAATTGCAGGCTGAAGGTATTCAGGTCGGCCAATGCGAAGGGAGCATCGTAAGCGTCGACGATCGCAATCGTCCGGCTGCCACCTCGCGGCACGGCCATAACGGTGTTGGGATTGCAGCCCGGAATCGCAGACACGAAGCGATAGATGCAGGCGATCGATTCCGGCGTCTCGAAATAATATCCGGGGAACGGCGGGCCGACCGCGGCGGGGACTGCGCCGCGGCTCACGTTTGCCGGCATGCCGGCCGGCTGGAAGATGTGCACATTGGTATGAGCGGCGGCCTGGCCGGTCCCCGGTTGGGGCTGGGGCTTGGGGATCGATGAGGAGGGCGTGATGACGGCGCCTTC
>DASYNT010000138.1:0-4206 GCA_036008405.1 Xanthobacteraceae bacterium
GACGCCGAACAGATTATGGGCGCGCGCCGCCTCGATGACCTTGCGTGCCGGCACCGCCCCGGTAGTTCCGACGTCGGGCGAGCGGAACACCGGGATGGCGGCGTAGCCGCCCGCATTGTCGATGAGGTCCCCGATCCGCACGATTTCGCCGGTCACCACGACGCTGCGCCGGAGCGTCGGCACCTCGAACGGCGCCTCCAGGGCGGCATTCGTCGGCGGCAGCGCGCCGGTGACGTCGGCCCTGGCGCCAACTTCGAATCCAGCTTGGACGGCAGGCCGAGCGCCGCTTTGGGCGCGCGCCGGCGCCGACGCCGCGATCGCGGCCGCGAGGGTGACGGCGAGGGGGCCTGCCAGGGTGACTGCAATGCGCGTGCGCATGGTTGCGTTCCTTCTCAGCGCTGCAGGGCGATCAGTGCCGACAACATCTGGTCGGACGCGGTCACCACCTTGGAGTTCATCTCATAGGCGCGCTGCGCCGCGATCAGGTCGGAGATCTCGGTGACTGAGTCGACGTTGGACTGCTCGAGGCTCGCCTGCTGGATGGTGCCGGCGCCGTTGGTGCCGGCGAGCCCGTCCTGGGGCTGGCCCGAGGCCGGCGTCTCCTGGAACAGGTTGTCGCCGGTCGACAGCAGGCCCGCCTGGTTGATGAAGCGCGTGATGATGAGCTGGCCGAGCGTCGTCGGGGTGGTCGAGCCGACCGGGATCACCGAGACCTGGCCCTGTTGGTTGACGGTGAAGCCGGTCGCATTCTGCGGCACCGTGATGGTGGGCTGCACCACGTAGCCCTGCGCCGTCACCATGCGGCCGGTGCCGTCCAGCATGAACGAGCCGTCGCGGGTGTAGGAGAAGGTGCCGTCCGGCAGCTGGATCTTGAAGAAGCCTTCGCCCGTGATGGCGAGATCGAAGGCGTTGCCGGTCTGGGTCAGCGAGCCCTGCGTCATGATCCGCGGCGTGCCCACGGTCTTGACGCCGGAGCCGAGATCGATGCCGACCGGGAGGATGTTGCCCTGGTCGGAGGACTGTGTGCCGATGCGGCGCACATGCTCATAGAGCAGATCGGCGAACTCGGCGCGCTGGCGCTTGTAGCCGGTGGTCGCCATGTTGGCGATATTGTTGGCGATGACCTGGACGTGAAGGTCCTGGGCCGCCATTCCGGTGGCTGCGGTCTGAAGTGCGTTCATGGCTAGTGCTCCTCAATCGCCGTCACGACGGCAGTGCGGAAAGCGTGTCGAGATTCTTCGGATCGCTTTGCGTCTGCATGAGGTTTGCGATCATGGAATAGGTGCGGTTGATCTCGATCATCCGGGTCATTTCCGCGACCCCGTTGACGTTCGAGCCTTCGACGGCGCCCTGCATGACGCTGACCGCCGCGGTCGCCGGCTGCCCGGCCACGCCGGCGGGCGCCGAGAACAGGTTGCTGCCTTCGCTCTGCAATTGTTGGGGCCGCGCGAAGGTGACCAGCCTGAGCTTGCCGCGCAGCGATTCGACATTGGTGAGGCCTTCGAGCACGCTGATGCGGCCGTCGGCGCTGATCGAAATCCTGCGGTCGGTCGCCTGGAATATGATCGGGCCGTTGTCGCCGTTGACGACCGCGCCCTCGGGCGTCACGAGCTGGCCGGCCGCGTTGATCTGCAACGTGCCGGCGCGGGTGAAGCGCTCGCCGGCCGGCGTCTGCACCGACAGGAAGGCATCGCCGTTGATGGCGACGTCAAGCGGATTGCCGGTCTGCTGGACTGGGCCCTGGCTGAAGTTGCGGTAGGCGGTGCGGTCGATGACGAAGTGCACCGGCGCATCGGCCGGCGCGAAGTCGTTCTCGCGCGCCGACGATGCCATGAATTCCGAGAACACCGCCGAGGTAGACTTGAAACCCGCCGTATTCAGGTTGGCGATGTTGTTCGCCACGATGTCGAGCTGGCGCTCCAGCGCCACCTGTCTCGACATGCCGACCAGGAATGCATTGTCCACGAGCCAACTCCCCTCGTCCCGAAGGCGGCCCCGCTGTCCCGGGCCAAGGCCGCCGTCCCGCTTGGAGGCGGTTCTCCCAAACCGCCGCCGCCAACCCTCAAGCAGGCCGCGTGCCAACGAGGCTATTTTCGTGATTTCAAGGCGTTAGCCGAAAGCGCCGCTCCCACGGGGCGGCAATAAGGGCCCTCGCGGCCGGTTCACCCGGCAAATTTTTCCCGGTCCGCCGGGGCGCCGAAACCTTCCATTAACCATTGTGAAACTAGTCTACCGCGCAGCGCCGCTCCGCGCCGACAACGGCCGACGAGATTGCAACCCGGCGCCTGGACAATCGCATCATGGCATCCAAGCCGAAGACCGCCAGCCCGGACGCCGAGGAGTCCGCCGACGCCAAGCCGAAAGCCGGCCTGCCGCTGAAGAAGATCATCATCGCGGCGGCGGGCGTCGTCGTGCTCGGCGGTGCCGGCTTCGGCGGCTACAAGTTCATGAGCGGCAAGGGCGAAACCCACGATGCGGCTCCGGTGGTCAAGCCGGCGGTGTTCGTCGACCTGCCCGAGGTGCTGGTCAACCTGTCGAATACCGGTAACGACCGCACCCAATATCTCAAGGTCAAGGTCGTGCTCGAACTGCCCGACCAGCTGCTCATGGCGCAGATCCAACCGGTGATGCCGCGCGTGCTCGACACCTTCCAAACCTACCTGCGCGAGCTGCGCCCGACCGATCTCGACGGATCCTCGGGCCTGTACCGGCTCAAGGAAGAGTTGACACGGCGCGTCAACGCGGCGATCGCCCCCAACAAGGTCAGCGCCGTGTTGTTCAAGGAGATCGTGGTCCAGTAGGGCGCGACCGTCATGGCAGACAACAAACCGCCAGTCGATCAGGACGCGCTTGCCGCCGAATGGGGCATGTCGCTCGAAAACGACGGTGACGTCTCCTCCGTCGCCGGCGGAGGTGGCGGCGACGACATGGCGGCCCAATGGGCCGCGATGATCGACGAAGGCGGCGGCTACGCCCAGGTCGCCAAGGGCGGCTCGGAGCGCATCCTCCACCAGGACGAGATCGACTCGCTCCTCGGCTTCAATCTCGACGACATCGCGCTGACCGACAATTCCGGCATCCGCGCCATCATCGATTCGGGTGTGGTCTCCTACGAGCGTCTGCCGATGCTCGAGATCATATTCGACCGGCTGGTGCGCCTGACGACGTCGTCGCTGCGCCAATTCACCTCCGACAACGTCGAAGTCTCGCTCGACCGCATCACGTCGGTGCGGTTCGGTGACTATCTCAATTCCATCCCGCTGCCCGCCATCCTCGCGGTCTTCAAGGCGGAGGAATGGGACAATTATGGCCTGATCACCGTCGATTCCAACCTCATCTACTCGGTCATCGACGTGCTGCTCGGCGGCCGCCGTGCGCCGTCGAGCGTGCGCATCGAGGGGCGTCCCTACACGTCGATCGAATCCAGCATGATCCGCCGCATGGTGGAGGTCATCCTCGCCGATGCCGAGCAGGCCTTCGCCCCGGTCTCTCCGGTGCGCTTCTCGGTGGACCGGCTGGAGACCAATCCGCGCTTTGCCGTCATCTCGCGCCATGCCAATGCGGCGATCCTCGTCAAGCTGCGCATCGACATGGAGGACCGCGGCGGTTCGGTCGAGCTGTTGCTGCCCTACGCCACCATCGAGCCCATCCGCGACGTGCTGCTGCAGATGTTCATGGGCGAGAAGTTCGGCCGCGACCCGATCTGGGAGGGCCATCTCGCCACCGAGATCGGCCAGGCCGAAATCGCCGTGGACGCCGTGCTCTACGAGGCCAAGCTGCCGCTGCGGCGCATGATGGCGCTGGAGGTCGGCGACACCCTCCCGCTCGATCTCGGTCCCGACGCGCTCGTCACCGTGCGCTGCGGCTACGTCGCGCTGACGGAAGGCCGCATGGGCCGGGTCGGCGATCGCGTCGCGGTGCGCGTGGTCAAGCCGCTGCACAAGCCCAAGACCACCTTCGCGATGTTCGAAACCGCCGGCGAACGCTCTGGCAAGATCATGGAGCCAACGTGAACCACTACATCGGACTCTTCATCGAAGGCACCGTCGCGGTCCTGCTCGTCGTCACGATCGGCTATTGCTTTCTCCTCGATCGCCGCCTGAGGCGGTTTCGTGCCGACGAGAACCTGCTCAAGGCGACCATCGGGGAACTGATCACCGCGACCGAAATCGCCGAGCGGGCGATCGCCGGGCTCAAGATCACGGT
>DASYNT010000139.1:0-2777 GCA_036008405.1 Xanthobacteraceae bacterium
GAGCCTGGATTAGAGGGCGACAAGATAAATCACTGTCCATCATTGACGCACTGGCGATTGGTTTCTTGGCGCCGGCCGCGCATGCTCAAAACCTTATGCGCCAAGTCGCAGGCACATGGTGTCGAGCGACATCCGGAACTGCACCAGTGGCGACGGGCAAAAGTGCACCACTCGGTTGGTTGTTGGTTCGCGTTTTGAGATCCGCAGGGAGGCGTAGCCGACTGGAGGATTTCAAAACGCGGGCGCGGACCTTTGGCGATCATGCGAGCTGCACCTGATCGAGCGGGGCGGCCTTGATCAGCCCCGAGCGACGCTTCTCGCGCAGCCGGTAGCTGTCGCCGCGGATCGTGATGACGTGGCTGTGGTGCAGCAGGCGATCGAGGATCGCGGTGGCAACGACGGGATCGCCGAACACGCTGCCCCATTCGCCGACCGACCGATTGCTGGTGATCAGCACGCTGCCACGCTCGTAACGGCGCGACACCAGCTGGAAGAACAGGTGCGCCGCGTTCGGATCGAATGGCAGATAGCCGAGCTCGTCGATGATCAAGAGCTTGGGCTTGGCGTAAAACCCGAGCCGCTCCTCCAGCCGGCCGTCGACATGGGCACGGGCCAGTGCAGCGACGAGGGCGGGCGCGGTGGTGAACAGCACCGAATAGCCCTCGCGAATGGCGGCGCGGCCGAGGGCGATCGCCAGATGCGTCTTGCCGACGCCGGGCGGGCCCAACAGCAGCAATGCCTCGCCATGCGCCACCCAGCGGGAGGCCGCCAGATCGCGGATCTGCCCCTTGTCGAGCGAGGGCTGGGCGGTGAAGTCGAAGCTGTCGAGATCGCGCAAGGTCGGGAAGTGCGCGATCTTGGTCGCCATTTCGACCCGCCTCTCGTCGCGGCGGCTAACCTCGCGTTCGCACAGGAAGCCGACCGCTTCGCGCAACGTCATCTCGCGCTTGGCCGCCTCGTCCAGCAGAGTGTCGAGCTGATCGCGGATCGCGGTCAGGTGCAGCCGGGTTAGCATCGCCTCGAGCCCCTGTGGGTCAGCGGCCATCACCAGCCGCCTCCCGCTGCGCGCTCGTATTCCGCTAGCGGCCGCAGCAGCTCGGGCTCGTTGCCGGCGGGCCTTTCCGGTTGACGCTGGCCGATGCCGGCCAGGTGCGCGGCAACGGCGACGCGTTGGCGGCGGCCGGTTGTCTCGGCATGGGCGGCAAGCTCGATGCCGCGATGGCGGATGCTGATCCGGCCGCCGGCGACGACGACCTGCACCGTTTCGCCGATCAGCCGCCACGGCACGGTGTAGGCGTTGGTGTCCAGTTCGATCGTGCCGTCGGCCTGCACCCGGCGCACCAGTTCGCGCAGCTGCCGGAAGGGCGGCCGCCCATCGATCGGGCGCAAGACCGCCGCCTCGGCTCGCGTGAAGCGCTCGATCGGCTTCTCGCCGGTGGTGCCGTGGATGTGCCGGTCGGCGATCTCGCGCATCCACCAGCCGAGATGCGCTTCCAGCGCCGCCCAGCTGAGGAACGGGTGCCCGGCGACCGCATTGCCCTTGACGTAGCCGACGCCGCGCTCGTCCTTGCCCTTCGTGCGCGCCCGGTACGGGGCGCAGGCCCGCGGCCGGAAGCTCCAGTAATCGGCGAAGGCCGCGAGCCGCTCGTTGAAGCTGACCTCGCGCGTCGCTGCGTCGTGATGATCGACCAGCGCCCGGGCGTTGTCGAACAGCACCTCGCGCGGCACCCCGCCGAAGTGCCGGAACGCCGCCTCGATGCCGTCGAACCAGGCCGATTGCCGGTCGTGGCGGAAGGCCTGGACGAATACCCGGCGCGAATAGCCCAGCGTCGCCACGAACAGGTAGACCCGCACGCGCTCGCCGGCGATCGCCACCCGCGTCTCGCCGAAGTCGATCTGCAGCTGATGACCGGGCGGCGTCTCGAAGCGCAGCGTCGCCCGCGCCTCGGCCCGCAGCGCCTGGCGCAATCCCGCCACCGCCCGCTCGACCGTGCGCAGGCTCACCGCCAGCCCTCTCTCGCGCAACAGATCCTGGCGCACGACGTCGGCGTTGCCTCGATGCCGCCGGAACCGTTCAGCCAACCAGTCCTCAAGCCCCTCCAGTAGCTTGGGGCGCCGCGGCCGCCGGTAGCCGACCCATCCCTCGGCCGCCAGATACCGCCGCACCGTCCGCCGGTTGCACCCCAACGCCGTTGCAATCCGCCGTTCCCCCCAACCCAACGCCCTCAGCCGCAGCATCGCCGCGACCTCGTCCGGCGTGCGCATCCGATCCCCCCGCAGCTGCTCAAGCCGCGCGGAAACCTCAGACGATTCGGTCATTGCGGGCACCTCCTCTCGACCTTGGAGGTGGTGCAGTTTTACGTGTCGCCGCCGGTGCAGTTTTTCATGTCGCCCGACACCATTGTAGAATGCTTCCTGTTTCCTTGGCGGTAATTGCGTCCCGGCTGTCGTGCAATCTCACACGATAACGGGAGGCAAATATGCGTACATTGTTTGTTGGATTGGACGTTCACAAAGAAACTATCGCCGTTGCCGCCGCGGAAGAAGGGCGAAACGGCGAAGTGCGTTCCTACGGCACCATTGAAAGCACGCCCGACCATGTAAGCAAGCTGCTCAAACGGCTGGCTGCACATGGCAAGAGTCTGGTTTTTAGTTATGAAGCCGGCCCCTGCGGGTATGGCCTCTATCGACAGATCATCGACGCCGGGCATTGCTGTATCATTGCCGCCCCAAGCGCCATTCCCCGCAAACCGGGGGAACGCGTGAAGACGGATCGG
>DASYNT010000140.1:0-10765 GCA_036008405.1 Xanthobacteraceae bacterium
GATCCCGGGATCATCGATGCGCTCTACGAAGCGTCCCAGGCGGGTGTTGCGATCGAACTCGTCGTACGCGGCATCTGCTGCCTGCGGCCGGGCGTCGAGGGCCTCTCGGAAAACATCCGGGTCAAGTCGATCGTCGGCCGCTTCCTCGAGCATGGCCGCATCTACTGCTTCGGCGGAGGCCACGGGCTGCCGCATCCCAAGGCTGCCGTCTACATCTCATCGGCCGACATGATGCCGCGCAATCTCGAGCGCCGTGTCGAAGCGCTGTGCCCGATTCTCAATGCCACAGTCCATCAGCAGGTGCTCGATCAGATCATGCTCGCCAACCTCAAGGACAACGAGCAGAGCTGGACCCTCCTGCCCGACGGGACGTCGGTCCGGATCAAGGTTGCGCCCGGCGAAGAGCCCTTCAATGCACACAAATATTTCATGACCAATCCGAGCCTGTCGGGACGCGGAGAATCCCTCAAGGAATCCTCGCCCCGCAGCCTGACGCGGCGTCGTGACCTTGAATGAGATGAACCGCCGTCGCGGCAAGATCGTCGCCCAGGGCCGTATCGACAATGGACCGCCGGTCGCCGTCATCGACATCGGTTCGAATTCGGTGCGCCTCGTGGTCTATGAGGGGCTCACCCGCAGCCTGACGCCGATCTTCAACGAAAAGGTTCTCGCCGGCCTCGGCCGCGAGGTGCTGTCCACCGGGCTGCTGGCCGACGACGCCGTCGACAAGGCCCTGGCTGCGCTGTCGCGCTTCCGCGCGCTGTGCCATGCCATGCGGGTCGGCAGGTCGTGGGCGATCGCCACCGCCGCGTGCCGCGACGCCCGCAACGGGCGCGCGTTCATCGCCCGGGCCGAGAAGGCGTGCGGGATCCCGATCACCATCCTGTCGGGACGGCGCGAGGCGGAACTCTCGGCGCTGGGCATCATATCCGGCTTCCACAAACCCGACGGCATCGTCGGCGATCTCGGCGGCGGCTCGCTCGAACTCACCGATGTCCGCAGCGCGCGGACGAAATCCGGGGTGACGTTGCCGCTCGGCGGCCTCGCTCTGCAGGATCTGTCCTCGAAATCGCTCGCCAAGGCAGAAAAGATCACCAGGGAGGCGCTCGCCGACGTCGGTCTCCTCAAGGCCGGGCGCGGGCGCGACTTCTACGCGGTCGGCGGCACCTGGCGGTCCCTGACGCGACTGCACATGTGGCAGACCGGATATCCGCTCCACGTCATGCACGGCTATGTGATCCCTGCCGCCGAGGCGCTCGAATTCTCCAGCCTGGTGCGCCGGGTCGACCCGGAGACCTTGTCCAAGATCGAAATGGTCACCTCGGCCCGCCGTCCCTTGCTCTCCTATGCGGCCCTGGTGCTGGAAAACATCGTGCGCCGGGCGCGGCCGCGTCGGATCGTGGTGTCGGCCCTGGGCGTGCGCGAAGGGCTGTTGTATTCGCTGCTGTCGGAAATGGAGAGGAAGCGCGACGCGCTGATCGCGGCATCGCAGGAACTCAACGTGCTGCGGTCGCGCTCGCCGGAGCATGGCGAGGAACTGGCGGCATGGATCGACCAGTTCATGGCGACCTCCGGCATCGACGAGACCGCGGAAGAGCAGCGGCTGCGCCGGGCCGCGTGCCTGCTGGCCGACATCGGCTGGCGCGCCCATCCGGACTACCGCGGCGAGCAGTCCCTCAACATCATCTCCCATGCCGCCTTCGTGGGCGTCGACCATCCCGGTCGCGCCTTCATGGCGCTCGCGGTGTTCTTCCGCCATGTCGGCCTCGCCGACGACGAATTGTCGCCCCACGTGCGCGAACTCGCGACCGCACGCATGATCGACCGCGCCCGGGTGCTCGGCGCGGCGATGCGGGTCGCCTATCTCGTCTCCGGCGCAATGCCCGCGGTGCTGCCGGAGGCGCCCCTGGTGGTGGAACGCGGCAAGCTCAAGCTGAAGCTGCGCGGGAAGCACCGCGATCTCGCCGGTGAGCGAATCTTCGCCCGCCTGCGGCAGCTGGCCCGCCTGGTGGGGCGGGAACCGGTGATCGTCACGGATTGAGAACCGTAAGATTCGGGTTGCGACTCCACGGGTGGACCGGATGCCATTCGCGTGTGGAGTTTTGGACGCCATTGGCGTATATGATTTGAGATGGCAGCGAGGTTCATCACCGTGGCGGAGAGACCGCTATTCTTGCGCCAAGCTGAAAAAGTGTGGAGCCGCCACGAACACGATGAGTCGTCGTCTACATCGCCGGCAATCCCGAGGTGGGCGATGTGATTCCCGGGACGGGCGGTGTCCGAAAGGTCCGCTGGGGTAGGGAAGGGGCCGGCAAGCGCGGCTGGGCGCGGGTGATTTATTTCTTCCATGCTCCCGATCGGCCACCGTACCTGCTGATGGTCTACGCGAAGGCGAGTAAGGAGGACTTGTCGGCTGACGAAAAACGTGCGGTTCGCCAATTGGCTGCAGTGCTGAAACGGAGGGCGGCCGGCACAGAGAAGTATGAGTACAAATAGGACGAAGGCCATGAGCAAGTTCGGCGGAGAGTTGATCGCCAGCATGAAGCAGGCGGCGGCGCATGCTGGCGGCCGCAAGGTGCGGGGGATGCGAGTGACGGCTGTCGAGTGTCCCGACGTGAGAGCGATCCGCAAGGCCTTGCATATGTCGCAATACCGCTTCGCAGCACTGTACCGTATTCCGCTTGCGACGTTGAAAAACTGGGAGCAGGGAAGGCGCTACCCCGATGCCCCTGCCGCCGCGTACCTGCGCGCCATTCAACGCCGACCGAAGGAAGTCATGGAAGCCGTCGCGGATGAGGCCTCGCGACGTCGTGATCGACGGTGGCTCCGCGAGGAAGTGATCGCCGGCCACGAGGAGTAGATGGCCGACCCGTCGGAGGCGTTCCGGCAGAGGCCATTCTCGGTCGTAGCAAGGTGCGCCGCGCCCGGGGGCTGCCGCAAGCTGGGCGTTACTACTCCCGCTCCACCACCACGACGCGCCCCTTCTCGACCGCGAGCGAGATCCGGCCGCGTTTGAGCGCGATCGCCCGGTCGCCGAACAATTCCCGCCGCCAGCCGCGCAGCGCGGCCACGTCGGCGCGGTCGTCGGCGGCGATCCGCTCGAGATCGTCGACCGTTGCGATCACCTTGGCCGCCACGGCGTGGCGCTCCGAGGTCATGCGCAGCAGCACCTTCAGCAATTCCACGGTGGCGGAGCCGTTGGCGTTCTGGCGGGGACGGTCGAGCGGCGGCAGGCCGGCGGGGTCGCGCGCCAGCCCGCGCTTGACCGCATCGAGGATATCCGCGCCCCATTTCGACCGCTCGAAGCCCCGTGGCAGCGAACGCAGCGCGCCCAGGCGCTCCGGCGTGGTCGGCGCATGGGTCGCGATGTCGCCGAGCGCATCGTCCTTGAGCACCCGCCCGCGCGGCACGTCGCGCGACTGCGCTTCGCGCTCGCGCCATGCGGCGACCTCGATGAGCACGGCGAGTTCGCGCGGCTTTCGCACCCGCGTCTTCAGCCGCTCCCACGCGGTCTCGGGCTCCATGCGGTAGGTCTCGGGCGAGGTCAGGACCTCCATCTCTTCGTCGACCCATTGGGAGCGCCCGCGCTTGTGCAGGTCCGCCGAAAGCGACAGGAACACGTCGCGCAGATGGGTCACGTCGGAGATCGCATAGGTGACTTGCGCTGCGCTCAGCGGACGGCGCGACCAGTCGGTGAAGCGGTGCGACTTGTCTAGCATGTCGCCGGTGATCCGCTGCACCAGCTGATCGTACGAGATCGAATCCCCGTAGCCGAGCACCATCGCCGCGACCTGGGTGTCGAAGATCGGGCGCGGGATGAGCTTGGCCCGGTGCCACATGATCTCGATGTCCTGGCGGGCGGCGTGGAACACCTTGGTCACCTGCTCGTTCGCCATCAATTCGAAGAACGGGTCGAAGCTCAGGTCGCTCGCGAGGGCGTCGATCACCACGGCTTCGTCGGTGGTCGCCATCTGGGCGACACACAGCAGCGGGTAATAGGTGGTCTCGCGCAGGAATTCGGTATCGACGGTGACGAAAGGGTGCCGCGACATCCGCTCGCATGCGGCCGCCAGGTCCGCAGTCGTGGTGATCAGGTCCATGCCAATTCATTACCGGAGAAGGCGGGCCCTGTCGCGCCGGGAAAATGCAGGATATCCTCCCAGTCATTCGGACTTTGGCCACCATGTGATAGAGACTCCGGACCATGTGGCAACTAATTATTTTCGCTGTCCTTTCCCTACTCTCCTGGCCGGCGTCGGCGGCCCAGATCGAAGATGCCTCCGGCCGCATCGTCACAGTTCCCGACCATGTCGGGCGCGTCATGGCCGCCGGCCTGCCGGCCGCGGTGGTGCTTTATGTGCTGGCGCCGGAAAAGATGATCGGCTGGCCGGTCGCTCCGCGTCCCAATGAGCGCGAGTTCCTCCTGCCGGCGGTGCGCAACCTGCCCGAACTCGGCCGGCTGACCGGGCGCGGCGATACCGCCAATATCGAGGTGGTTTTGCAGGCGAAGCCCGACGTCATTTTCGACTTCGGCTCGGTGACCGCGACCTTTGCCTCGCTGGCCGCTCGCGTGCAGGACCAGACCGGGGTGCCATATCTGCTGTTCGACGGCCGGCTGGACCGCGCCGCCGACTCGGTGCGCGTGCTGGGAACGGCGCTCGGCGTGAAAGAACGCGCCGACCTGATCGCCCGCTATATCGAGGAGACCGAGGAACTGGTGGACGAGCGCCTGATGGATGTGCCGCCGGCCGCGCGCCACCGCGTCTATCTCGCACGCGAGGTGAACGGCCTGGAGACCGGGCTCACCGGATCGATCAACACCGAGATCATCGAGCGCGCCGGGGGCATCAATGTGGCGGCGCGGGGCGCCCTGCGGGGCGGCATCGCCAATGTCTCGATGGAGCAGGTGATCGCCTGGGCGCCCGATACCGTCGTCACCTGGGACGCCACCTTCTTTGCCGGCTATGCGGCCAATCCCCTGTGGGCGACGGTGCCGGCGGTGGCGGCCAAGCGGGTCTATCTGGCGCCGCGACTTCCGTTCGGCTGGATCGATGCACCGCCCGCTATCAACCGCTACATCGGATTGCGGTGGATTGCGCGGCTGCTCTATCCGGACCGCTTCCCGGAGGACATGCATGCGACGACGCGCGAGTTCTTCAAGTTGTTCTACCAGATCGAGCCCGACGATGCCGCGCTCGATCGCGTCCTCGCGGGAGCCCAGCCCGGGGGCCGCGGTCGCTGATGCTGACGCGCTTTCTGGTTTTTCTCATGCTGATCCTGGTGCTGGCGGGCGCCATCATGATCGCGCTCGCCTATGGGCCGTTTCCTCTCCGATGGGAGGACGCCGTGCGGGCGGTAAAGCGCCTGAGCGGCGACGACATGGGAGCGGTCACCTCGGGCGAGATCGTGTTCATGCGGGTGCGGCTGCCCCGGGTCGCCGCCGACATCCTGGTCGGAGCGGCATTGTCGGGCGCCGGCTCGGCCTACCAGACCCTGTTCCGCAATCCGCTGGTGTCCCCCGACATCCTCGGGGTCGCGACCGGGTCGGGGCTCGGCGCGGTGGTCGGCATACTGATGTCTATGTCGGTCCTCGGCATCGAGGCGTTCGCCTTCCTCGGCGGGATTGCGACCGTGCTGCTGGTCTATCTCATCTCGTCGTCCCTGCGCGGCCATGACCGCACCCTGGTGCTGGTGCTGTCGGGCGTCGTCGTCGGCGCGTTCGCGGGCGCCTGCATCTCGCTGGTGAAAATCCTTTCCGATCCTTCTGACCAGCTTCCTGCCATCACCTTCTGGCTGCTCGGCAGCCTCGCGGGAGTAAAACTCTCCGATCTCGCCATTGTCGCGCCGCTGGTCCTGCTCGGTTTCGTGCCGCTCGTCCTGCACCGCTGGCCGATCGGCGTATTGTCGCTCGGCGATGACGAGGCGCGGGCGCTCGGGGTCGATGTCGGTCGGCTGCGCGCCGTCGTCATTGCGGCCGCAACCCTGATGACGGCGAGCGTGGTCGCGATTTCCGGCGTCATCGGCTGGATCGGCCTGATGATGCCGCACGTGGCGCGCATGCTGGTCGGACCCAATTTCAACCGGATGCTACCGGCGTCGATGCTGCTCGGATCGACCTTTCTTTTGATCGTCGACACCCTGGCGCGCGGCCTCGCCCGCGTCGAAACGCCGGTCGGTATCCTCACGGCCGTGCTCGGTGCGCCTTTCTTCCTGTGGCTGCTGTCGCGCGGCCGTCGAAGCTGGGGTTGACCGATGCGATTGACCGCCAGGGACCTTTCCATCGGCTACGGCGATCGCGTGGTCGGCAGCGGCATTTCCTTGACGGTACTGCCCGGCGAGGTGCTGTGCCTGCTCGGGCCGAATGGCGCCGGAAAGACCACGTTGTTTCGCACTTTGCTCGGGTTGCAGCCGCCGCTCGCCGGCACCGTCGCGATCGACGGGGTGAAACTCGAATTCCTCAAGCCCTACGACATCGCCCAGCGTCTTGCCTATGTGCCCCAGGCCCAAGTCACCGAGTTCTCCTATTCGGTGCTCGACATCGTGCTGATGGGCCGCACCGCCAAGCTCAGGTCGTTCGCGAGCCCCGGCAGCGAGGACCGGCGGACCGCTCTCGACAAGCTCAAGAGCCTCGGCATCGGCGAACTCGCCTTCGAGGACTATACGCAGATTTCCGGCGGCCAGCGCCAACTGGTTCTGATCGCCCGGGCGCTGACCCAGGGGGCGCCGTTCCTGGTGATGGACGAGCCTACCGCGAGCCTCGATTTCGGCAACCAGGCCATGGTGCTGGCGCGGATTCGCGAGCTTGCCGCCGAAGGCTATGGCATCGTGCTGTCGACCCACGATCCCGACCACGCGCTGATGGTCGCGACCCGCGTCGCGATCATCGCCGAGGGCGGTCTGAAGGCAGCCGGCAAGACCCGCGAGATCGTCACGGCCGAGGCGCTGTCGGTGCTGTACCGCACCGCGGTCGAGGTCGAGGTGACGCCGTCCGGCCGCCGGGTCTGCGTCCCGGTATGGCAACCCCGCGACCCTCCGCCGCCGGTCAGGCCGATCTGACCGCGCCGCGGGTGACTCGGGGCCCGGAAGTTCGATTGCCGATGGAATGTTCCGAAAGGCTGCAGTCTTTCGGAACATGCTCGGGACCGACCGAAACGCGGATCACACGCCCTTATGCATGCCGGTCTTGATCGATTCGGTCGCTGCCGCCGTCATCTTCTGAGCGATGGCGGCGAGTTCCTGCGCCTGCTTGGAAAGCGTCTCGAATTGCTGGCGCAGATGCGTGTTGGAGAGCGCAAAGAATTCGGTCGGCGATTTCACGGCCGATAATTGCCGCGCATATTCGAATGCCGAGTTGGTGTTGATGTGGGCGAATTCGAGGACCTTGGCGCTGTAGTCGTGCGCGCCCTTGAGGCTCGTCGCATAGGTGTCCTTCATGACATGAGTGGCCTCGCCGGCGGCCGCAGAGATCTTTTCGAAAGTCTCTTTCGCCTGCGCGGCGCCTTTTTCCGCGACGTCGCGGAGAGCCTGGGGTGCGTTGGCGACCTGGAACTCGGCGTTTGTTGCCATGGCATGGATCCTTTCGGGCATTGCGTGCGACCCCTCGACTTGCCCTGAGCGATCGTCGGGGCCGTTCGGCCTGATTAAACGCGGGGGGCATCCCCGCATGGCAATAAGCTCGAATTATTCACGTAAGGGTTAATCGGCGCCGCACAAGGCAGCCTCGGGAACGGCCGACCAATAAAGTTTCCGCTGCGGCGGGCTGAATGAACATGATGGCTCCACTCATCAGGACCCTTTCGGCAGGTCCGCACCCCATTTCGCCCGGATGCGGGCGTCGAGTTCCTTGCTCGATCGCGCCACGATCGGGAAAGTGTCGCGGCGTGCGAACGGCCTGCAGGCGTCGATCACCACGCGGGCGTTGCGGCGGTCGGTTTCGCCGTCGTAGCACATGGGGTCGAGGTGGGTGCTCCAGCAGCCCCGGATGATGTCGACGTCGTCGCGCGGATCGCAGCGCGTGCACATCGCCCAGATCACGTCGTTGATGTCGGTGGGATCGATGTCGTCGTCGACCACGATGGTCCATCGGTTGGAGTAGGCGCCGGCGTGGCATTGCGAGGCGACGAGGCCGGCCTGCTTGGCGTGGCCGCCATATAGTTGCTTGATCGAAACCGTGAGCCAGAAGCGGCTACCGCCGGCCTCGTGGGCCCACACCCCTTTGATCTCCGGCACCCCGGCGGCTTCGAGCTGGTTCCACACCGCGCCGCAGCGGTAGGTGCCGAGATAGAAGGTGTTGTCGTTGGGCGGCACCGCGGGAATCGCGCCGACCAGGATCGGATCGTCGCGGTGCATGAAGGTGGCGATGCGGATCGCCGGCTCGGGGCGGGTGCCGCCGGCGTAATAGCCGGTCCATTCACCGAGCGGGCCTTCCTGGAGTTCGTCTCCTGCATGGATATGGCCTTCGAAGGCGATCTCCGCATTGGCAGGCACCGGCAGCCCGGTCCGCGGCATGTTGAAGACCTCGACGGGCTCGCCGAGAATGCCGCCGGCCGCCTCGAACTCGCTCTTGCCATAGGGGATTTCCAGGCCGGCCAGCATGAACAGCGCCGGATGCATGCCGGCCACGACGGCGACCGGGCAGGGCTCGTTGCGGGCGTGATACTTGCCCATGATGATGCGGCCGTGCTTGCCCGGCGACATCATCACCGTCGCCACGGCGGGCCCTTGGCTCTGCACCCGGTAGGCGCCGTAATTGATCCAGCCGGAATCCGGATCCTTCATCACCACCATGCAGGCGGTGCCGATGAAGGGACCGCCGTCCTGCTCGTGCCAGACCGGGGTCGGGATGTTCCCGATGTCGACGTCATCGCCTTCGCTGACGTTCTCCAGCAGCGGGCCGCCATTGACCTGTTTCGGCGGAAAGGTCGGGGCATCGCGCATGTAGTCGCGCCACCAGCGGATCAACTCCATCTCCGAACCTTGCGGCGGCAGGCCGAGGGCGATGTTGATCCGCTTCACCGAGGTGAGGATGTTGGCGAGCACCCGATGGCCGCGCGGAAAGCCGGGGATCTCGTCGAACATGACGGCGGGGTTGCCCATCCGCCGCTGGTAGAGGTCGACGATGCCGCCGATTTCCTGCCGCGGCTCGGCCCCCTTAATGACCTTGAGCTCGTCCGCCGCGATGATGGCGCTGATCCAGTTGCGCAGATCGATGTTCGCCACGTCGTGCTCCTTGCTGTGGGCCGTTCAGTGGGGTGGGCAAAGCGAAGCGTGCCCACGTCTGAACCCGGCGACCGGCGTGGGCATGGCGCGAGGAGCGCACCTTTGCCCACCCTACGAATTGCGCCATTCTCAATCGATCGCGTCGGCGACCGACTTGCCGCAGGCCACCGTATCCGCATTGCCGCCGAGGTCGCGGGTGCGCAGCGTCTTTTCGCCGAGCACGCGCTCGATGGCATGAACGATCGCGCCGGCGGCTTCCTGCTCGCCCAGATGTTCCAGCATCATTGCGCCGGACCAGATCTGGCCGATCGGATTGGCGATGCCCTGGCCGGCGATATCGGGCGCCGAGCCGTGCACCGGCTCGAACACGGAAGGGAACTTGCGTTCGGGGTTGATGTTGCCGCTCGGGGCAATGCCGATGGTCCCGGTGCAGGCCGGGCCGAGGTCCGACAGGATGTCGCCGAACAGGTTCGATCCGACCACTACGTCGAACCAGTCGGGATGCAGCACGAAATGGGCGGTGAGGATGTCGATGTGGTACTTGTCCCAGCGCACGTCGGGGAACCGCTTCGCCATCGCTTCCACCCGCTCGTCCCAGTACGGCATGGTGATGGAGATGCCGTTCGACTTGGTCGCCGAGGTCAAATGCTTGCGCGGCCGTGTCCGGGCGAGTTCGAAGGCGAATTTCAGCACCCGGTCGGTGCCGATGCGAGTGAGGAAGGTCTCCTGCACCACGAATTCCCGGTCGGTGTCGGCGAACATGCGGCCGCCCGCATTGGAGTATTCGCCCTCGGTGTTCTCGCGCACCACGAAGAAGTCGATGTCGCCGGGCTTGCGGTTGGCGAGCGGGCAGGCCACGCCCGGCATCAGCCGCACCGGCCGCAGGTTGACGTACTGGTCGAACTCGCGCCGCCACAACACCAGCGAGCCCCACAGCGAAACATGGTCCGGGATCTTGGCCGGCCAGCCGACCGCCCCGAAGAAGATCGCATCATGGGACCCGATCCGGTCCTTCCAGTCCTCCGGCATCATGCGGCCATGCTTTTCGTAATACTCGACATTGGCGAAGTCGAACCAGTCGAGTTCGAGCGCGAAGCCGTGCTTCCCGGCCGCCCGTTCGAGCGCCCGCACGCCCTCCGGCACCACCTCCTTGCCGATCCCGTCTCCGGGAATGACGGCAACGCGGTAGGTCTTCTTCATGCGGGGCTCCTGGGGGTGGCGAGCGGCCGTGATATCAGACACGCCGCGCGGGCGAAAGAGCGCGGGGCCGCGGGGCGGAGCGGCAGGGCGCGTGGCAGCATGGTTCGATGGCTCCGAAGGAGGTAACCGTGACGCCTACCCTAGCGGAGATGACCGAGGCTTCGGTAAATCCGGTTCTGCTCGATGGCGGGTATGAGTGCGTTGACGAAGGCGTATACCGGGCTCTTTGGAGCACCCTGGACGTCGAGCACTTCATCTACATTTTTGGCGATTTAGGAGATCTCGACGATCCCGAACGAAGGGACACATTAACCGGCGATTTTGGAATCAGGAATCCGCTTGCTGA
>DASYNT010000141.1:0-12188 GCA_036008405.1 Xanthobacteraceae bacterium
ATGAAATAAAAGCTGGTTCCCGTTCGCAGCGAGGTTGAAATCGAAACGGTCGTAACCAAGCTGGACGTGCGTCGGCAGGCGATCTCGTCCCCTCGTTCCTTTATGGTCGTCCATCGCACGGCAATCATATTGCTGACAGCCCAACACCACATACCGGCGGTCTATTATCACAGGGCGTACGCCGTCGGTGTCCCTTGCCGATCGTACTCCCATCCGCCATGACCGCGACATTCGCAGGATCGGAACGAGCCATATGTGACCTTGGGCACACTGCGCAAGCGAGAGTCGTCGTGATTTCATCCGCCTTCTTTCGCCGTTCGATTTCAGCTTTGATGTCTTTCAAAAGCGGCACGAGCGCGGCGCAACTTTTGAATTCGTGACTGATCGGCTTCGCCGGGCTCCGCCGCAGGGCCGTGCACACCATGGTCGAGAGTCTCGACCATGCGATCAGATCTTCGGCCACGCTCCTGCCAGCGACAACGGACTGGTCTCAGAACTGGCCAGGGTGCTGTGTGTGATTTGTACCAGCGGCCTCCGGCGAACGATTGCAACGGGTATCTCCACCAATGGGGCAGGATGCAGCAGAACGCAGCATCCTTTGACCAGAGGAGATCATCATGTTTCGCAAGATCAGTATCGCTCTAGTCGCCGCCGCCGCTCTCGGCTCCGCAGCTCTCGCTCCGACTTCGGCGTCGGCCTGGGGACGCGGCGGCGGGTTCAGCGGCTACCACGGCGGATTCCATGAGGGATGGGGCCATCGCGGTTTCGGATACGGCTTCGGCGGCGGCTCGGGCTGGTGCTATTTCCATCCGTCCCGCTGCTTTTGACCGCGGGCAACACCGGGATGATGCGCGGCTCCTACGGCGGGGCCGCGTTATCCACTACGGTTCGTGCCTTCCCGGTCATCCGGAAATGTCTGCGCACTGAGGAGCACCTGTCGCCGGCGCTAGGGAAGCCGGGCGATGGGCGGTCACGGCGGCGGGATTGAGCAGCCGTTCCGGCGTAACGTCGGCCGCCAGCACGGAAGTGGCGGCCAGCATGCCGACGGCCAACAGTGCGATGCGACTCGAACCGACGCGCCTTGCCATAAATGCCCCCCAATTGCCATTGGGCGCCGCTTCGTCGCGACGGCGGCCTGGCAACAAATCTACATCACCTGGAAGGCGATGTCGGCAGGCACAGCGGGTTGATCGCCGGTTGTCGCGGCGCCGCTGCGGTATGGTCTTGGCCAACGAAAAGGCGCGGGGCATCGCCCCCCGGGCTTCCCATGGAACCGGATGCGGCTCAGCGCGAGACCGCGCCTTGAGGTCAGCCCGCCCGTGAGGTACTCGGCACCCCCGACGTCAAAAGTCGGAGATGCCGACCCTAGGAATTATTGCGCGCCGTCGCCCTTTCCGGTGGCGATCACGGCCTCGGCGAGCAGATCGCTCGCGAACTTTGACTGCATGGCCGCCGGCAAGGCCGCAAAGTCGGCTTGGCAATACTTGGCCCACCGCGCTTC
Organism: Xanthobacteraceae bacterium; assembly: GCA_036008405.1. Lineage (GTDB taxonomy): Bacteria > Pseudomonadota > Alphaproteobacteria > Rhizobiales > Xanthobacteraceae > JAJPKK01. The sequence goes on from DASYNT010000141.1 coordinate 1,502, forward strand.
GAAGACTTCATACTGCTTCTGGCCATCGGTGCGGCGGAGGATGGGAGGAATGTCGAGTCCGTCGTCGGGCGCGGTCGGCGGGCTGTCTGCGCTGCCGTCTTTGACGTCGTCTTCGGCATCCTCAGGCGAATCGGTTGAGGAGCCCTCTGCCTCCGCGTCGTCAGCATCATCCTCGGCATCATCCCGGGGTTCAGCCTCCTCGTCCTCAGCATCGTCGGTGCCGTCCTTGGTGTTGACGCCCTTTTTCATCGCAGCGGCAGCCGATGACCCAGCCGACTTTTTCGATTGGGCGGGTGCTGAGGGTTTCCGGCGGCCTCCGGCATATTCCTCCTGGAGTTTGCGCACCTTCGCGACCTGCTTCCCCGCCGGCACATCGGCGATCTCAAGCAGGGCGTTCAGAACGTTGTCCAGTTTGGCCCGGCGAGCTGCTTTCTTGGCCGCTGGGCATATCCCGGCAATTTTTTCGAGACGGCGGAGATCCCGGCGCGAGACCCCAAGCAGCTTTTCGGCCGCCGAGTAGCCTTTGTCGTGAGGCTGCCGACGACGCAAGAGGGTGGGCGTTTGCCCAGCCTTGGCGCGAATCCGCCGGAGACAGTTCACTGCGATTTCGGCCCGGTCGAGGACTGTCGCTTCCCGACGGTGGAACAGTTCGCCGCCCTGCCAAAGGATTGCGTCCTCGTCGTCTGTATCAGCGACGATGCAGTCGATGGTTTTTGCCCCGAGCAACTTCAGGGCCTCAATCTGATGACGATCGCTCAGAACAGCGTACTCAGGCGCATTTTTCCCGGGAGAGGTTTTCGTGTGGTCGAGCAGCCTGACCACCGGCGGCGTCCGCGCACCGGTCACGCTGTACGACTCGGCGAGCCGCCTGACCTTTTGGGGGTCACACGGTTCGCCACCGTCGGTGATAAAGTCGACATCGACGGGGCGCAGATTAAAGGTCACCCCGTCCCAACTCGCCGTCGCTTGTGCCTTGGCGCTGGATCCTTTCTGGCGCCGGCCGATAAGCGTGAGCAGCCAGTCGGGCGCCGCGGCGATCGCCGTCTCCCCAATGCCCCGGCCGGCAACAAAGTGCCGTCCGACAGCGACCTTGAGGCCGCTCGGCAGGATTACGAACTTGCCGCGGCCGCGGACGACGACCCCCTGGGCAATTCGCACGGTCCCATCCGGAATTGCGTCGATTGGCGCCTTCAAGAGGTACGTGCGGAAGTTGCCATCACGGAGCTCGACCGTCTTCGCCAACGCCCCGTGCTTCTTTAGAGCTGACACCCCGTCGTTTCCTTTCAGGGTCAGCGCAAAGATGTCGGGGGCGCCGGTCGCGATGGCGATCCTCGCTTGAGGCCACCGCGACCAGAATTTCTTGATCGCCGCGGGTTTGCTGGTTGCGTCTTTGATGCGGTTGGGAGTCCGCGGATGCCGCCCGGGCTGCTTACACTTGCGACCGCAGGTGCAGCGCCCGTCCCTCAAACCATGCAACGGTACGACCGGCAGGTCGTGCTTGGCGCATAACAACGCCATCGACAAGTGGGTGGAATTTTTTAGGGCGGTTTTGGTCATTGCCGCCCCCCACCAGAGGTGCCGCGTTTGCTCACGTGCAGCGGGCTGGCGGCGGCCATCTTGCCGGCGTGCGCGGCGTGCGCGCTGCGGCGGCGCTCCTCAATCTTGGCCTCGCCAGACTGGCGCATTTCGGCAAGCCGCTCATGCCAGGCGCGGCGCGCTTCCGGCGTAATGCGGATGATGGCGGTGCCGGGGATGCGCTCCTCGCACGGTCCGACGCCAAGACGGCGCATCTTGTAGTACGTCGCAACGGAAACGTGCTCAGCGGCGCAAAAGTCGCCGATCGTCAGCGCCCGCTCGGGGCGCTCTTCCACAACTGACATGGACGACCTTTCTCGCGCGAGCGGCCAGCTCGCGAGTATTCGAGAAAGGCCGGGCAGGGGTTCAGGTCATCGGGGACCCGGCCGATGCCATACAAATGGCAATCCTAGCCTTCCCTGTAAAGGCCCTTAAATACAGCGGCACCCAGGGACCGTCGATCTTTGGTCAATCTTTGGTTCGAGCTGTCCAGCCTGACGAAAATAAAAGCTAAGCTATTGTTTTTATTGGCGCTCCCTAGGGGACTCGAACCCCTGTTTTCGCCGTGAGAGGGCGACGTCCTGGGCCGCTAGACGAAGGGAGCGGGACGTTTCGACATAGCCCCGATCCCGGCGGCGCGCAAGCGCAGCGGTGCGCAAGCAAAGCGGCGCGCTCCGGGCCTGCATTGGGCTCGCTCCGGGCGGCATCGGGCGCGCTGGGGCGCGGGCCGTGGCGGTGGCGCGCCGTTACGGCTCCACGGCGAAGCGCAGCCGCCCTGCCGGGCGCAGGGTGGCGGCGTCGAAGGTGTGGATTTCGACGGCGCCGCCGACATCGACGGTGACGACGATGCGGTCGCCGGCGACCGCGGTCTGCACGATCCGGCCGCCCTTCGGCAGCAGCACGGTCGCTTCCGCCGGTCCCGCCCTTCCCTCACTCCGCAAAACGCGATAGCCGATGACGGAGACGACGACGGCGATCCCGAGCATGGTGGCGGCGCCGGAAATCACCATCAGCCAGCGCATGCGCGCGACGATCCGCGCCTGCGCGGGGCTGAGCGGCTCATCGTCGGCGATCGGATCGATCATGAGCGAAGTGGAAACCCGGCTGGAGACGGTGATCGCCGCGGAGGAGGCCGGCGAGCGGCTCGACCGCGCGCTCACCGCCCATCTCGAGGAGCTGTCGCGCTCGCGCCTGAAGGCCTTGATCCTGGCCGGGCACGTCACGATCAGCGGCCGCACGATCCGCGATCCCAGCCACCACGTCAATGCGGGCGACGAAATCGCGGTCGCCCTGCCGCCGGCCGCCGCGGCCGAGCCGGGGCCGGAGCCGATCCCGCTTGCGGTCGTCCATGAGGACGACGACATCATCGTCATCGACAAGCCGCGCGGCCTCGTCGTCCATCCCGCCGCCGGCAACTGGACCGGCACCCTGGTGAATGCCCTCATCGCCCATTGCGGCGCCAGCCTGTCGGGGGTCGGCGGGGTGCGCCGCCCCGGCATCGTCCACCGCCTCGACAAGGGCACCACCGGGCTGATGGTGGTCGCCAAGAACGACCGCGCCCACCGCTCGCTCGCCGCCCAGTTCGCCGACCACGGCCGCACCGGGCCGCTGGAGCGCGGCTACCTCGCCTTCGTGTGGGGCGCGCCGGACCGGCCCAAGGGGGTGATCGACAAGCCGATCGACCGCCACCCCCAGGCGCGCGAGCGCATGGCGGTGCGCGCCGAAGGCCGCCCCGCCGTGACCCATTGGCAGGTGTTGGAGCGCTATCCGCCCGCCGGCGCGGCGGTGGCGAGCCTGCTCGCCTGCCGGCTGGAGACCGGGCGCACCCACCAGATCCGGGTCCACCTCGCCGCCATCGGCCATCCGCTGCTGGGCGACGATGTCTATGGCCCCGGCTTCAAGACCAAGGCCGCCCTGTTGCCGCCGGCAGCCCGGGAGGCGCTCTCGGCCCTTTCAAGGCAGGCCCTCCATGCCTATATGTTGGGCTTCGAGCACCCGGTGGGCGGGGAGCACTTGGTGTTTCGATCCGAACTGCCGCCGGACCTTGCAAGACTTCGCCATGCGTTGGCTGCAGGGCTCACCTGTCGCATCCCCCCGTGACGAAAAATCACTTCAGGAAATAATAACTCAATCAATTCAATTGATTGAGTCTTTTGAAGGCGTTTGGTCACGGGCTCGTAACGGCGATTTGACGCGCTTCAAGCTATTTTTACCCCGATCCGCCATGTATGCTGCGCGGGCGATCGGTTCCGCGGTCGCAGCAAAGATCGGCTCCGCCGGCTCAGAGGAGCGGTGGGAGCCTTAGCCCGCCGGTATCGGGGGCACAACCTGTGGAGGGCGCTGTCATGGCCCAATCCTTACCAATCCTCACGGCCGAATCCGGCCTGTCCCGCTATCTCGATGAAATCAGGCGGTTCCCCATGCTGGAACCGCAGGAAGAATACATGCTGGCCAAGAGCTGGCGCGAGCACGGCGACCGCGCCGCAGCGCACAAGCTGGTCACCAGCCATCTGCGCCTCGTCGCCAAGATCGCCATGGGCTATCGGGGCTATGGCCTGCCGATCTCGGAAGTGATCTCGGAAGGCAATGTCGGCCTGATGCAGGCCGTCAAGCGATTCGAGCCGGAAAAGGGCTTTCGCCTTGCCACCTATGCGATGTGGTGGATCAAGGCGGCGATCCAGGAATATATTCTGCGCTCGTGGTCGCTGGTGAAAATGGGCACCACCGCGAACCAGAAGAAGCTGTTCTTCAACCTGCGCAAGGCCAAGAGCCGGATCTCCGCGCTGGAGGAAGGCGATCTGCGCCCCGACCAGGTGCAGATCATCGCCAAGCGCCTCGGCGTCACCGAGCAGGACGTGATCGACATGAACCGCCGCCTCGGCGGCGACGCCTCGCTCAATGCCCCGATCCGCGAGGAAGGCGATTCGGGCGAGTGGCAGGACTGGCTGGTCGACGACAGCGACAGCCAGGAGGCGATCCTCGCCCAGAGCGAGGAACTCGAGAACCGCCGTTCCGCCCTGTCCGATGCTTTGAGCGTGCTCAACGAGCGCGAACGCCGCATCTTCGAGGCACGACGGCTGGTCGATGACCCCGTCACCCTGGAGGACCTCGCCGCCGAATTCGGGGTCTCGCGGGAGCGGGTGCGCCAGATCGAGGTGCGCGCCTTCGAGAAGGTCCAGAAGGCGGTAAAGCACCGCGTCGCCGCCATGGAAGCGCCGACCCACGTCGCATCGCCGCCCCTGCCGGCGCATTGAGCGCCGCTCGGCTCGGTAGAGTCATTCCCGGGCGCGCATCCTCGCGCGAGCGCGGAACGCAGACTGCGGGCCGGTGCGTTGCACCGCCCCGGAATGACAACCAAAAGAATTGTCGCGGGATCGCGCCGCTTATTGCCCTCACTGCCCCCAGGCTTCGAAGGCGCGGGCAAAGGCACGTTCGCCCGGGGTGCCCTTCTCGATGGCGATGATGGCGCGGCGGCCGTCATTGTAGACCACGGGAAGGTCGAACCAGGCGCGCTCCTTGAGCAATTGGATGTTGCGTTCGCGGTCGGCGTCCACCGAGGACAGGCCGATCAGGAAGAAATTGTTGGTGACCTTGACCGCGAGACCGGCCAGCGGCACGCCCCTCGTCGATTCATTCTGCTTCATCAGCACACCGGGAATGTTCGTGATCCCGCCATGGGCAAAATCCGGGGGCAGCGTGAACATGACCTCGACGGTGTGGCTCGCCGGCAGAGCCTTGTCGTTGTTGCGGCGCAGCGACCAGCGCGCGGAAAGCTTCTGCTCGGGAATCTCGATGTCCGCCCGGACCGCGACGTCGGGGGGCTGGCCCGGGGCGGGCGGCACCGCCTCGGTGCGCCACACCACCGAGCCGACAAAGCGCTTGCCCTCGGGATGCTCGGGATCCTCTTCGTAGAGCACCACTTTCTGCGCCACCATGGTGCCGTCTTCGGCGCTCGGACTGGCGGATCCGCCGATGCGGTCGGCGATCTTGGGCTGGGTACCATTGACGCGGGTTTCCACCGGCCGCGGCTGGCCGGGCGCGCCGGCAAACAAGCTGAGGAGGCCCGTCGGCGGCTTCCAGACGAGGAACCCGACCAGCGCGATGACGGCGAGCCCCACCACCATCCAGATCGCGATCTTGCCCAGGGGCAGTGCCGCGAAACCCGATTTCTTCTTTTCCGGGGGCTTCTCCGCCCAGCGGTCGACCCGCTTGTCGTCGCGCTTCTCGGGCCGGGGTTCGGCGCGTTTCTCCGGACGCTTTTCGGCACGCTTCTCGCGCCGCTTTTCGGGCTGTGGCGCGCGCGGCGGCGTGGGACGGCGCACATCTTCCTGCCGCACGATCGAGGATGGCGGCCGGGTCGGAGGTTCGGACTTCACCTCGAAGTCGTTCAGGTCGGGCTCGGGCGGCGACGGGCCGATCGGGTCGCCGGGCGCATCGAGGAAGGGCGGCGGCGGTGGCGGCTCCAGGCGCCGGGAGGACGGCCGCGGCGACACCGGGTCGCGCGAACGTCGCGGCTCGCGCGCCTCGCGGGCGCGGACCGGATCGGGGGCGGGCGGACGGGCCAATCCGCGTTCGGCAGGCGGCAGGCGGCGGGCCGGGCGCGGCGGGTCGGCTTCGATGCGCGGTTCCGCCGGCGCGGATTCGGCGACCACCGGCGGCGGCGACGGCGCAACCGCCACGCCGGAAGCGGCACGACCGTTGCCGGCTGGCGCGGTGGCGCCGGCGAGCGTCTCACCCTCGACGACGTCGCGAAAACCCTTCAGGCCACGGTCGGAAAGCGACGGGTTGGCGCCTGGCGACCAGCGCGGGCGCTCCGGTCGCGCCGGAATGTCGCGCGACGGCTCGACGCCGATATCTGCGTGTTCTTCCGCAGCCTGCACCGGCTCGGAAACGACCGAGGCGGCCGCGGGCGACACCCTTATCTGGGGCGGACTTATCTGGGACGGCGCCGGCCGCATCTCCACCGCTTCGACCGACGGCGGCGGCTGCGGCATGTCCTGGTGCACCGCACGTCCCGGTGGCGGCGCCGGCGGCACCGGGCGCGGCGGCGGGTCGGTGCGCGAGCGGCGCGCCGCTTCCGTCTCCACCTTGCGGATCGCCTCCTCGAGCGCCAGCCGCTCGCGGGTAATGTCGGATTCGTTGAGCGCCGGCGTCACCCCGCGCAATTGCGCGACCAGTGCCGAACGCGCCCGGTCGTACAAGGCCCGACGCGCCTCCCCGGTGCTCTTGTCGAGCCCGGCCACGGCCTTGGCGATGAGCGGGTAATAATCGGCCATCGGGTTCCTGCGCCGCTCTGCGGCCCACATCCTCTCGTGGTCTGACCCGTTCCCGAATGCGGGGACTGGCCAGCCGATCAACCTATCGAAGCAGCGGGCGACTTACCCGGGGCCGACGGCAACCGTCTGCCTGGGCCGCACCGCCAACGCGCGATCGTCGCCAGCGGCTTCCGGCCGCGCTCCGACCGCCAGGAATTCGCGCACGATCTCATTCCGAAAAGTCTGCAACTTTTCGGGACCATGCGCTAGGTTTCGAACGGGTTACGCATCAGAATTGTGTCCTCGCGCTCCGGGCTCGTCGACAACAAGGCGACCGGACAACCGATCAATTCCTCGATTCGCCGCACATATTTGATCGCCTGTGCCGGCAACTCCGCCCACGAACGTGCGCCGGCGGTTCGCTCCTCCCACCCGGCGGCCGTTTCATAAACCGGCTCGACCCGCGCCTGGGCATGCTCGCCGGCGGGCAGATGGTCGATGACGCGGCCGTCCAGACGATAGCCGATACAGACCTTGATCTCGCTGAATCCATCAAGAATATCGAGCTTGGTTAAGGCCAATCCATTAATTCCGCTAGTGCGGACAGTTTGCCGCACCAGCACGGCGTCGAACCAGCCGCAGCGCCGCCGCCGCCCGGTGACGACGCCGAATTCGCGGCCACGCTCGCCGATCAGCCGGCCGACGTCATTGTCCTGCTCGGTGGGAAACGGGCCGGCACCGACCCGCGTCGTATAGGCCTTGCAGATCCCCAGCACGTAGTCGATTGCGCCCGGACCCAGCCCCGAGCCGGTCGCCGCCTGCGATGCCACCGTGTTGGAGGAGGTCACGAACGGATAGGTGCCGTGATCGACATCGAGCAGCGCACCCTGTGCGCCCTCGAACAGGATCCGCTTGCCCTCGCGCCGCTTGCGGTCGAGCAGCATCCACACCGTATCCATGTAGGGCAGGACCCGCGGGGCGACCTCGGCCAGCACGTCATAGACCGACGACGGCGCGATCTCGGCGAGGCCCATGCCGCGCCGCAGCGCATTGTGATGGACCAGCAGGCGCTCGATCTTGCCGCCGAGCATGGGGAGATCGGCGAGATCCATCAGCCGGATCGCACGCCGCCCGACCTTGTCCTCATAGGCGGGCCCGATGCCGCGGCGGGTGGTGCCGATCCGGGTGCCGGAATTGGAGGACTCGCGCAACGCGTCGAGCTCCTGGTGCAGCGGCAGGATCAGCGTGACGTTCTCGGCGATGCGCAAGTTCTCCGGCGTCACCGCGACCCCCTGCCCCGCGAGCCGCTCGATCTCCTCGACCAGCGCACAGGGATCGAGCACCACCCCATTGCCGATGACCGACAGCTTGCCCGGCCGCACCACGCCCGACGGCAGCAGCGAAAGCTTGTAGGTGATGCCGTCGATGACGAGCGTGTGGCCGGCATTGTGGCCGCCCTGGAAGCGCACGACGATGTCGGCCTTCTCCGACAGCCAGTCGACAATCTTTCCCTTGCCTTCGTCTCCCCATTGGGAGCCGACGACCACCACATTCGCCATTGATCATCCTCTGCCCGCATCGCAGGCACCAACATGTGCATTGGGCAGACCGCCCATCCCGGGACCTGACCCCCGGATAAAGGATGATCCCCCCAGTGGCAAGGCTGACGGCTCGTTCCCGGCGCCGAACACCCTGAGCAAATTGCCGAATTCGCTGCGCCCTTCCAGTGCTCACAGGCCACCTCAGCGCAATCCTGCGGCGGCGCCGGGGCGGCGGGCCGGCATTTGCGAGGCAAAGCGATGACGCGCGGGCGTCGGCGCGCGGGCGGGCCGACGCTGCGGGAGCGGAGTTCTGCAGCATCGGCCGAACGGCGCCGAATGAGCAGGGGCTTCGATCGGGCGGACTCTGAGAGATCATTCTCGAGCCGTGTCCCGCGTGCTTCAGTCGGCGGACGCGATCTCTGTTTCGGCTTGCGGGGCGGTCAGTCGCCGATAGGCCTGCGGCAGCAATCGCACCAGCAAACCCGCCCACCGGCGCTGGCCCGCCTGGTCGGCGATGAGGTCCTGGCGAATCTCGATCGCGACGTGGTGCAGGCCGCGCCGCTCGCCGTGAACGGGGATCGTGTAGTCCGACGCGTCGGTCACGCCGTAGGGTTCGTTGTCGCCGACCACGAGGCCCTGCTCGCCCGCCAGGAGGTCCATCAGGATATGGGCAAAGCGGGGATCGCGGTTGTAGAGCACGCCGACTTGCCAGGGTCGCGCGATGCCGGTGAACACCGGCGTGAAGCTGTGCATGGCGATCAGCGCCGCCGGCCGGCCGGCGCGGCGACGCTCGTCCAATTCGCCCGCAATCCGATCGTGATAGGGCCGAAATATCTCGCGAATACGGGCCTCGATCTGCGCCTTGCCGAGCCCGATATTTCCCGGCACGGTGGTGCGCTCGCTCACCTCGACGATCGACGTTGGCGAGCCCGGCGTCCGGTTGCAGTCGACGACGAGGCGGGAATAGTCCTGCCGGATGAACACCGCGTCGAGCGCGTCCGCCATCCATCTGCCGACCGCGCCCACGCCGATATCCCAGGCGATGTGGCGTTCGAGTTCCGCCGGCCCAAGGCCGAGCGTCTGCAGGCGCCGCGGCAAGCGGTTGCCGGCGTGATCGGCGACGATGAGCAACGGCGAGCCGCCGTCCGCGTTGATCACCGTGACCGGCGGCGGCTCATCGGGCGCGAGAAGCGTGGTCGAGACGTCATCCATGAGGGTCCGCTCGTGTTCAAGAGTTCAAGATTTCACAACGACTCTTGATAAGAGGGTTTCTCGGCGGCAGAAACGCCCCTTCAAAAATCCTTCCGCACAGCCAGGCAAAAGTCTATCATTTTCGCCATGACGAAACTGCTTGAACAAGCTGTCGAGACTGTGCGGGCTCTCCCCCCTGAAATGCAGGATCACCTCGCCCGCGTGCTCCTGCAATTAGCCGGGGAAGATCAGCCCGCGGCTCAATTGAGTGCGGAGGAAGCAGCCTCATTCGAGGAATCCCTCGCACAGGCGGATCGCGGTGAATTTGCGACGGATGAACAGGCGCGCGCCATCTGGGCGAAGCATGGCCTGTGAAACTGCGTTATACTCTGCGGGGCGCTACCGAACTCGATGAGGTGTTGGCCTATATCGTGGCGCGGTCACCGCAGGACGCACGTCGGGTTCAGGCACGCATCCAGGTCATTATCAATCTGTTGTTGCCCCCGTGCCGGTCAGCTCACCAACAAAGGCCGCCTGCGGCGGATAGTTGCCTCTCCTTATCCATACCTGATCTTCTATCGCGCGACTGAAGACGAGATCGTAATTCATGGTGTGCGCCACAGCGCCCGGCATCCATCATCGATGCCGAAGTGACTCCGAAACCCGCGGCTTTACGCCCCTCGGCCCTGCCTGGCTCGGTCGCCTCGCGCCATTCCGCTCCTACGCGTCTCAAGCCGCCGTGGCGCCGAAGCCCACCGTCGTCCCGTCGGGCCGGGTGAGGATCGCCCGATAGCCCGGGCAGCCCGCGATCAGCGCGGCGGCGCGCTCCTCGCCGGTGACGCAGAGCGCGGTGGAGAGGCCGTTTGCGACCGTCGCGCGGGGGCCTACGACCGTCGCATCGAGCAGCGCGTGGGCGCTTTCCCCGGTGTGGGGATCGAAGATGTGGTGGAACCGGCCGGTCGGCTCGAAGGTGGTGCCGTAGCCGCCGGAGACCGCCATGGCGGCATCCTCGAGGTCGAGGGTCTGCGCCACGCCTGATCGTACCGAATCCGCCGCCTGCGGGGTGCGGATGCCGACCCGCCAGGGCCGCCCGTCGGGATGGCGGCCGAGCGCGCGGACCTCGCC
>DASYNT010000142.1:0-20018 GCA_036008405.1 Xanthobacteraceae bacterium
CCGAAAGCGCGCGGATTTTCGCCGGCGTCGACGTGACCCGCGAGCCGATCCCGGTGCTGCCCACCGTGCACTACAACATGGGCGGCATCCCCACCAATTTTCACGGCGAGGTCCTCACCAAGAAGGATGGCGATCCCGACACGGTGGTGCCGGGGCTGATGGCGCTCGGCGAAGCCGGCTGCGTCTCGGTGCACGGCGCCAACCGGCTCGGCTCCAATTCGCTGATCGATCTCGTGGTATTCGGACGCGCGGCGGCGCTGCGCTGCGCCGAATTGATCGAGCCCGGCGAAAAGCACGCCGAGCTGCCGAAGGACTCCGCCGAGCTTCCGCTGTCGCGGCTCGACCGGTTCCGCAACGCCGACGGCGCCACGCCGACCGCCGACCTGCGCCTGAACATGCAGCGGGTGATGCAGTCCAACTGCGCGGTGTTCCGCACCGGCGAGGTGCTGGAGGAAGGCTCCAAGCTGATCCACGAGGTGATGGGCGGCGTCGGCGACGCCAAGCTGTTCGATCGCTCGCTGATCTGGAATTCCGATCTCGTCGAGACCCTCGAATTCGACAACCTGATTGCGCAGGCCGTCGTGACCATGGATTCGGCGGCCAACCGCACCGAGAGCCGCGGCGCCCATGCCCGCGAGGACTATCCCGACCGCGACGACAAGAACTGGATGAAGCACACCCTGGCCTGGCTCGATTTCACCACCCGCAAGGTGACCATCGACTACCGCCCGGTGCACGCCTACACCATGACCAACGACGTGCAGTACATCGAGCCGAGGGCGCGGGTTTATTGAGGCTCGCGCCGACGCGTGAGCCGCGATCGGATGGAGGCGTGGGATGGGCGAGGAGCGGGCACGGGGCGGGGCAACGATAAAGCACTACGGTGACACTGCGGCGCCGAACACCGCGCCGCCGGAACGGCCGACCTATTTCAACGACATTCTCGCCCACCTCGAGCCGATTCTCGGACCGGTCGAGACCGCGTACGATGAAGTCGTATCCGATCAGGTCCATTTGGACGTCTTGGTGTTTGCTCCGACCGGGCGTCGAGACTTTTGGACCCTGGTCACCTGCGGCATGAGCACCCGGCCGATGGCCGTCCCCAAGGGGATGGAAGATCCTTCATCTTGCGAGCGCGCGGAGCTCGTCATCTGCGTTCCGGAGGACTGGTTCGGACCCGATCTGGGCCAACTCGCGCGGGAAGGAAAAGCGTGGCCGATCGAAATCTTGAAATTTGCGGCGCGCTTTCCACACCTTTACGACAGCTGGCTCTGGATCGGACATACCCTGGCGACCGAAGAGCCGCCGGAACCGTTCGATCCTTCCACCGAATTTTGCGCATTCGCCGTGGGGGTTCCCCTCGGCTTTCCGAAAGAGAAGTGGAAAATGGCCGCACATGACGGGCGGCTGATCAGCTTTCTCTCGATCATTCCGCTCTATTCCGGCGAACTGCGGTTCGCGCTTGATAAGGGCTTCAACGCTCTGCTCGATCTGTTCGACGAAGCCGGTGTCAACGAACTTCTCGATCCGACGCGACCGAGCCTCGTCTCCGGCAAACCACCGAAACGGACATTCCCATGGTCGAATTTACTCTCCCGAAAAACTCGAAGGTAACGCAAGGCAAGGCGTGGCCGGCGCCGGCGGGGGCGCGCAGCCTGCGCGAATACCGCATCTATCGCTGGAATCCCGACGACGGCGACAATCCGCGCCTCGACACCTATCAGGTCGACCTCGGCGATTGCGGTCCGATGGTTCTCGATGCGCTGATCTGGATCAAGAACCGGATCGACCCGACCCTGACGTTCCGCCGCTCCTGCCGCGAGGGCGTGTGCGGCTCATGCGCCATGAACATCGACGGCGTCAACACGCTCGCCTGCACGATGGACATGAAGGACATCAAGGGCGAAGTGCGGATCTATCCGCTGCCGCATTTGCCGGTGGTGAAGGATCTGGTGCCCGATCTCACCAATTTCTACGCCCAGCAGGCGTCGATCCAACCGTGGCTGCAGACGGTCTCCGTCACTCCGGAGAAGGAGTGGAAGCAGAGCCACGACGAGCGCGAGAAGCTCGACGGACTGTACGAGTGCATCCTGTGCGCCTGCTGTTCGACCTCGTGCCCCAGCTACTGGTGGAACAGCGAGCGCTATCTCGGCCCGGCGGCACTGCTGCAGGCCTATCGCTGGATCAGCGACAGCCGCGACGAGGCCATCGGCGCCCGGCTCGACGATCTCGAAGACCCGTTCCGCCTGTACCGCTGCCACACCATCATGAACTGCGCCAAGGCCTGCCCCAAGGGCCTCAACCCGGCCAAGGCGATCGCCGATATCAAGAGACTGCTGGTCGAGCGGCAGGTCTGAGTGGCAGGTCTGAGCGGCAGGTCCGAGCGGCAGGTCCGAGTGGGCGCCGCGGCCGTTTTTCTTCCATCCGGTGGCCCGCCACACTCCCGACGTGCGACCGCGGGAACTTTGCGCGCGGGGGCTCACCCGGCGCACGTTTCACCATGGCGCGAGCGAGGCGGCCAGCCGCCGTAGTTTTGTCGTGTTGTTGGCATTGCTGCGGGGCGTTGCGCCGTCTTGCGCATATGCGCCGAATCGGCAATGGGCGCCGACCGATCCATCCGGGGGAAGAGGAAACCGCATGACACGAACATCTTTTCTGATTTCCGCAGCGATGCTGGCCGTCATCGCGACGTCCTATGGCACTCGCCCGGCGGCCGCATTGGATGATGGCTGGCGCCTGGCGCAAGCCGCCGAGCCTCAAAACGAGCAGCGCCGGCCGCCCGGTCAGCAACAGCGCCCCGGCCAAGCCGCCCCTGGTCAACAGGGCCGCCCGCCGGCGCCGAACGGAGCTCCGTCCCAGCGCCCGGCAGGGCCGGCAGGAGCTGCGGGGCAACAGCGAACACCGCCCGCTGCGGCGGCCCCCCAGCACACAACCCCTGCCGCCGCGGCACCCGCCCAGCAGGTTCCGCCCGCCGCGGCTGCCCCGCCCGCACGCCCGGTGCCCCCGGTCGCCCAGCCGAATACACGGCCCGGCGCGGCGCCAGCCACCGCACCGGCGGCCCTGACAGCGCCCAACCCGCAGCTGCAGCGGCCCGGCACGCCGCCGGCAGCCGCAGTCCAGCAGCCCGGGCGTCCGGCTGCGCCGGCCGCAGGCATTACTCCCGGGGTCGGCGGCGTGCGGCCCGGTTCGCAGCAGGCCACCACGCCGCCGGTCCAGCCCCCTGTTCCACAGGGTCAGCGAACGCCCGATGGCGCGGTGGCGGCGGTGCCGCCCCACCCGGTCGATCCGAAGACCATGCCCCAGCATCTCGACGCGCTGCGCGGGCAGCGGCAGGAGGTGCAGGAAGGTAATCGCACCATCATCCGCGAGTCCGACCGCACCATCATTCGCGAAGGCGGCCACGACATCATCCGTCACGACGAGGCTGCCCGCTTCGGGTTCAATGCCCGCGAGGTCAATGTCGAGCACCGTGGCAACGACACCATCACCGTCGCGCTGCGGCCCGACGGTTCGCGCATCGTCACCGAAGTCGACGCGAACGGCAGGCTGCTGCGCCGCCTCAGACGCGATGCGAGTGGCCGTGAGGTGATCATCATCGACAACACATTCGTGGTGGGTGGCCCCGGCGTCGTGGTGGGTGGTCCCGCCGTCGCGGTGGGCGGCGCGGCCCTTGCCGTGGGCGCCATTGGGGTCGGGCTGGTCCTGGCGCCGCCGGTGATCAGAATTGCCCCCGAGCTCTACATCCGCGAGACCGTCCGGGCGACCCCGGACGATATTTACCTCACGCTCGCCGCGCCTCCGGTCGAACGCATCGATCGGCGCTACACGCTCGATGAAATCCGCTACAGCGAGCCGCTGCGCGCACGGATGCCGCGGGTCGACATCGATACCGTGAACTTCGAATTCGGCTCCTGGGAGGTCGCGCCGGACCAGATCGACCGACTCGCCGGCGTCGCCCAAGGCATGCAGAGGGCGATCCAGCGCAACCCGGCCGAGGTCTTCCTGATCGAAGGCCATACCGACGCGGTGGGCAACGACGTCGACAATCTGTCGCTGTCCGACCACCGCGCCGAATCGGTCGCCGTTGTGCTGACCAACCAGTTCGGGATCCCGGCGGAAAATCTGACCAGCCAGGGCTACGGCAAGCAGTTCCTCAAGATCCCGACGCCCGCACCGGAACGCGCCAACCGCCGCGTCGCGGTGCGCCGCATCACGCCGCTGTTGACCGCCCAGAATTGAGCGCGGTCATTCCGGGGCTTCGCTTCGCGCTGAATTGGGGGCGTTGCCCGCCTATTGGGAGGCCCGCGTCGCCGGCTTGATCCCCATCTCCCGGGCGATCTTGGCGACGATGGCGCGCTGCTGCTCGATCGAGGCGGCGAACTCCGGCGCCCGTCCCGGGTTGGCGATCTGGCCGGAGGACCGCAGGCGCGCGGCGATCACGGGGTCGGCGGCGATGGTCTTGACGTCGGCGGCGATGCGCTCGCGGATGTCGGCGGGAAGATCCCGCGGCCCGAACAGCCCGGCGAGGCCATCGTAGTGCAGCGCCGGATAGCCGGCCTCGACAACGGTCGGAACGTCCGGATAGTCGGGAGCGCGCGTGCTGTTGCTGACCGCGACCAGCCGGGCCTTGCCGGCCTCGACCTGCGGCCGCACGATCGCGAGCGCCCCCCAATAGAACTGGATGCGCCCTTCGGCGAGGTCGGTGGATGCCTGCACGGTGTCGCGGTAGGGCACTTTCGACATGTCGAGACCGGCGTTCTCGAGGAACGAGGCGAGCAGGAAATCGCTGATCCCGGTCGCGGTCGCCCAGTTGAGCTTGCCAGGCCTCTCGCGAGCCTGGGCGAACAAGTCCCCGAGCGATCCGGCTTTCATGGCGGCCGGAGTCACGATCGCGACGATGGTGTTCGAGACCCGCGCGATCGGCGCGAGATCGGCGACGTCGTAGGGCAGCTTGTCGTGGAGGAAGGGATGCGCGTTGAAGGTCGCGGCCGGCGTGAACAGCAGCGTATGATCGTCATGGGCGCCGACAAAGGCGCTGATCCCGACGATGCCGTCGCCGCCGGGCCGGTTCTCGACCACCACAGGCTTGCCCCAGCGCGCCGACAGCTTGTCGGCGAACAGCCGCGCCGCGATGTCGACGCCGCTGCCCGGCCCCAGCGGCACGATGAAGCGGACGTTCCGCTGCGGCCAGGATTGCGCCGACGACGACGAGGCCGCGGCCATGACCGCAAGCCCAGCGCAAATCGCCGAGATCACGAGACGACTCGACATCATGAAGCTCCCGCCATACCCGGCGTCACCTGCGCCCGGTTCCGCGCAAGACTACCATAGGGCCGGGGCGGGCACACACGGGCTCGCATGTCACGGGAGCGACGGCGGCCGCTGGTTCATGCGGCCGGCGTTATGGTGACCTCGCGGATGCGAGGCGGCTCGCCGCCCGGAAGGGGCTCGCCGCGCGCAGTACAATCCTCGAACACAAGGCGAATAGCATCTTCCGCCATCGCCAGGGCTTCCTTTTCATCGTTCCCGTAAGTTACGATTTCGGGAAGGGAAGGAACCCGCACGGTGAATCCGCCCTCCTGTTCGGGCTCCAGCACAACGGCAAAGGTGCGGACCTGATTCATTGCCATAGTCTGTCACGCAGCCTGAGCGCGTTCAATGCCTTCACCGTGCACCTTCGTGCACCTTCGTGCACCTTCGTGCACCTTCACCCGTGCTTGATGAAGGTGCCATTGTTGAGCTCGGCCACCGCCTGCTGCAGTTCCGCCTTGGTGTTCATCACGATCGGGCCATACCAGGCGACCGGCTCCTCGATGGGCTTGCCCGACACCAGGAGAAACCGGATGCCGTCCTCGCCGGCTTCGACCGTCACCTCGTCGCCTTTGTCGAACAGCACCAGTGAGCGGTTGCCGGTGCGTTCGCGCACGAGGGTGTCGCCGGTTTCCGTCTCGGTCAGGACGCCGAACGGCTTCGAAGCCCCGGCGAAGCTGCCGGAGCCCTCGAACACATAGGCGAAAGCGTGCCGCCAGGTTTCTACCGCCAGGGTCTTGCGCCGGCCCGGAGGAACGAAGACGTCGAGATAGCGCGGCTCGGTCGCGATGCCGTCCACCGGGCCGCGCTTGCCGGCAAAGTCGCCGCAGATCACCCGCACCGTGGTGCCGTCATCCTCGACCGTTTCGGGAATCTCGATTGCCGGGATGTCCTGGTAGCGCGGCGCCGTCATCTTGAGGGAGGACGGCAGGTTTGCCCACAGCTGGAAGCCGTGCATGCGCCCGCGCGGGTCACCCTGCGGCATTTCCTGGTGCATGATGCCGCTGCCGGCGGTCATCCACTGCACGTCGCCGGCCCCGAGCCGGCCCTTGTTGCCGAGGCTGTCGGCATGCTCGACCGTGCCGGACAGCACATAGGTGATGGTCTCGATGCCGCGGTGCGGGTGCCACGGAAAGCCAGCGCGATAGTCCTCGGGACGATCGTTGCGGAAGTCGTCCAGCAGCAGGAACGGGTCGAAATCGCCGGTATTGCCGAACCCGAAGGCGCGGTGAAGCTTCACCCCGGCACCTTCCATGGTGGGCGTGGACTGAACGATGCTCTTGACTGGTCGGATCGACATTGGCGGCCCTCGTCTCGGAGCCGCTTATTTGGATATCGCGGGAGGGTTCGTCCAGATTTGCGCCGGACATGGGTGGATTGCGCCGTCGGACCTTGCATTGGACGGGGCGCTCGCCCCGGCCGGCGAGCGCAGCGAGGCGGATCGCTTGCCGATCCGCCCGCCGGCCGTATCTCAATAATAGCGGCGGTGTCCGTAGGGATGACGCCAGGCGCGGACCGGGGGGCCGTAGCCGTAGGCCGGCGCGTAAACGAGCGGCGGCTGCACCACGACCTGCATCTGAGGATAGATCAAGGCGGGGACCGGCTCGACAAAGGCCGGTGCGACATAGTCCGGCATGACCACATAGGACGGCCCGCCGCAGCCGCAGCCCCAGCCGCCATCGAGCAGGCCGGCGGACGCAGGCAGCGCCGCGAATGCGACTGCCATGGCGGAAACAAGACCCAACGCAACGCAACGAACACTCTGGCGCACGGTAAACCTCCAACATCAAAGCTGTTGTCCGCGCAGCGGAGGCGAATCTCGCTGGGAACAACGCGCATCGTGGTTATGAAGGGCGCCACGGGCAAAGCAAGCATCGGGCGAGATTAGCATTAATTATCAGTAAGTTCTCGGCGTTCAGGGGTATTGCGCTGCGGCTCGTTCGGGGCGAGACGGCATTTGCCGCCATGTGTCGGAGGCAGACAAATGACGCCGGCCGGCATCCATCCCGATGTTGGTATCGCGGTAGCATCATCGTGGTATTTTGATGCGGATTTTGTGTTTTTGGCATCGCCAACGGCCATTTATGCGCTATAATGGTCTCAAGGGTTACTGGGGGGTGTTTTGCGATGAAGGACGGCCTTGCCGCGCTCGCCGGTTCGAGCGTTCCGATTGCACAGTCGGAGACGATGATGGCGCGTCAGCGCGCGCTGATCTCCCGGCTTCACGCACAGGGCAAACCAACCGCGACGGCCGAGCAGGTGCTGGCGCAGATCGAAACGAACCTGCGCCTGATGCACAAGGTCCACCAGTTCATCCGGGTGCGCAAGCCGCAGCCCCTGCCAGCCCTGCCGGGCAACCCGATCTAGCCCGCAGCCGCCCGACCCACCCTCCCAAACGGGGACTCGACCTCGCAGCCGCGTCCGGGGCATGCTCCGGCGTTCGCCGTTGTTGGAACACCGGCATTCCGATCGCGGCGATTGCCGGAGCGGATGGGAGGCGAGCCCAAAAACAGGGAGGAAAACATGAAACTCGAGCCCGGTCGGTTTGGAAGGCCGTTGGCGATGGCAGCGTTCGGCCTTGCGGCGGTCACCGCCGGCGCCGTACCCGCGCCCGCCGCCGATCTCACCTACGAGCGCCTGCTCAATCCGGAGCCGCAGAATTGGCTCATGAACCATCACGACTACACGTCGCAGCGCTTTTCCGCGCTCGACAGCATCAACAAGGCAAACGTCAAGAACCTGCGCCTCTTGTTCGCGATCGCGCTCGGCGGCACCTCGACCAATGAAAGCCTCGAGGCGACCCCGCTGGTCGAGGACGGTTTCATGTACATGGTCGACAGCTGGGGCGTCGTCTCCAAGATCGACGTGCGGTCCGGCACCGCCGGTAGGTTCCTGTGGAAGATGGACCCCAAGCTCGAAAAGCAGGACCGCAACCGCGGCGTCGCGCTGTGGCAGAATCTCGTGATCTCCGTCACCGGCTATGCCGGGCGGGTGATCGCGACCGACAAGGAGACCGGTGCGATCGTGTGGGACAAGAGCCTGCTCGACCAGGCCGACCTGGAACTCACCGCGGCGCCGCTCGCGCTCAAGGATTCCATCGTCATCGGCGGCTCCGGCGGCGACCGCGGCCTGCGCAACTGGGTGGCCGCGCTCGATCCGCGGACCGGCGACATTCAATGGAAGACCTATTCGATTCCGGCCCCCGGCGAGCCCGGCAGCGAGACCTGGAAGGACAATCACGGGGCATGGCAGACCGGCGGCGGCGCCTTCTACGTCACCGGTTCCTATGATCCAGCCGCCAACCTCACCTATTGGGGCTCCGGCAACGCGGTTCCCGCCTATGATCCGACCTACCGGCCCGGCGACAACCTCTACACCTCGAGCGCGATCGCCTTCGACGCGGCAAACGGCAAGATCAGGTGGTTTCACCAATATACGCCGAACGACAACCGCGACTATGACGAGACCGGCAGCCACATCATCATCGACACCAAGGTGAACGGCGAGGACCGCAAGATCCTGTCCCATGCCGGTCGCAACGGCTTCGAGTACGTCTTCGACCGGCTCAACGGCCAGTTCCTCGAGGCTGCCCAGCACGTCAAGGAAGCGAACTGGACCAAGGGCATCGATCCCAAGACCGGCAAGCCGCTCGAATACGATCCCGGCAAGGACCTGCAACTCTACGCCGAGCCCGCCACTGCCAACCAGGACAAGCTGGCGCGCAGGGTGTGCCCGACCATCGCAGGAGGCACCAATTTCTGGCCGGCGTCCTACAGCCGCAAAACCGCCCTGGTCTACATCCCGACCTTCGAGGGCTGCAGCCGCGTCGCGCCGGACCTCACGGCCCACGTGAAAGGCCGATTCATGGGCGGCGCCACCGGCGTGGAGGGCCCCGTCACCGGCGGCCTGGTCATGTTCGATCCAAATACCGGCGAAGTCAAAAAACGCGTCGACCTGCCTTATCCGAATGCAGCCGGCGTGCTCTCCACCGCCGGCGGCCTCGTGGTCACCGCCATGATCGACGGCACCATTCTCGCCTATGACGACCAGACCCTCGACGAATTGTGGCGAGTCAATGTCGGCTCCGGCTTCAACGCCCCGCCGATGACCTATGCGGTGAACGGCAAGCAATACGTCGCCATCGCCTCCGGCCTGTGCTGCGCCGGCCCCGGCGCTGCACCGCCGCGCAATACCAGGAGCCAGCTCGGGCGCCATCCCGAACTGCGCCTGCAGGGCAATGCCACGATGGTCTACGTGTTCGGGTTGTAGGAGACCGGTACATCGCCATTCCGGGGCAGACGTCTTTCTTCGCGCCAACCCGCGATCCGGGCTGCGGCGCAGGCGGAAGACCGTCTCGATTCCGGGTTCGCGCCGGAGCGCGCCCCGGAACGATCAAACAGAGCCGGCGATGACGGCGGCGAAGCCGCCGCACCGTCACGGGCGCCGCTTGTCTTTCGCTTCGACCGCGTGCACCGGGGTTTCCGGCGTGATTCCACCGCGCCGGCGGGCGAAGGTTTCGACGCCGGTTTCGGCCCAGCGCCCCTCGACGGTGCGCTCGGCATAGCGATCCCATGCCGGATCCCATTCGCCGAGCGAATAGCCGTGCCAGGGCGGCCGCGGCTTGAGTTTCGGCAGGTGCAATTCCTCCCACATGGCGAGGGCGTGCTCCATATACTGGCGCGCCGGCAGCGCCAGCGGCGGCATCGGATGCTTCAAGGTGGCGTCGATCAGCAGCGTGGCATCGTCGCCGCGCCGTCCGGTCTTCGGCCCATGTCCGGCGGAACGATGGGGCACCACGAGCAGGTCCTCGCCGAGATTGGCGCGATAGGCGAGCGACCAGAACACCGCGTCGGCGTTGCGAGGATCGATGTCCTCGCTGACCGCAACGACGATCTTGCCGCAATCGGCCCGGAGCGTCGCCGCCCCGTTGAGGCCGCGCCAAACCTCGCTTTGCGGCGTGCCCGGTGCGAACTGCAGGAAGATCACCGGGCGGATGTTGCTCAACGGCTCGTGCAGCACCACCCGGCGGATGCCCCTGACCGTCAGCTTGTCGCGCAAGTGCGAAAGGAACATCGGCTCGTAGGCGACCCGCTTGATCACGCTCGACTCGCTGGGCGTCACCTGGCTCACGATCGACACGAACACCGGCTTGCGCTTGTGGGTGATCGCGGTGACCTGCATCGACAGGTTGAAGTCTTCGAGCGCGATATAGCCATGGCTTTCGCCGAACGGCCCTTCCGGCTCCAGCAGTTCCGGATCGATCAGGCCCTCGATCACGATCTCGGCGTCGGCGGGCACCTCGACGTCTATGGTCACCGCCCTGGAGGTGCGGATCGGGAGCCCGGCGAGCGCGCCGGCAACGCCCATCTCGTCCTGGTCGACGGCGAGCTTCTGCGGGCCGGTGAACACCACCACCGGAGCACATCCGAGCACGATGGCGCATGGCATCGGCTGCTTGCGGGCACGATATTTCTGCCAATGCAGATAGCCCCCGGCGCCGCCGATCCGCGATGCCATCCGCACCGCCAGCCGGTCGCTGGCTTTGAGCTGGGCGCGATAGGTGCCCATGTTGCGCACACCGGTATCCGGGTCCTTGGTGACGCACAGCGTCGCCGTGAGATAGGGCGCGGCGTCGAAGCCCGGCGTCGACACGGGCACCGGCAACAGCGCCAGCCCCTTGCCCTCGCCGTGCAGATCGTCGCCGGTGATCACGACTTCCTGGCACGGCGGTGCGGCGACGGTGACGGGCGGCAACGGATGCGCGATCGCCTCGTTCCAGGCGGTGTCGATCTCCTCGACCGGGCGCCCCATGCCGACGGCATAGATTTGTGCCGAGGCCGACAGCGCCCCGACCGCAACGGGCATGTCGAAGCGGCGTCCGTCGGATCCGACCACATTGGTGAACAGGAAGGCGCGGCGCTGGTCCTCGTCCAGCCCGCCCTGGAACTGCCAGCGCACCAGCGGGTGAAGCTCGGTGTCCTTGTTGACCTCGCGGTCGATGCGGACCAGGAGTCCGGCGGCTTCCAGTCGCGCCAGGTGCTCCTGGAAGTCCGCGGGCGCCCGGCTGCGCTGAGGCGGCTGGTCGGGCGGCTGATCTGCACGCTGATTGGTACGGTCGAGCATCAGGGAACCTCGTGCGAAGAAGGTTCCAGCCTGAACAGCCGGAAATCGCCAACGGCAATCGACGCGATTGCCCCGCGCTGCCGCTGGACAACGCGGTTCTATCAGATCGGCCCCTGCGATCAAAACCTTCTGGCGGATCGATAAAATTTGATCATGTCGCGGCGTCGCCCGCCACGGCTCTGCGGCGATTTCTGGGACTTGAAATGCCGCAGGTCCGGCGCCCAACGAGCCGGCGCAGGGCGGAACGGATGTCAGGAAGAAGCCGAAAATTCATGCGCATCGAGTAGCCTGTATGGCCGACCTCTCCGTCAAGCAGGGTCGGACGGATGACGATCGATCGGAGTTTCGCTATCGAGTTCGCGTCGACGAGCATCGCGGTGAGGCTTCCGCCCGTCGACGCGACCGGGGGAACCGTCGATGTGAGGCCGGCGTGAATCCGTTCGGCGCGCGACGCTCCATCGCGACGACGTCGCCAACCGCGCCCAAGCGGCGCAAACGCCGGAGTTCGGCCACGACCTCCGATCGCTGCCGGCACTTCGCCGCGCGTGGTCGCATCCTACCGCTCGTGACCGTTCGTGGCCGTCAACTTGCCGATCATGGAGATGCGACTAATCTACCCGAATGACTGATTCGATCGACCGGCTATACGACGCGGTGCTGGAGGCGAGGGACTCCGATCCCGGTGTGTCGCGAACCGCGCGCTTGTTCCAGGCCGGCCGTTCCAAGATCGCCAAAAAGCTCGCCGAGGAAGCGATCGAGGTCGTGATCGACGCCGTGAACGGCGACCGCAATGCGGTGGTGCGCGAAAGCGCCGATCTCCTCTACAATCTCGTTGTCGTGTGGGCAGCCTGCGGCGTGCGCCCCGGCGAAGTGTGGAAGGAGATGGAGCGGCGCGAAGGCCTGTTCGGCATCGCCGAAAAGCTCCTGAAGCGGAACATGCTCGCCAAGAGGCGCGCCAAGGCCGCGTCGGAGCTTCGGGTGCGTCGCCGGCAGTAATTCCGGCGGTCTGCACCGCCGATGGATGTGGACGCCGGCATAAGGCCCTCTGTGAATTCGAGGCTATCCGGAAGCCACCACCGAGTGGATCGATTCCATGAATCCGATCGAATCGGACGGAACGTAACCTCAGTCCACGGACCTCATCGCGATGTGCTGTCCGAAGCACGCGTATCGAAGGATGGAAGCCGCCCCGATCTCGCCTGTGGCCGTCCTTCGAGGCGCGCGCAACAGCGTCCCCCTGCGGACGAGGTCGACCATATCAATATGCGTCGCACCGTCCGCCGCCGCTGGCCTCGCTTCTCCTCGATGGACAATGGCGGGTACGGCCTATATGCAGGCGCGCCATGCTGAGAAGCGCATATGACTGGTGCATCGCTGCCGCCCACAAGCCCTATGCGCTGTGGCTGATGGGGCTCGTGGCGTTTCTGGAAAGCTCGGTGTTTCCGGTTCCCCCCGACGCCATGCTCATCCCGATGTCGCTGGCGCGGCCCGAAAAGGCCTGGTCCTACGCCGCCATCTGTACCGTGACTTCGGTCGCCGGCGGTGTGCTCGGTTATTTCATCGGAGCCTTCCTCTACGATTCCGTCGGCCACTGGCTGATCTCGCTTTATGGTTATGGCGACAAGGTCGAGGCGTTTCGCGAGGCCTATGCGCGGTGGGGGACCTGGATCATCCTGCTCAAGGGCGTGACCCCGATCCCCTACAAGATCGTCACCATCACCTCCGGATTCGCCGGCTACAGCCTCGCTCTCTTCATCGTGTTTTCCATCATTGCGCGGGGCATGCGGTTCTTCCTCGCCGCATTCCTGCTCAGCCGCTACGGTCCGCAGGCCCGCGAAATCATCGAAAAGCGCCTGGGCTTCTGGTTCGCGATCAGCGTGGCCGTGCTGCTGGGCGGGATCATCGCCGCGGTCTACCTGTTCTGACCGGGCAGTCGGATCGCAGTGGCGCCGCAATTTCCTCCCATTGCAATGCTTGGGAATCTTGCCTCGTGATGTCAGTGCTGGAGCAGGCGATGGCTACCACCGCGAAACCACGCAACACGTCGCGTCGGCATACGTCGCATCAGAAGACGTCGTTTCGGCGCGGCAGGTCGCGAACCGGGATCGCCGGGGCTGCCGCCTCGGTGTTCCTCCTGGCCGGCATCGCGGCCGCGCAAACCATCTCCGCGCCGCTCGTGCCGCCGAGCGACCCGCCTGTCGTTGCCCCGGCGCCGGCGCCACCCCCCGCGACGGAAGGTCCGGGCCTCGCCGGTGTTTTCGGCACATGGCTGCAGCAGGGCATGACCTCGATGGGCAACGGATTCGACGCCATGATGGGTGCCGCCAAGGGCGCCGCGAACGCGGCTTCCAGCGTCGCCAAGGGAGCGGCCGATGCCGCCAAGGGGGCTGCCGACGTCGCCGTGGACGGCGTCACCAAGCTGCCCGTCGCCGGCGTCGCCAGCGGCCGGGAGCAATGCGCCGTTGCCGGCAACGGCGCTCCCGACTGCCAAGCCGCGGCGGGGGCATTGTGCCGCGCCCGCGGCTACGGGACCGGCGCCAGCGTCGATTTCGTAACAGCGGAGAAATGCCAGCCACCCTATCGCACCTCCGGCCGCGACGCGCCGGAAGGGGCCTGCACGCTGGAGCATTTCGTGACCCGCGCCCTGTGCAAGTAGAGCCTGCGGGTAGGGCCTGCAAGGCGCGCCGGCCGGGCGCGAGGCGGCCACGAATCTCGTCGTCACAGCGGTTCGCCGGCCCCGGTCCGCGAGATGGGCAAAGCAGGACCTGAAATTCCATGTTAATCTGACGCCTCAACGCGAGGTTTCAGCCATGAAAAAGCAAACCTGCCTGACGAGTTTCGGAGCGGCGATGGTGTCCGGCGTCGTGCTCGCCGCGCCGGTCCCGGCGCCGGCACAGGACGCGCCCCAGCATCTCGAAGGCAAAGCGGCGTTCACGGATTGGCGGGCCGACCGGCCCGGCCTGCGCCGCCACATCAGGCCGGCCGATCTGCCGCCGGCGAACCTGGCGGGGTCGAGAGACAACGGGGTGCGGGTGGCGTCGCGAACCGGCAACGAAAAGCCGCTAGTGCCGCCGGGATTCGAGGCGACCCTGTTCGCTGCGGGGCTCGACCGTCCGCGCCAGATGCGCGTCGCGCCCAATGGCGACGTGTTCGTCGTCGAGACCGGTTCCGGCCGCATCCGCGTGCTGCGGCCGTCGGAGCGCGGCGAGCCGGGCAAGGAGGTGTTCGTTTCCGGGCTGAACCAGCCGTTCGGCGTCTCCTTCTATCCGCCGGGCGCCGACCCGAAATGGGTTTACGTGGCCAACACCAATGCGGTGGTGCGCTTCGCCTATGCGAACGGCGACCTCAAGGCGCGCAGCCCGGCCGAAACGGTGGTCGGCCGCCTTCCCGCCGGCCCGAGCCATTTTACGCGCGACGTGGTGTTTTCGGCTGACGGCCGGAAAATGTTCGTCTCGGTTGGGTCTGCCTCCAATGTCGCCGAAGGGCTCGAAAAGCTCGATCCGTCGGCGCTGGGAAAGTGGAACGCGCAGCATGCACCGGGCGCCGCCTGGGGCTTCGAGACGGACCGCGCCGACGTGCTCGAGTTCACACCCGACGGCAAGAACGGCCACGTCTTCGCGACCGGAATTCGCAATTGCGTCGGCCTCGCCGTCAGCTCCAAGGACGAGCTCTGGTGCTCGACCAACGAGCGCGACGGCCTGGGCGACGACGTGCCCAGCGACTACATCACTCGCGTGAGGGAGGGCGCCTATTACGGTTGGCCGTGGTACTATCTCGGCGCCAATGAAGATCCGCGGCACCGCGGCGCGCGTCCCGATCTCAAGGACAAGATCACCGTTCCCGACGTCCTGCTGCAGGCCCATTCCGCTTCGCTCGGCATCGCGTTCTATACCGGGCAGCAATTCCCGCCGGAATACGCCGGCAATCTCTTCGCCGCCGAGCACGGCTCGTGGAATCGCAGCAGGCGGACCGGATACAAGGTGATCCGCGTCATCATGAAGGATGGCGTGCCGACCGGCGAGTACGAGGATTTCGCCACCGGCTTCGTGCTGAACGATGCAACGGTATGGGGGCGTCCGGTCGGCATTGCGGTTGCGAAAGACGGTGCCCTCCTGGTGTCCGAGGACGCCAACGGCACCATCTGGCGCATCGCCAGCACCAAGAGCGCGCAAAATTAGGTTACGACTCGTCCGCGAATTATCGCTTCAATTCGTCTGAATGAACGGCTTTTCTACTCCCTCTCCCGCACGCGGGAGAGCGAGCGAACACTGATCGATTGTCGGCGGACAAACCTTTACCGCGTTCGCCGCTCATTCGGCGACGAGACGACGGCCGCGGCGGTGACGAGGCTGCGCTACCGGTCATTCCCGCCGGCTGATCGCGGGGGCACCCGGGTGGTCACAGGAATGACGCAAACACCGATGTAAACCGGACCGGGTGGGGCATCCTGCGTCCACAACCGCCATCCCCACGCAGCTGCGGTGACCTCATGCCAGAACGCGATGCGAGTCCCCCCGGCGGCATCGCGGCGTTGGGGTTGGCGGCGCTCGGGGTCGTGTTCGGCGACATCGGCACCAGCCCGCTCTACACGCTCAAGACCGTGCTCGATCTCTCCGGCGGGGACGGCAGGGCGACCGTGCTCGGGGTGTTGTCCCTGATCGTGTGGACGCTGATCGCGATCACCAGCATCAAATATGTCACCATCGCCATGCGGGTCGACAATGACGGCGAAGGCGGCATCCTCGCTTTGATGGCGCTGTTGGGGGCCAAGCGCGAGAAACGGCCGGCGATCGTCGCGCTGGGCCTGTTCGGGGCCGCCCTCATCTACGGTGACGGCGCCATCACGCCGGCGATTTCCGTGCTCTCGGCCCTCGAAGGCCTGACCATAGCGGCGCCCGGGCTCGGCCCCTATGTGGTGCCGACCGCGGTCGCGATCCTCATTGCGCTGTTTGCAATTCAATCCCAGGGAACCGCGCGCATCGGGCAAGCCTTCGGCCCGGTGATGGCGGCATGGTTCGCCACCATCGCCCTGTTGGGCATCTGGGGCATCGCCGGCCATCCCGCG
Source organism: Xanthobacteraceae bacterium (assembly GCA_036008405.1). Taxonomy (GTDB): domain Bacteria; phylum Pseudomonadota; class Alphaproteobacteria; order Rhizobiales; family Xanthobacteraceae; genus JAJPKK01. The sequence goes on from DASYNT010000142.1 coordinate 16,499, forward strand.
GTGCTGCTCGGGCTCGACCCGCGCTACGCGGTCTCCTATCTCGCCCACGGCGGATTCGAGGGCTTCGCCGTCCTGGGCGGCGTCTTCCTCTGCGTCACCGGCGCCGAGGCGCTCTACGCCGACATGGGCCATTTCGGCGCCAGGCCGATCCGGCTGGCGTGGTCGGCCATCGTGTTTCCGAGCCTGGTGCTCAATTACGCCGGCCAGGCCGCCATCGTGCTCGACCACGGCGTGACCGCCGAGAACATCTTCTACCGGCTGTGTCCGGCGCCGCTTCTGATGCCGATGATCGCTCTTGCCACCGCGGCGACGGTCATCGCCAGCCAGTCCATCATCACCGGCGCGTTTTCCATGACCCGCCAGGCGATCCAGCTCGGCTGGTTCCCACGGCTCAAGATCACCCAGACATCGGCGGAGGGCTACGGGCAGATCTATGTCGGCCCGGTCAACTGGATGCTGATGGTGGTCACCATTGGGCTCACCGTCGGATTCGGCAAATCCGACAACCTCGCCGCCGCCTACGGCATCGCGGTGTCGGCGACGATGCTGATGACCTCGGCCCTGCTGCTGATCGCCATGCGCGAGATCTGGCAATGGAGCCTCGCCGCCAGCATCGCCGTCGCCGGGATCTTCCTCGTCATCGATGCCGCGTTCTTCGTCTCCAACACCTTGAAGATATTTGAAGGCGGCTACGTTCCGCTGGTGCTCGCCGCCGCCGTGTACACGATGATGTATGTGTGGCATCGCGGCGCCGACGCGGTCACCGCGCGCATCCACGAGGGCCTGGTGCCGCTCGACACCTTCATGGCCAAGCTGGAGCAAGAGCGGATTCCCCGTGTGCCCGGCACGGCGGTGTTCCTCACCCGCGCCACGCGCGACACGCCGCCGGTGCTGGTCTGGCATGTCCGCCACAACCGCGCCCTCCAGCAGCACGTGCTCGCCGTCACGACGATCACCGAGCCGGTGCCCTGGATTGCCGACGAGATGCGGGTGACGTTCACCCAGGCGGCGCCGAACTTCTGGCGCGCCATCGTCCATTACGGATTCATGGAGCGCCCGGATATTCCGCGCCTGCTGACCCAGCTCAAGGAATATGGCTGCGCCATCGACCTCGCCGACGTCACCTATTTCGTCGGACACGAGACGGTGACCCCGCGGGAGGACGGCAGAGGCCTGCCGCACTGGCAGGAAGCCCTGTTCGCCGCCATGGAGCGCAACGCCGCCCATGTGACCGACTTCTTCAACCTGCCCGGCGAGCAGGTCGTCGAGATCGGCCGCCATATCGCGATCTGAGATGCGGGGCCGTCGCCACTGGCCGTGCGCCGACAGATCGTCCTGCGCGGCAGGCGCCGTCCCCGTGATTCCTGCGCCGCCCGTCCTGGTCGAGCTTCTTCAAGCCGAGGGAACCGTGGCCGCCGCCCCGTTGACATCGATCGGCCGGTCCGCGACACCAGCCGGACAAACCCCCGGGGATTTTCATGTCGCACACCGAGCTCGCCAACATCATCGACGACGCCTTCGAGCGGCGCAACGATGTCAGTCCCGCGACCAAGGGCACGGTGCGCGATGCGGTCGACCACGCGCTCGAGTTGCTCGACGGCGGCGTGGTCCGTGTCGCCGAGAGAGAGGCCGACGGCCGCTGGCACGTCAACCAGTGGCTCAAGAAGGCGGTGCTGCTGTCGTTCCGGCTCCACGACATGGAGGTCGTCCCGTTCGGCGCCGGGCCCGACGCCCGCGCCTGGGGCTGGGACAAGGTGCCCCTCAAATACGACCGCTGGCAGCGCGAGCAGTTCGGCCAGGCGCAGTTCCGCGCGGTGCCCGGCGCCATCGTGCGCCACTCCGCCTATATCGCGCCCAATGTGGTGCTGATGCCGTCCTTCGTGAACCTCGGCGCCTACGTGGATTCCGGCACCATGGTCGACACCTGGGCGACGGTCGGCTCGTGCGCGCAGATCGGCAGGAACTGCCACATCTCCGGCGGCGCCGGCATCGGCGGCGTGCTCGAGCCGCTGCAGGCGGGCCCGGTCATCATCGAGGACGATTGCTTCGTCGGCGCCCGCTCCGAAGTGGCCGAGGGCGTGGTGGTGCGCCGGGGCTCGGTGCTCTCCATGGGCGTCTTCATCGGCGCCTCGACGCGGATCGTCGACCGCGAGACCGGCGAGGTGTTCCAGGGCGAGGTGCCGGCCTATTCGGTGGTGGTGCCGGGCACCCAGCCCGGCAAGCCGCTCAAGAACGGCGCCCCCGGGCCGGGCCTCTACTGCGCCGTCATCGTCAAGCGGGTCGACGAGAAGACGCGCGCCAAGACCAGCATAAACGAATTGCTGCGGGATTGAGGGGCGACGAGGTGTTCGCGCCTGGTGCGGTAGGCAGGGGCCAGAAAGCTCTACCGAAAGCCCTTGCTGTATCGAAGCATGGCCTTTCACTCTGACGCACGAACTCATATCTTGATCTTATGTCCCAGTAACCGAAATACTGCAGGACGATTCTGTGCCTAGCGAACTCACGAAGGCCGGGCGGGCGGTGTGTTGCGGGAAAGGAATTTGACAACGGAGCAGCCGGCGCATGGTTAGGACCCTTTCGGCCGCAAGGCCGTTCCATGGTGCGGCCGCACCCGTTTTCATGTATGACGATCACTTCACCCAAGTTGATTAGAAGCTAACCCAGTTTTGAGGTGGCGCGATGAAGTTCTTCAAAAACAGCACATTTGTAATTATTAACCGCGCTATTGGAGCGCTCGGGCTTATTGTGTTGCCTTTTGTTATACTGCACCAATGGCTGACATATACTTGGTGTGATAAATCATTTTTTATATACAAATTCCCGGTGTTCAATACCTTACTTGAGCAATCAATACTGACTATGTCAGATCTTTGTCTAATTGAGCTGGCCTGTATCTTGTCTTTTTTGTTTCGGGTTTTCTATCTGAGCGCGGCGCGCGATGCGATTGTAGACACTCAGCTCGCGCGGATGAGAAAGATGAAGATCGAGCCAAAGAAGGCGTATATAAAAATCGTTCTTTTTGGTATTTTGTTTTTTTCAATCATGTTTAATGCATTGTTTGTGCCGCACGATTTTATTAATTCGTACGGTGCGATGAAGGTTGCGGCACTATTTATCTCTATAATATTTGCGTTTTTCTACGCAATTCCAGAGATTATATTATCTTTGTGGCTTGTTTTATTTGGAAAGTTAGACATTCGCTGAATGGGCTTCGAGGTAATGCGGGGAGGAACGTGTCCATGCCAAATGAGGCACCGTCTGTTACCGCTGGCAGCTTTTTTGTCGATTATACGCTTCTACCATATTCTCCGCCGACTACAACTGCAAACTACATATCCATAGTTAATGGGGTTACAGCTGATTCTTTTGTTGCGCTGCAGATTTTTGCAGCCGAAGAGGCCGAAGAGGTGGCTCCGAGGTTGCAATCCTAGATGAGTCCTCTGGACGCTCCCCAAGGAGAGTCGCAGATGAGGCCCCATTGTAGGCTTGGTCGGCGTTCTATCGGTACGCGGGGAGAGGT